>NZ_JBFANH010000035.1:0-91122 GCF_040674755.1 Nocardia sp. NPDC049737 | reverse complement strand
GCGAGCCGTGGACGTCCCGCACGCGGGGCACTGGCTCGTCGAGGAGAATCCCCAATTCGTCACCGCGGAACTCGAGCACTTCCTCGACTGACGACGCCCGGGCCGGTCCGGATGGCAACTACATCATGGTCGGAGTCGCCGCCGGGCCCGAAGGAATTCGACTGCGGAGGGCGGGTTTCCGCGCCTGCCTCGACCCCGCCGTCCAAGGCGACAACCCGCCGGTGACCGCCTGCGCGGCCCGGCGGGCGCCCGTGCGCCCCGGGACCATATCCATTGATCGCGTTTCAGCCTTTTGGGTCGAGGTCGTCGTTAACGGCATACCGATGCCGGCCACTGGCGAACCGCGCGTCGTGCACACGCCTCTCGGCACGCACGTCGCGCTCGACCTGACCGCCACTTCGGTCAGCATCCGGAACGAGGACGGGAAATGAGACTGCAAGGAAAGATTATGAGCGACAACGATATCGATCGCATGGTCGATCGCACTGTGCTGATGACGGGCGCGACGGACGGACTCGGCCGCGAACTCGCGGTGCGGCTCGGCGCAGCGGGTGCCCGGCTGATCCTGCACGGCCGCAACCCCGATCGGGCCGCAGCGGCCGAGGTGACAGCCGCGAGCGGACACGCACCGCAGATCGTCCTGGCCGACCTGTCGCGACTCGCGGAGGTGGACCGGCTGGCCGACGAGATCATCGCCCGCACTTCGCGATTGGATGTGCTCGTGAACAATGCCGGCACCGGCGGTCAGCCGGACGGGAAACGCGAACTCAGCGCCGACGGCAACGAATTAGATCCTCATGAGTACTGATCTTCGACCGGATCCAGACCGCGCCCATCTGATCCCGACGTCGGTCGCGGGCCGGCGCACCAGGGCAGGCAAGGTGTCGGCCAGGCCTGGCCCGCGCATCCGCGGTCCGGGGGCAGCAGCCCACCACCGCCGAATCCCAGATTGTGTTCGTCGCCGAATGCCCCCTATTGCCGCATGGCGCGCGTCTGAGTGGCGGCTCCTGATCGCCTGTCCGACAACGTATCTCGCATCACGGCCGGTGCTCGGCGGGTGGCTCGACAGCTCGATCAGCGCAGGTGTGGCTCTACCACGGGACGCTCTGGCCGTGCCGATCCAGGAACTGCAGGCCGGGCGCACCGGACTGCGTCTCGAGGACGTCGGCGACGGCCGGGATGCTCTCTTGCGGGGCGAGAGGCGCGTCGGGTCCGCCGAGCCGGGTCCGGTTGTGGCCGGGGTCGATGAGCAGTTTGGTGTGTCCGTCACCGGCATGGCGGGTGGCGTAACTGCGCATCAGCTGGTTGAGCGCGGCCTTGCTGGCTTTGTAGAGCTCATAGCCGCCCTCGGTGTTTCGGGAGATGCTGCCCTGGTCGGAGGACATGACCGCCACGGTTCCGCCAGGCACGACGAGCCCACGCAGGGCCTCGAGGACGCGCAACGGGCTCAGTGCGTTGGTGATCATCACCTCGGTAAACATGTCGGTGGAGACCTCGTCGATCGGCAGATTGCCGCGGTCGATGGCGGCGTTGACGAACAGTAGGTCGAGTCGGTCCCTGTCCAGGCGCTCGCGCAGCGCGGCCAACTGTTCCGAGCTGGTCATCTCCAGCGTTTCGATGTGCAGCCGCCCATTGGAGGCATCGGAATTCACTTGTAGCTCGTCGCCGTCGCGGCGCGTGGTGGCGATGACTCGCCAGCCGCGTCGAACGAGCTCACCGGCCAGGGCAAGACCCAAGCCTCTGGAGGCCCCGATGACGAGTGCTTGACGGTTGGACGTGGCGGACATTATCTGCTCCTACCTGACGAAATATTCTATAGACGCAACGTTGCGTCTAGACAATACATTACGTCGCCGTCCGGTCACGGCATCACCGACCGGTAAGGTGACCCCATGCCCGCCCCGGACTCTCCGCCCAGGACGCGCTCGGGCAACCGTCGCGACGAGGCTGCGCGGCTGGCCGTGCTGCATGCCGCGGACGATCTGCTCGTCGAGCACGGCTTCGGCGCTTTGACCATCGAGGCGATTGCGCGTCGTGCCGGCGTCGCCAAGCAAACGATCTACCGCTGGTGGCCCTCGAAGGTCGAGATCCTCCTCGACACGCTTATCGAAGACAGCGACAAGCGCCTCCCCGTCCCAACGGACAAGCCCACAGCAGAAAACATCCGCGCGTACATCCGCGGCTTCGCCCGATTCCTCACCCGCGAGCCTGCCGGCAAGGTCCTGCTCGCACTCATCGCCGAGGCGCAGCACAATCCCGGCACAGCCGAGAGCTTCCACACGCGCTATCTCGATCCACGCCGCGCTCGAGAACGCGACATGCTCGCGCACGCAATCGACGCCGCTGAGATCTCGCCCGAACTCGGCCTCGACGCCACGCTCGATGCCCTACTCGGTCCGCTCGTTTATTGCGCTCTGACCGGGGCGAGCATCCCTCGCGCTCTCACCAGCAGCCTGGTCGAGGATCTGCTGAAACCTCGCTCGAGATAAGTATCCAATCCGGACCGGACATCCGCTCATGGCTCCCCTTTTCGGCTCTTCGGCGGATTTGAACTCCCGCTGCCATCACTGCTGGTCAAGCCATTGTCGTTGTTTTTCGCGCGATTACTACTTTCGCCGCCAATTGCATCGGATTGCGAACTCGCGACGGTGTGCACATCGACCGGTTCGAGGGCGGCAATTGCGGCTTCTGCCAGAGGATTTCAGCTGCCGAGGCACTGGCGATGGTAGCCGTCTGCGGTCTGTTCATGACCGAGTGTGGCCCAACTGCCTGCGGATTCGTCCATGACTCGCATCAGATGCGAACGGTGGAGGGTGGGTGGTTCGGTGGGTTTCTCCGGTTCGGTGCCAGGTGCGGCACGGCTGCATCTGCTCGACGGGGTGTCGCTGCTGCGGCCGGAAGAACAGGTCTTTCGGGCCATGCTGGCCGGGTTCGCCAATCAGCAGCTCGCGCGGAACCTGGCCGCACGACGGTGGAAGGCCGTGAGAGCACGGGCAAGGCGTTCACCGCGTATGTGAATGTCTATCTGTGGCAATGGACTCCGGCGATGATCGACGAATGGCTCGGTGACCTGCACGTTCAACAGAACGAGTCCGATCCGAAGAAACGGGTGTTCACGAAAGCGGAGCTGCACGCCTTCTTTGCTCACTGCGACAACGAAGTCGCCCGGATCCGAGCCTTCGGCCGCAAGGGCTGGTTGCCCGCGTTTCGGGACGCCACCTTGTTCAAGACCGCCTATGCATTCGGGCTGTTCTCCGGGGCTCCGCTCACGTGCGTTCCCGCATTTCTCTGAGTTTGTGCAGTTCAGAGGCTGATGCCGGAGATGCTAGCCGTCGCGACAGATGTGGTGCGAGTCGACGTGGCGGGCAATCCTCAGCGGCTCGCGCGCAGTATGCGGATCGCGCGCAGTGCGCGGGGCGGTTCGCCTCCGAATCTTGGGGATCCGTCGAGGTAGCGAGTGACGAGGTCGGGGGCGGAGTGGTCTTCGAGGTCGGTGAAGCCGAGGGCGCGCAGCTGTGCGGCGATGTCGTCGGGCGTGAAGTAGCTGAACACGGGTTCGCCGACGCCGGCCAGCCGATCGGCACGTGCCTGCTGGTGCGCACGGTCCTCGTCGCTGTTCGCGGGCTGCAGGTAGTCGAAGACCACCTCGACCGGCTGGGCCTGACCAGCGATGTATTCGAGAGTGGCGTGGGCGGCGTTCGGAGTCAGATAGAAAACGACGCCGAGCCACACGAATACGGCCGGGTCCGTCCGTTTGAACCCGGTGGATTCCAATCCCGCTGCCAGCGTCTGGGTTTCGAAATCGACCGGCACGAAGGTCAACGTCTCAGGGCGGTCGATTCCGGCGGTAGTAAGGCGTTCGCGTTTCCACGCTTGGGTGGCGGGGTGGTCGACCTCGAAGATACGCAAGTCCGGGCGCGGATTGCGATAGGCGAAGGTGTCCAGACCGGCGCCGAGGATCACGACCTGCCGCACACCAGCGGTGATGGCGGCGGCCACGGCGTCCTCGGCAAAGCGCGCGCGTGCGGCGAAGAAGAGTCGGCGGGGCCGATCGCTGGCCCCGTCACCGAGGTGATTGGTTGTGGGCGTGCCCAATTCGGCCAGTTCCTCTGCGGTGACGCCGAGCAGACGTGCCGCCAGGGGGTCGGTGAAGATCTGTGGTCGGTCAGCGATCTGGTGATAGGCGCGGGCGTACGCGGTGATGAGCGCTGTACGGCTGGGTCCGTCGTTATCCATATTCAAGAACCTACTTGCGAATGTGGCGTGTGCTCTATGAACTCACTCACGCTCACTCCGCAAAAGAGCACGCGAACACGATCGGTAACACTGATTACGGTCGGCCCTCCTTCGGGGCGGTTGCCACGAGTCGACAGGGGCGGGCTCGAACCTGTTATCGGGGCTGGGTTGATGTGTTGAGCCGGGTCATGAGTTCGCGGTTGGTGGCACGAGCGGCGGCAAGATCGTCGTCGCGTTCGTCGAGTTGTTGCTGCAGGTCGATGTTTCGCTGTTCGAGCTGGTTGGTCTTCTTCGGCGCCATCGAAGTCGACATCGACGCCGATCTCGCCCAGCTGTGCCCCACCGGCTACCGGCCTCTACGAGTCCGCGACACCCTGTTCTGAGCACCGGACCTATTGCGGCGGAGGTTATGTGAGGCGAACATCCGCAGTGGCGAGGCCGAAAACCTTGCGTCCGGCGGACTTCGCGACTATGACGACAACAGCGGTCCTGGTTTCGGAGTCGACCGACTTGATGCGCCCAGTGAACTCAACGCTTCCAGCGGAGGCGGCTTCGATGACCGTGTAGTTCGACAGCCGGACCCCGTATCTGATCACCGCGCCCGGGTCGCCGAGCCAATCGGTGACGAATCCCGCGCCTAGGCCCATGGTGAGCATGCCGTGGGCGATCACGTCCGGAAGGTCCGCGAGTGCCGCGACCTCGTCGTGCCAGTGGATAGGGTTCGCATCCCCGGAGACCCCGGCATAATTCACCAGATCCCCGCGTGTCAGGTGCACGGTGCGAGCAGGAAGCTCGTCACCGACGGTGACGTCCTCGAATCGGAGTGCGGTGCGCGGGACACGTGTGCGCGAGACCGGGGAGGTACGTACAGCGGTCGTCGCATCCGGATCCGAGCCCAGCAGCCCATCCGCGTCCGCGGGCGCGGGCGCGACTGCGGTTCGGGCGGTCGTGTCGAGTCCGCTCATGATCACGCGTTCGATCGTGTCGCTGATGCCGGCGTCGACGTCCTCACCGGTGATGCCGACGACGGTGGTGTGCATCACCTGCACGACGTCACCGTTCTGGCCGGTGAAGGTGTTGGTGATGGTGAGCAGATCCTTGCCCGCGATGCGGCGCACCGAGGAGAGCTCGACATCGCTGACCAACCGGTCGCCGGTGAGCACCGGCTTGTACATTTCGAAGACCTGATCGGTCTGCACGAACATGTCGTAGCCGGTCATGACGGTTTCCAAGAGCCTGCGGTTGGCGAGCATCGCGGCGGTCGAGATGAACGTAGTGGGCGCGACCAACCCGGCGTACCCGAGCTCACCGGCAGCAGCTTCGCTCCAGTGCACCGGGTGGAAATCTTGTACTGCTCGCGCGTACTCGCGTATCTTCTCTCGCCCTACCTCGTAGTAGTCGGCCACGCGATAGCGATGCCCCACCAGCCCAGCCACATCGAACGCTGCTTCCACCAAGCCCTCTTCCATCCGGATTCCTTCGGCACGCGTAACCGTTATCGGCAGAACCCAATTCACGAGTGAAACCCCACCTTCTCACACGACAGAGTGACAGAGCCGAGGAAACCAAACGATCTTGGACTCAACAGGTCAACGCGTCACCGACGATAACTGATCAACCCCAGAAGATCGGGTCGCCACTGTTGTCGATGTGATCGAGCAGGTCCTGAACGTGAGGGCTCGGCTCCAAGAACCGGTAGCGGTGAAATTTGAGGTGTCGGTCCCGCCAATACAACGTCCACAACCCGGTTTTCTTCGTGTAGTGCAGGCGGGCGATCGGGAATCGTGTCCATTCCGGGCCGAAGTCCTCGTGCCATGGTGGTCGGCATTCGCAGAGCGTGACATGGCGCGGCGAGACGTCGCATTCGACCCGAATCTCGTGGCGATATTGTTCGGGAACTCTACTGGCGCAGTACTTCACGATCCGGGCGACATCGAGTTCGGGAAGTCCTGTGGTAGCCATGCCGGCCATCATGCCAACCACCCCTGATGGCCTGGTTCCGGATACCAGGTCGCCTTCCAGATGCCCGGGCTCGCTACGATCGTCCGCCGCAGGAGGTCGGCGATCGATGGAGACCATGTTCCGTATCGTTGGATTTCGGGATTACTACCGGAACCCCCACTACCCCAAGAAGACTCGTCGAAACGGCCAGAAAACTTACCGGCGTCAAGGACACTCATGGGAGGTGGTGCGGCAATCTCGATTCCGATGATGCCGGCGTGTAACGAGGTCAGTGCGCCCACTGGTACGGCCCGCTCGACCCACATCACCCGAAGGAGACGACCGTGCGATTCGCCTGTGTTCTTGCTTTGCCAGCAGCCGGGCTGCTGCTCGGTTCCACCCTCACGCTCGTTGCCGCGTCGTCTGCTCTCGCGGAGGACACCGTACTCGACATCGCCGCCTTCAACTGTCCCGAGCCCGACGGGCTCTTCCCCTATCCCGGAGACGTGACGAAGTACGTCGAATGCTCGAACAACGTTGCGACCGTGCACACGTGTCCGACCGGCCTGAACTGGAACCAGAATGGGAAGTACTGCGATTGGCCGGCCGACGCTGGCGCGGTGGCGGGCCGGTACCAATCCAGAGATTCCGCTGACCCCGGCCCGGTGAGATCGCAGTAGGCCAGACTCCGACGTAGACGGGACGATGGCGCCGACGTTCGGGTCCCTGGTCCTGGCCGCGCACGACAACGACGGTCGGCTCACCTATATCGGCAACGTCGGCACAGGCTTCAGCATGGCCGCTCGCCGTAGCCTGCGGGCCCGGCTGGTCGATTCTGGAAACTATCCGCGGTACCGGCTCCACGCCGAGGCTGCCCAATAGCAAAGGTCAGGTCGGTTCGCGCTACCGCCTGATTCCGCGCTGCTGCTCCTCGACCCCCTTGCCGTCGTGTTCGATGATCGCCCGATCGGTCGGCTCATTCTTGTCAAGCCCCCCTCATCACGCGACAAACCACACCCGCCACCACCGGTTACCAGGCAGTTGTGCTTCATGTGCCAGATGACACGGTTCTTACGGCAGCTGGTTCTTGATCGCGAATCTGGGCAGCAGTCGGTCGTGAATCTCGACATCACTTCGGGATTTTTGTGATCGCGAATTTCGACACCGTTGTGGTGGCAGGTCCTCGCTCAGACCTCGCGCCGACCACCAAGCAGGGACAGGACGCTGGACCACACATCGCCCACCCTGTGCTCGGCAGAGTCTTGCGCCTTCACCATGGCCGAGATCGCCCTCGTCATTACAGGACTGCGGCTCTGTCCGGCCGCGGACGCCGCCATCACCGACTCCTACATACTCGCCCACGCCTGAGTAACCCACCGCCGACCCCGCACAGCACGACACGCCAATCCGACATATCAACTCAGGCGATGGTCAATTTTCGCGACCGGGATCGGGAATCACCCAGCCCAACCGATGCCTAAATACGCGAACAACCAGCAACGCGATTCGCGAACAATGACACCAGAATTCGCGAACAACCAGCAACGGAAGCCGCGAACAATGACACCAGAATTCGCGAACAACCAGCAACGGAATTCGTGAACAAAGCCCAGGCATCCGAAATGGACGGTGACACCTATCGAAGCCTGGCCACAAGTTCACCCCTGGCGTCCAGTTTCCCAATGGCTACCGGCAGAACACGAGAAACGGACAACGACTGGACGAAGGTGGACCGGGGATTTATTGCCAAAGTGTCGCAACTGGAGGGTTACTGAGTATAGGCGGCGAAACAAACGGCCAGGCCCGTGCTGCTGTGGGAGAACCCTTTTCACGTTCACTGATAGAAAGCAAAAAAATGGCACCTGTCATCACCTCGCTGACACCCTCTTTCGGCCCTCCAGCGGGTTTCAACTCTGTTGTCATCACCGGCTCCGGATTCAGCAATGTCGGTCCCGTGGGTGTCCGGTTCGGCACGACGGCAACGACATTCACCATCGACTCCGATACCCAGCTCACGGCCATCGCGCCGCCTGGAACCGGCACGGTGAACGTCACCGTACAGGTACTGCTGGACGGCACGAGCAACCCACTGCCCTACACCTATGGCGTGCCTGCTCCTACCTTGACCAGCATCAGTCCGGCTTCGGGGTCGGCGGCCGGCGGAACGACGGTCGTGCTCACCGGGACGAACTTGACCGGAGCCACCGCAGTGAGTTTCGGTGGGACACCGGCAACCTCGTTCACGGTCAACTCCTCGACGCAGATCACGGCGATGACCCCAGCCCATTCAGCTGGGACAGTGGCGGTTACCGTCACCACCCCCGGCGGGACCAGCAACGGTGTCGCGTTCACCTATATCGCGGTGCCCACCCTCACCAGCATCGCTCCGACCTCAGGTCCGCCAAGCGGTGGGACAGTGGCAGTGCTGACCGGGACGGGCTTGACCGGTGCGACCGCAGTGAGTTTCGGTGGGACACCGGCGCCCCTGTTCACCGTCAACTCCGACACTCAGATCACCGTGCTCACCCCGCCCCATGTGGCTGGGACGGTGCAGGTTACCGTCACCACCCCCGGCGGGACCAGCAACGGTGTCGCGTTCACCTATATCGCGGTGCCCACCCTCACCAGCATCGCTCCGACCTCAGGTCCGCCAAGCGGTGGGACAGTGGCAGTGCTGACCGGGACGGGCTTGACCGGTGCGACCGCGGTGAGTTTCGGTGGGACACCGGCGATCCTGTTCGCGGTCAACTCCGACACTCAGATCACCGTGCTCACCCCGCCCCATGTGGCTGGGACGGTGCAGGTTACCGTCACCACCCCCGGCGGGACCAGCAACGGTGTCGCGTTCACCTATATCGCGGTGCCCACCCTCATCGCCATCGTCCCGAACACGGGTCCGCCAAGCGGTGGGACAGTGGCAGTGCTGACCGGGACGGGCTTGACCGGTGCGACCGCAGTGAGTTTCGGTGGGACACCGGCGATCCTGTTCGCGGTCAACTCCGACACCCAGATCACCGTGCTGACCCCGCCCCATGTGGCTGGGACGGTGCAGGTTACCGTCACCACCCCCGGTGGAACCAGCAACGGTGTCGCCTACACCTATGTTTCGGGTCTGTTGCCGGTCAATTTGGGCACAGCCTCGACGTTCGCGGTACTGGGCGCCACGACAGTCACCAACACCGGAGCCACGGCCATCACCGGTAACCTGGGTGTCAGCCCTGGCACCGCAGTGACCGGATTCCCGCCGGGAACGGTGACCAGCGGAGCGATCCATGCCGGGGACCTGGTCGCGGCGCAGGCACACACCGATTTACAGATCGCCTACACCGACGCGGCGGGCCGGACGCCCACCGCTCTAGTGACCACCGATCTCGCGGGACAAACCCTGACCTCCGGGGTGTACCACGCAGTTGCCGGGATCGGCCTCAACGGCACCGTCACCCTCGACGGGCAAGGCAATCCGAACGCGGTGTTCATCTTCCAGGCCGGCTCGACACTGATCACCGGGGCGGGCAGCGTCGTGAACCTCATCAACGGCGCCACCCCGAACAACGTGTTCTGGCAAGTCGGTAGCTCGGCCACACTGGGCACCAACACCAACTTCGCCGGAAACATCCTGGCCTTCACCTCGGTCACGGTGACAGGCGGCACCACCGCAAACGGGGACATCCTTGCCCTCAACGGCGCGATCACCCTGGACACCAACACCATCACTCGAAGCTGAGCCCCGATCCACTGAAAGGATTTCGACCCTGTCCGCGCGCCTTCGGCGCGCGGACAGGGTCGTATCCGGGAGCCGGAAACATCGCTCCGCGTCGTTGGTGTTGGCGGCCGAAATACCTACGGCCAGAGGGATTCCGGCACTGTCGGACACCACGTGCAGCTTCGAGCCGGCCTTGCCGCGATCGACTGGGCTCGGCCCGGTCATGTCGCCCCTTTTTTGGCTCGTACCGACGCCGCGTCGATTACCGCCCGCGACCAGTCGATCAAGCCTTGGCTGCGCAGCTCGTCCAACATTGCCCGATGCAACCGCCGCCACACCCCCGCCCGATCCAGATGGTGAACCGGCGATGGGCCGTGGGCACACTCACCCCGAACTGATCCGGCAGCATCCGCCACGCACAACCGCTGGTCAGCACGTACACCACTGCCGTGAAGACCGCCCGCTGCCCGACCGGGGCTGTACCGCCACCTTGGCGGCGAGCGGTGAACTCCGGCAACAACGACTCCACGATCTCCCACAACTCGTCCGGCACCAGCCGGACCGACAACACATCAGCCACGCTCAAACATCAACCAGTGCAACCCATCTCGTTACACAACGCGAGGCACGATCATAGGCCCGAACAGTTCGACCAGGATGCGCTCGAGGCGGCGGGATGTGCCCAGAGCGCTACCCGAAGTCCGCTTGGATTGAGGCTCAGCTTAGGTCCGGTAGGAACGCGTGGCCGACATAGTCACGAAACAACACGATTTTCCCGTCGCGGATCCGGAAGACCTGAATACAGGGCACCTTGAACGGCTGGTCGGTCGACGTGACGCGTCCGACGGAGGTCAGTTCGACGATCACGACCTCCGGATCGGCGGTCTGGTGGGTCTGGTGTACACGCAGTTCGTCGAGACGGAACCCACCGCGGTCGGCGTCGATCGCGTATGCCCGAATTGCCTCCTTGCCTGCCAGCTGGGCAGGCAATTCGCCTGCAGTGAACGGCATCTCGATCACGCCGTCCTCCGCGAACAAGTCCACGAACGCGTGCATGTCGTTGGCGAGGATCGCCTTGTTTCGCTGTTCCAAGACCTGTAGCGGGCTCTCAACACCTGGCCGGCTCATGTCAGCCACCTTTCATTCAACGTACGTTGTATCAATGATTCAACGAGCGTAGAACGAATAGGCCGCTTTGGTCAACGCCCGTAGAATGACCCGCGTGAGCAACCCCCCAGCGCCCACTTCGCGGGCCGAGCAGCGACGCAATACCGAGGCGCGGATCCTCGCCCACGCCCGCACGTTGTTCGCCGAATCCGGCTACGACCGCACCACCATCCGCGCGGTCGCCACCGCCGCGGGCGTGGATCCCGGACTCGTCATCCATTATTTCGGCAGCAAACAGCGGCTGTTCCTGAGCGCTATCGGGTCCGGAACGGCACTGCTCGCCGGGGGCAGCGCTGCGGATGTCGCCGAGCAGTTGCTCGACAGACTGCACGACTCACTGATCGAGGAACCGGTTACCTCGCTGGCCATGCTGCGGTCGATGCTCACCCACCCCGAGGCCGCCGAGGAGATCCGCACCTCCTCGCGTATCTATAAGGATCAGATCAGCGACGCCATACCTGGTGAGGAAGCCGATCTGCGCGCAGAGGTGGTCAGCGCCGCGCTGATCGGCATCGTCCTGTGCCGCCATCTCGTCAAGCTCGATCACCTCGCCGAGGCCGACCCGGACCGGGTAGTCGAGATTCTGCGCCCCGTCGTCCGCTCGATCACCAAGGCCGACATCGAAGACGCCGCCCCCGCGGACTGAACGCGCTCCAATATGCAGCGTGCCTGCACGGCATTCCTCGAGCCAGCCGATCTGGCCTGCGACATCGACGTTCCAGGTGTAACCACGTAAGACACGGTCTAAGCGCCGGATTTCTCAAACATGTTCCTCGGACCCCTTTTTGATTTCTCGATGAGCTCTGAAGTACCGAAGATCTCCCCGCATTCCACAGTCGGCCAAACAGCCGACAGCAGGAACCAGGCGTCCATTTGGGGTACCGGCGAACTACGGACACACCTCGTCCGCACACCCCCCAGCCCGGACCCGAAACTAGACTTCGGCGTGGGCGCGTCCAGGGGAAAAGCAGCTACGGACGCGTCACCCTTCTTACCGGTACCCCAAATAACGGCGGTGGGGGCGACATGGGGGCATTTCCACGCTCGGCTCAACGGGCACCGCGGCCCGAAGAATGATTGCGATGAAATCGCTATCAAGCGGTGTATCGGCCAAGTATTTGCTCTGACTTGCGATAATGTCCGATGCGAGAAGGTAGCGGGACCGATCCTATTCAGCGTCGTTCGCCTGGGAACATCCGAAAATGAACGAATGGAAGTGTGGTGAAGATAAAGAAGCTCCTGGCGACTGCGATCCTGGCCATCGCGGCCACCGGCACAACCACCGTCATGGCCAACGGTCAGGCCCGGATGGCCTCGGACGTCACCGTCGGCGTGAATGCCGGCCCCGTCGCCTACACCACCACCCTCGCCGCCGATCACACCAGCGCGCTGGTCCGGCTGGTCGCCGGCAGATTCACGCTCGGCCCCGACGCGGTCACCGTGACTGCGGCCAACGGCACCGTCGTCGGCACCATTCCGACGACGTTGCAGGCCCAGACCGGCCAGACGTTCAACCTCACGCCGACGCTGGACAACACCGGCACGGAATTGACGCTCACCCCGGCGTCGGCCCCCGCACCCGGGCTGCACCAAGCACAGGGATCCTTCGCCGTCGTCGAGCTCGGCGAGGTGATCGGTTGCGTCATCGGCATTCTCATCGGGATCTGGTTCTTCCTGGTGGGTGCCATTATCGGCTGTGCGGTCGGTGCGATCATCGGCCAGTTCATCGGCTAGGGCTTCCCCTCTGTCGGCTGGGGCTTCGCCTCCGCCAACTGAGCTGCCCGGCAGCCGGCGTCTCCTGTAGAGAACTTCCTCTCGTAGGCGTTCCGGAACGAACTCAGTGCGCAAAGGACAGTTCGGGGGTTCGAGCGATGAGAAGGCGTCGCACCTTGCCGTCGGCATCGAGCTGTGCGGTGGCGTTGAAGGAAGCTTCGAAAGCCCCGTCGCGGGTTGTCCGGCCGAGTACCAACTCGTAATCACCCACGACCGCACCGGTGTCGATGTGATGGACCAGCGTGCTCTTCTCGCGCTGCGCCAAGTAGCCGACCAATCCCTCGCGGTCTCCCACGAATTCGGCGGACTGCCCGGTACCTTTGGAGAACTGCACCGACATCGCGAAGTCGCCCGAGATCATGCCCAGCACGCGATCGGGTTCGTTCGAATCCATGTATTCGAACCACCTGGCCAGCACTGGTGGCGTTTCAATCATCGTCCGAACTCGCTATCGACATCGAAATCTGTTGGTATCAGTGCGAATTCGGTGCTGAACGCTACCTGGTAACGATCGATCAGCCCATCGGCATCGATATGCATCGCGCCGACGAAGTAACCGGTCGTCGTCACGTCGTTCTCGGTGACCGCGCCGTGCGCGAACTCCACACCATTGTCGGCGGCCACCCGCAACAGCCGGTGCTTCCGGTTCACCTTCGGCCGGTCCTCGAGGTACTCGAGCATGGCCGCGCGACCGTGTCCGAGGTTCACTCCAGCGGGCAGCAGCAACGCGAACTGGACGTCTTCGGCGAGTAGCGCCACCGCGTCGTCCAGCCGCCCGGTGTCCAAGGTGGCGTAGTAGCCCTCAATGGCCAAATTCATAAAATGAACTTAGTTCAGTATCTCCCTTCTTGTCCAGGCTGCGGCGCGATACGCTCGACCTATCAAACTGAACTCAATTTAGGTAGGTTAGATGTTCGAATCCGCGCTAGAACTGCCATGGCCCCGCACGGATCCACCTGCGTTGACACCCGGACCGGAGCAGTCGGAGCTGCGCGCGGCCATCCGTGGCCTACTCGCCAAACACAGCGGAATCGAGCAGGTGCGAACGGTTGCTTCCACCGAACTCGGCTATTCACCGCAGCTGTGGAAAACACTGGTCGACGAAATGTCGGTGACCACGCTGGCAGTCCCCGAAGGCCGCGGCGGTCTCGGCTACGGGATGGTCGAGATGGGGATCGTGCTCGAGGAATGTGGGCGCGCGCTCGCATGCGAGCCGGTGTACACCTCGGCAGTCCTCGGCGTCCACGCATTGCTCTCGGCGGACACCATCCAGGACGCGGACCTGCTCGCCGGAGTTCTCGACGGAAGCCTGCTGGCGACGGTCAGCGCCTTGTCCGCCACCACCGATCACGTACATGCGGAGTCGACGCCGACCGGGTGGCTATTGCACGGCACGGCTACCCACCTGATGAGCGGCGGAAGCGCCGATGTGGCCGTTGTTTCGGCGCAATGCCCGGACGGACGCCGCCTGTTCGCTACCCAACCGGGCGCATCGCTCGTCCGAACCGAGCGTCGCGTACTCGACCCCACGCGCCGTCGAGCCGATCTCACCTTCGATCGATGTCCAGCGATCGCGCTCACCGACGTCGATGCCGCCGAGGCGACCGGCGCGCGGCTGGGCGAGTTGGCAACGCTGGCGCTGGCATGTGAGAACACCGGCATTGTCGACCGCCTGCTCGAAATGACCGTGGAGTACGTGCAGACCCGACACCAGTTCGGACGTCCCATCGGCTCGTTCCAGGCCGTCAAGCATCGGCTTGCCGATCTGCTGGTCACTCTCGAACGCGCTCGATCGGCCTCCCGGTATGCGGCGGCTATTTATGCGCAGGACCCGGGATCGGCCTCGTTGGCCGTGGCGGTCGCCGGCGCCGTATGCACCGATGCGGCGGTGCACGCGGCGGCAGAAGCGATCCAGTTGCACGGTGGCGTCGGTTTCACCTGGGAACACTCCACCCACTCCTACTTCCGCAGGGCAATGGGAAACGAAGCGCTACAGGGTGATTCACGTACGCACAGAGCGCGAATCGCCACCCTGATCGGAATCTGAATCAGCCGACGGCGCCAGCGTTGCTGTTGACGCGGAGCGGTTGGCTAGGTAAAACTGAATTGAATCCAGTTCAAGTTCAAGGAAGAGGTTCGAGATGGTGGACACCGACCACATCGTGTTGGAGAAGGACGGTGACGTCGCACGCGTGTGGCTCAACCGCCCGCACAAGAAGAACGCCGTCACAGTCGAACTTCTGCACCGACTCGACGAAATCATCGTCGAGGTCGATAAGGACCCGGAGCTCAAGATCCTCGTGCTACGCGGCCGCGGCAATACGTTCTGTTCGGGCTTCGACCTGGACGAACTGCTCGCCAACTATGTCGGCAGCACCAACGCGATGGATGTCGCGGTGCTCTCGGCCAAGGTGTGCGACCGCCTGTACTCGATGAACACGCCATCCCTGGCGGTCCTGGAGGGTCACGTGACCGCCGGCGGATTCGAGCTGATGATCTCCTGCGACTTCGCTGTCGCATCCGAGGACGCGCTGATCGGCGACTTCCACATTCGTCGTGCGCTTTTCGGTGGCGCGGGTCCGATCTACCGGTTGCCCCGCATGATCGGTATCCGCAAGACCAAGGAACTGATGTTGACCGGAAAGCTGTTGTCCGGCAAGCAAGCCGTCGACTTCGATCTGATCAACGCTTCCGCGCCCGCGGCCGAACTCGACGACTTGGTCGCCGAGTTCATCGCACCGATCGTCGACAAGAGCCCGTTCACCATGAAGCTCACGAAGATGACCATCGACCGCGGTCTGGATGCGGACATCCAATCGCTCATGGTGATGGAGCATCTCGCGGTGGGCAATGCCCTGCAGTCCGAGGACGCACGCGAGGGCGTGAACGCATTCCTCGAGAAGCGCGAACCGAAATGGGTCGGTCGCTGAACGACGCCGCTGGCGTACGACTCGAAGAGGAGATCGACATGGGCGAGCACGCAACGTCGGTGCTGGAAGGCAGCCGGTGCACGGTCTGTGACACGGTCGCATATCCGGCAACGACCATGTGCGCACGATGCGTCCAGCCGACGGCCATCGCAATGGAGTTGAGCACGCGGGGCGTGGTGTGGGCCTACACCGTGCAACGGTTCCCGCCGAAGTCACCACCGTATATCCCTCCTGCCGACGGCTTTTCCCCATTCGCGGTGGGCTATGTCGAACTTCCGGAAGGTATTCGCATTCAAGCAATCCTGGAATGCGAGGACTTCACCGAGTTGGACCGGGCACCGGTGCACCTCGTCGGTACCGCACCGGTGCCCCGGTTCGCGGTCGTTGCACAGCAAAGAGAAGCGCAGTGACACAAACAGTTTCGATCATCGGAGCCGGGCTGTCGAAGTTCGGCAGGCAGCCCGGCATCACCGGCCGTCAGATGGCGATCAGCGCGATCGCCGCCGCGCTCGACGATGCCGGGGTGACCTGGCCCGATATCGAGGTCGCCTTCGGCGGTAGCGACGGTTCGGGACTCGCCGACACCCTCGTCGCCGAACTCGGTTTCACCGGAATACCTTTCAGCAACGTGAAGAATGGCTGCGCCACCGGTGGCAGCGCACTGTTCTCGGCGGTCAATGCGGTCCGTTCCGGAACCGCCGAAATCGCGCTGGCGGTCGGATTCGATAAACACCCGCGCGGAGCCTTCGATCCGACACCCGCCGAATGGGGACTGCCCGAGGGATACGGTTCGGCCGGGCTCATGGTCACCACGCAGTTCTTCGGCGCCAAGATCGGCCGATATATGCGCGAATACGGGATTTCCGGCACGACCTTGGCGAAGATTGCCGAAAAGGCGTATCGAAACGGCAGCCTGAACCCGAATGCCTGGCGACGTGAAGCGATCTCGGCCGACGAGATCGCCGCCGCCGATATGGTGAACGACCCGTTGACGCGATACATGTTCTGCTCTCCGGGCGAGGGCGGGGCCGCCGTCATCGTCGCCACCGAGGCCGCCATCCGGCGACTCGGCGGTCGCCCGGTCCGGTTGCGCGCGATCAGCCACCGCACCCGCCGATTCGGCTCTTTCGAAGTATTCAGCCCGGCCGTCCAAGGCGGGGGTGAACCGACCAGTGTGAGCGCCGACGCGGCCGCGGCCGCCTTCGAACAGGCCGGCATCTCCCCCGCCGATGTCGACATCGCGCAATTGCAGGACACCGAGAGCGGCGCCGAGATCATGCATATGGCCGAATGCGGCTTCTGCGAGCACGGCGAACAGGAGTCGATGATCGCGGCAGGCGACACCGAGATCGGCGGGCGGCTGCCGGTCAATACCGACGGTGGCTGCATCGCCAACGGCGAACCCATCGGCGCATCCGGTCTGCGCCAGGTGCACGAGATAGTCACCCAATTGCGTGGCGAAGCCGGGGATCGGCAGGTACCCGGAGCGCCGCAGGTCGGCTTCACGCACGTGTACGGGGCGCCCGGAATCAGCGCCTGCACCGTGCTTTCGGTGTGACATGACAACACTTTTCGAGGTGAATCAGTGACCACACAGACACTTCCCGACCTCGTCCGCTTCACCGATGAGGCCCTCGCCTGGTTGGGCGGTGTGGCAGCTCCCCGGGCGGAATCGGTCTGGGGTTCGGGTTCGGATTCGGTAGCCGTTTTCGAGAGTTGGAACGCCGAGGAGGAACGCGCGCATACCGACCGGATCCGCGAGTACGAGCGCGCCAAATTCGACGCGGGCTGGGGCGCACTGAACTGGCCCGAGACCTATGGCGGCCGCGGTCTGCCGCTGTCGTACGTCCTTGCTTTCCGGCGCGCCGAAGCGGATTTCGATGTGCCACGACGCACCGAGATGTTCTCGGTGACACAACAACTGGTCGCTCCCACTATCGAGCAGTGGGGCACCGACGAACAGCGGTCACGCTATGTCCGGGCCATGCTGCGCACGGATATCATTGCCTGCCAATTGTTCTCGGAGACCGAGGCCGGTTCCGATCTGGCCGCGGTACGGACGCGCGCCGTCCGATCCACCGATGGCACGTGGACGCTCGACGGCCACAAGGTCTGGACCTCGGGCGCGCGGGTGTCCGATATCGGCGTCGCCGTGTGCCGAACCGATACCGCGGCAGCGAAACACGCCGGGCTCACCGTCTTCCTGGTGCCGATGACCACACCCGGGTTGACCGTTCGCCCGATCCGGCAGATGACCGGTGGCAGCTCGTTCAACGAGGTCTTCCTCGATGGTGTCCGACTCGACGACAGCTACCGGCTCGGACCGGTGGGCCAGGGCTGGCCGGTAGCGCTCACCGTATTGGCCGCCGAACGCCTCGACGGCGGCAACCTCGGTCTGGCGAACGCGGATCAGGCGGTGGCGCTGGCCCAGCATCTCGGACGGGAGCTGACCGAGATCGAACGCGATAAGGTCGCCGACCTCGTGATACGCAGCTATCTACAGCGAATCGGCAATATGCGGGTGGCGGGCGCCGTCGTCGCGGGCAAGGATCCGGGACCTGAGGCCTCGATCGGGAAACTACTGGCCACCGACACAATGGCTCGCACGTCCGAGGTGGTGCGCCTGCTACTCGGGCAAGACCTCACCGTGGACTCCGGTCGCTGGGGAACCTTCGCGTGGGCCGAGCACATTCTCGGCGCGCCCGGCTATCGGATCGCCGGGGGAACCGACGAGATTCAGCACAACATCATCGCCGAGCGAGTTCTCGGACTACCGAGGGAGCCACGCCCATGAGTTCAGGTAGCGATTCCGCGGGGGGTCGGGCGACGGGTGGGCACGGCACCCTCGAACAACGCGTCCGTACCTGGTTGCAGGCGGACCTCGACGTCCTGGTCACCGCGTTCGAGCCGCTGCTCGGTGGACATTCCGGCTTGACGTACCGGGTCCGAACGACCGGCGGCGACTTCGTGGTCAAGGCAGTTCCCGAAGGACAGCAGGCCATCGGCCGACACGACATGCTGCGGCAGGCCCGGATCATGCAGGCCTTGGCGCACACGCCTGTTCCCGTACCAGTAGTCGTTGCGATCGACGACGTCGAACCCGCCTGGTTCGCCATGGAATTCGTAGCCGGGCAAGCATTGGAACCGGTACTGGACGATCCGGCCGTCGAACCCGGCTTGGCCGCGGCCCGCATGCGGCGCGCCGCGGAAATTCTGCCGCGCCTGCACGCGATAGATCCGGACACCGTGCCCGGTGTGCAAGCACCACTCACGCCAGGCGACGAGCTCGCCCGCTGGGCACGCACCCTCGGCGCGGTCCCGCCCGACCTCGTCGCCGGTGGCGACCGACTGCTCGAACTGCTCGGCCGGACTACCCCCGAACCGACCGCACCGACACTGGTACATGGTGATTACCGCCTCGGAAACATCATCTCCGACGGCGTCGAACCGGTCGCGTTGATCGATTGGGAGATCTGGAGCGCCGGTGACCCTCGGGTCGAATTGGGCTGGTTCCTCGTCTTCGCCGACGGAAGCAACTTTCCCGGCGTCGGCCGGGACGTGCCCGGGCTGCCTTCGGCGCGAGAGTTGATCGACCTCTACGTCGGCGACGGGCCCGCGCTCACCGATATGACGTGGTTCAACGCGCTGGGGCGCCTGAAGATGGCGGCGATCATGGGCCACAACCTGCGCCGCCATCGCGAAGGTCGGCACTACGACCCCGACCAGGAAAAGCTGCCGGCCACCATCAACCGCCTGATCGAGACCGGAACCGCGCTACTCGCCGGTTGATATCGACCGCACCAGTTCAGGAGCCGCACCGTGGATTTCTCCTATTCCCCCCGCACGCAGGATCTGCTCGGCAAACTCGAATCCTTCATGGACGAGTACATCTATCCGGCGGAGCAGGTGTTCGACGCCCAGATAGCGGCGAACGAGAACCCCCATGAGCAGCCGCAGGTCATGCGAGATATGCAGGTCAAGGCCCGCGAATCAGGTCTGTGGAATCTGTTCATGACCCACGACGGGCTCGGCGCCGGACTCACCAATCTGGAGTACGCGCCATTGGCCGAGGTAGTCGGTCGATCCATCATCGGCAACGAAGCCATCAACTGCTCGGCTCCCGACACCGGCAATATGGAAATTCTGGCCATGTACGGGACCGAGAAACAGCGCCAGCTTTGGCTGAAACCATTGTTGGACTGCACTATTCGCTCCGCATTCGCGATGACCGAACCCGCGGTGGCCAGCTCCGACGCCACCAACATCACCTCTACCATCGTCCGTGACGGCGACGAGTACGTCCTCAACGGCCGCAAGTGGTACACCTCCGGCATTCTCGACCCGGACTGCAAACTCATCATCTTCATGGGCAAATCGGATCCGCAGGCACCCACATATCGCCAGCAGAGCATGATTCTGGTCCCCCGTGACACCCCCGGAATCGAAGTGCTGCGCGATCTTCCGATGTTCGGCTTCCATGACCGGCTCGGCCACGGCGAAGTCCAGTTCACCGATGTCCGCGTCCCGGCCGAGAATATGCTCGGCGCCGAAGGTGACGGATTCGCCATCGCCCAGGGCCGGTTGGGACCGGGCCGGATGCACTACGCGATGCGCGCCATCGGCATGGCCGAGCGGGCGCTCGACATGATGTGCCAACGCTCCCTGGAGCGCATCGCATTCGGCGGTCCACTGGCCGATCGCGGGGTCGTACGCGAGTGGATTGCCCGCAGCCGCATCGAGATCGACCAGATCCGCCTGCTCGTCCTGAAGTCGGCCTGGCTCATCGACAACTACGGCAACGCCGCCGCTCGATCGGAAGTCGCCGCCATCAAGGTTTCGGCGATGGAGGTGGCGCACACCGTCGTCGACCGCGCGGTGCAGACCTACGGTGCGGCCGGCGTCAGTGACGACACCGTCCTGGCCCGCCTGTACGCCATCACCCGGGCGCTGCAGATCGCCGACGGTCCCAACGAAGTACACCTGCGCACCATCGCCCGCCTCGAATTGAAGAAGCACAAATGAGCACAACGGAATTGACCGGAAAGGTCGCCTTGGTCACCGGCGCCAGCCGCGGCCTCGGACTGGCGATCGCGCGCGGACTACGGGACGCGGGCTGCACGGTTATCGTGTCCAGCCGCAAACGCGACGCCTGCGAGCAGGCCGTTGCCGCACTCGGCGACGGCGAAGGGCCGGGCAGCGCGCACCCATTCGAATTGCATGTGGGCAAATGGGATTCGATCGAACCGGCCGTGGATCGGATCATCGCCGATTTCGGCGGTCTCGATATCGTCGTGAACAATGCGGGTATCGCACCGCTGGCCGACAATCTGCTGTCGGTCTCGGAAGGGTTGTGGGACAAGACCATCGAGGTCAACCTGAAGGGCCCGTTTCGCCTGATGGCGGTTGCCGGTGCCCGGATGGCCGCCGCCGGTGGCGGGTCGATCATCAATATCTCGAGTATCGGGGCCGTCCGGCCGAGTCCGCCCGAGGCGATGTACGCGGCGGCCAAGAACGGGCTCAACGCATTGACCATGGCGTTCGCTCAGGAATACGCGCCCACTGTGCGCGTCAATTGCGTGATGCCGGGCGGATTCGCGACAGATATGGCCGAGAACTGGGATGAGGAATTCGTCGGGAAGATCATCGATCGCCTGCCCGCGGGCCGGCTGGGGCGGCCGGAGGAAATCGCCGGTCTGGTCACCCATTTGGCGAGTGCCGCCGCTGGTTACACCACCGGTGCGATCATCCCGGTCGATGGCGGCCGGACCGCGGTGTACTGACATGCGAAACGACATGAGTACCACCGGAACGACACTGGACGATCTGTTCGGGTTGTCCGGCCGGGTCGCCATCGTCACCGGCGCTTCGTCCGGCCTCGGAATGGGCTTCGCGAACGCTCTCGCCGGTGCCGGGGCCACCGTGTACGCGGCGGCCCGCAGGCTCGACCGGTTGGCCGCGCTGGCCGCGGATAACCCACGGGTCGTTCCGGTTCGTTGTGATGTGACATCCGAGGAGGACCGCCGGATGTTGGTCGACCGCTGCTATGAGCAGTCCGGACGGCTCGATGTGCTGGTCAACAACGCGGGCAAGCCCGGTCCCCCGCATGCCGAAGACGAAACGGTAGCCGGGTTCGCATCGATCCTCGAGGTCAACCTGGTCGCAGGATTTCACCTCGCCAGCTATGCCGCGACGCGACTGCCCGAGGGCGCACGCGCGTCGTATATCAATATTTCTTCGGTGATCGGGCTGGTTTCGACCGCACCGATCGGCGGCGCGAGCTACGCCGCATCCAAGGCCGGGATACTCGGACTCACCAGGGAACTCGCCGGGCAGTGGGGGCGCAAAGGGATCCGGGTGAACGCGGTAGTGCCGGGCTGGTTCGACACCGAGATGACCGATGGCCTGTTCGACAACGAGAAGTCGGCCGGGTGGGTGCGCCGCAACACCATGCTCGGCCGTAGTGGCAATGCCGGTGAAGTCGACGGCGCGGTCCTGTTTCTCGCCTCCGACGCGTCGTCCTATATGACCGGGCAGACGCTCATTGTCGACGGCGGCTGGACGGCTCGCTGATGCTGGCCGTCCAACTGACCGAATGGGGTACCGAACCACAGTTGCGTGAAGTTGCGGTTCCGGAGCCGCATGGAGAAGAAATCCTGTTACAGGTCACCGCGGCGGGGCTGTGTCGCTCCGATCTGCACGTCATGGATGCCGCCGAATCGAGCTTCGACTATCCGCTGCCGCTCACTCTCGGCCATGAAGTCGCGGGCACGGTGATCGATGCCGGTCCCGGTGCGGACCGGTCCTGGCTCGGTGAAGCCGTTGTGGTCCATGGCATCTGGGGCTGTGGCCGCTGCCGCAATTGTGCGCGTGGACGGGAGAACTACTGTCTGACGCTGCGGCCTCGTCCGGACGGCAGACTGGCTGCGATCGGCAATGGCCTCGGCTATCACGGCGGTCTGGCACAGGCCATGGTTGTGCCCGCGGCCCGATTCCTTGTTCGCACAGGCGATCTCGAACCCGCCATCGCCGCTCCACTCGCGGATGCTGGGACGACCGCCTACCACGCCGTGCACCAGCACGCCGATGTCATCGACGAATCCGCGATCTGCATCGTGATCGGTGTCGGCGGGCTCGGTCACCTGGCGATTCAGATCCTTCGCCACTTCGGTGCCGGACGTGTCCTCGCCATCGACAACCGGCCGGAAACACTCCCCGCCGCATTGCGGCTGGGCAGCGATGCGGCATTTGCCGATCTCGCCGCGGCGCTTCCGGCACTCGACGGCGGCGCCGACCTGATCCTCGATTTCGTCGGCGCCTCCGGCACGATGGAGTCGGCCGCGCGAGCACTCGCGCCAGGGGGCCGACTCGCGGTCGTCGGCAGTGCGGGCGGCCGCCTGGCCGTGGGCAAACGCATCGGCCTCGCCGCCGGGTGGCAGGTGGACGCACCGTTCTGGGGTGCCCGATCGGATCTGGAGGCGGTTGTCGATATGGCTATCGGCGGGACACTCCACGTCGAGTCCACGACGTATCCCCTCACCGATGCGGTCGACATCTACCGGCGCCTTCGGGCCGGAACCGTCACCGGACGCGCGGTACTCGTGCCGCCTCTATTGACGAGCCGAGCACCGAAGCGAGTCGAAGCGAGTAGACAGATATCGAGCGTCGCGAGAGAAGTAGGGCGATGAAGACACTTGCGCACGAATTGATCGAGCGGGCACAGCGCACGCCGGAGCAGACGGCAGTTGTGGACGAATTCGGTCGCCACACCCTCGGAAAGATCGTGGCAGCGGCCCGAGCGCTGGCCGAGCGGATCGAGTCCATCGATCCGGCCCCGCCCACCGTCCTCATCCAGGCCGATAACACCTGGCACACTGTGGCGGCGGCCGTGGCGGTCGGTCTGCGTGGTGGTGTCGTCGCGGTATTCGGCGCGCATGCCACCGAATCCGAGTTCGCACTGGCTGTCGAGGATATCGCCCCGGATCTGGTGGTCGCGGCACCTGACTCGCTGCTGCGCTGGGGTGTGCGGGACGATCGCTTCCCGATTCGGGATACCGCCTTCGATGCGCGCGTATTGCGCTCGCGAACGGGCCCGTTCGATTCGGTGGACAGATGGCACGGGGGCACCGCCATCGCGATGACCTCCGGCTCGACCGGGCGTCCCAAATGTGTTGTGCAATCCGAAGAAGCCATCCGCTATGCCTGTCAGTGCACCATCGATACCGTTCGACTGGAGCCGGATGAGGCGGTGGGAGCCTTCGTGCCACTGTCTTCGGTAGCCGCCTTCTGTTTCGGCATGTACCTGCCTGCCTATCTCGGCGGCACGATGGTGTCGATCGGCAAATGGGAACCCGCCGCCGCCCTGGCGGCCATGGCGGAACACCGCGTCGCATGGACGATGCTGGTTCCGACCATGGCCTTGCAGTTGTCGGTGGCCGAGGGCTCCGAAGGCGTGTTGGCCGCCCTGCGGGCGATGACCGTCGGCGGTGGTCCGATGAACGAACGCGCACTGCGTGCGGCCGAGGAAAAACTCGGTACCACGTTCCTGCGGGTTTTCGGTATGTCCGAATGTCTCGGACACACCACACCACAACTCGACGACCCGCCCGCCATCAGGCTCGGCCGGGACGGGCGACCGTTCCGCGGTACCGTCGTACGGGCGGTCGACACCACGGGGAATGTCGTGGCCGCCGGCGAGATCGGCGATGCGCAGGTACAGGGCCCGTCCCTGTTCGTCGGTTACGCCCGAGGCGGCGTCGCGATTCCGCCGACGCTCACCGCGGACGGTTTCCTCCCGACCGGCGATCTGGTCGAGGTCGCAATCGATGGCTCGATCCGGGTGACCGGGCGCCAGAAGCAGATCATTATCCGAGGCGGCCGCAATATCGATATCAACGAACTCGAATCCGCCATCGCGAACGTGCCGGGCATCGTGCAGGTGTGCGTAGTCCCGGTACCCGATGCCATGCTCGGCGAACGAGCGGCAGCACTGGTGGTCACCGACGGCGAATCGCTGACATTGGCCACTGTCACCGATCTGCTTGCGGCGGCGGACTTTCCCAAGTCGAAGTGGCCCGAGTACCTGTTCACGGTGCAAGACCTGCCGCAGAACACCGTCGGCAAGTTGTCCCGGCCCGACGCGGCGCGGTTAGCGACACAGCTGGCCACCGCAGTTGACCCGAGTTCACCTCAGTTTTGGTAGAGTCATGTCGAATCCACACCATCGAACGCGGGGGTATAAGAGCTGATGACCGTCGACTCGGAGGTCCGCCGCGAAAGCGCACGCTCGAAGCGAAGCGGAATCCTCACCGCCGCCATCAAGCAATTCGGGAAAGTCGGTTACGAGCACACCAAATGGGCGTCGATCGCCGACGAGGTGGGTATAGGTCAGACCGCGCTGTACCACTATTTCGAGTCGAAGGCCCACTGCCTGCTGACGATCATGCGACTCGAACTGGCCGACTCGGCCGAAAGGTTCAACGCCGCGGTCGCTGATCAGGCCGACCCCGAGCAAGCATTGCGCGCCGCCATCGCCGCGGCGCTGACCGCCTCGCCGACCGATGCCCTTCAGCGCCGCATCCTGCAGAACCATATGGACTTGCTCGCCGCCCCGCGTCAGTCGGCCAAGGAAGAGGCCGAACGCCTGCGGTCGCGTGAACTCGTGCGACAGATCGAGCAGAATTGGACAGGGCTGATCTCGGACGGAATCGAGGCCGGCGTCTTCACGCCGGGCGATCCACGCATGCTCGGCCGAATGGTCCTCGGCCTGGTGATCAGCGTCTGGCGCTGGTACCGGCCGAAAGGCGACGTCACCCTCGCGCAGATCACCGAGTCGGTCACCGAAGCAGCAGTACGGATCGTGCGTAACTGAGATCCCAATTCCCACACAGTGGGATCTCTACGCTCACTGAAACTGAACAGAATTCAGTTAGGAGTCGCATGTACAACCTGATCGTCCTCGCATCGCGTCCCAGCGATTGGACCCATGAGCAGTTCATCGAATGGTGGCGGGGTGAACACGCGGAGGTGACCTACCCGCTGCCAGGCCTGCTGCGCTGGCAGCACACCGAACTCCTGGAATCCTTCGACGAGAAGTCGTCCGGTTGGGACGGTCTGTCGATTCTGAGTTTCGAATCCCGAGGGGCGCTCGACGCCGCATTGGCGAGCCCGGAATGGAAGGCCGCTGTCGAGAACGTGGGCACCATGCGGGGGCGTCGCATGATCTGGTACGGCGAGGAGAAGACAATGGTGCCGCTCGCCCCGGCGGTCGAATGAGCGCCGAATGGGCCGAACCCGGGTGTTATCCGATTGCCGAAGGGATCCACCGCATCCCGCTGCAGATGCCGCAGGACGGCCTGCGTGCGGTCAACGTGTACGTCCTGGAAACCGACGACGGCCTCGTACTCATCGACGGCGGATGGCATCGGCCCGACACCTACCAGGAGCTCTCCGACGCGCTGGCCCGAATCGGCCGGTCGGCAGCCGAAATCGACGATGTCTTCGTCACCCATATCCACCGCGATCACTACACTTTCGCCATCGAACTGCGCCGTCGGCACGGCTGTCGAGTTCATCTCGGCGCCGATGAAGCCGGCGGGCTCAACGCCATCCACCAGCTGAATAGCAATGTCCCCGACAGTTCGCTGCGGGAACTGCGACGGGCCGGCGCGGACGATATCGCACAACGAGCTCATGCGGCAGGCATCGCCGAACCGTTCGTACGCGACGATTGGGAACAGCCCGATCACTGGCTGCGCCCCGGCGCACTGCCCATCCCTGGGCTCGATCTCCGTGCGGTAGCGACTCCCGGACATACCAAGGGCCACATGATCTTTCAGGATTGCGAGAAAGGGCTGGTCTTCACCGGAGACCACGTGCTGCCCACGATCACCCCATCGATCGGATTCGAATTGGGCCCGTGGGAACTGCCATTGGATAACTTCCTCCGGTCATTGGTGCTGCTACGCGACGATGACGGGCAGAAGATGCTGCCCGCACACGGGCCCACCGGAGGCAGCGTCGGGCAACGCGCTCGTGAACTTCTCGCCCACCACGACCACCGGTTCGAGCAAATCGTCACCGTCGTCGGCGATCTTGGCCCGTGCACCGGCGTGGCAGTGGCCCGAGCATTGACATGGACGCGGCGCGACCGCGCGTTCAGCACCCTCGACGACTTCAATCAAATGGTCGCGACGTGCGAGACGATGGCGCATCTGGATGTCCTGGTCGCCCGAAATATGTTGTCCGCGAAGGATGTGGACGGCGTTATGGCCTTCCGGGTGGCCAAATGATGCGCCTGAGAGTCCGCTGGGCGGGGACGCAGGGCACGTGACGAGCCGATCCCACACAGAAAGCCCGTACCTCTGATGTGATCGAGGTACGGGCTTTCTGCGGCGCAGGGATCGCATCACTAATCGACGCCGACAGCTTCGCCGGTCAGGCGCAGGTCCAGCCGCCGTCGACATAGAGTTCGGTGCCGGTGATGAAGGTCGCGTCGTCGCCCGCCAGGAATGCGGCGGCGGCGGCGACCTCTTCGGCGCGACCGAGTCTGCCCATCGGTGTGTTCGCGACCATCGCCCGGTGTCGCTCGGTGCCCTCGTATCGTTCGAGGAGTTGTGGGGTTTCGATGAAGCCCGGGTGGATCGAGTTGACTCGCACTCCCTTTGTCGCCCAATGCAATGCGGCGTTCTTCGTCATGCTGCGCACGGCCCCCTTCGCCGCCGCGTAGGCCACGCTGTTGCCAAGGCCGCCGACGGTGCCGAGGATCGAGCAGATATTGACGATCGATCCGCCGCCGGTCCGCTCGATCAGTGCGCCCGCATGCTTCATCCCGAGCCAGGTGCCGGTCTGACTCACCTCGATCACCCGGTTGTACCGATTCAGATCTTCGTCCACCACCGATGCCAGGCTGCCGATGGCACCGTTGTTGACGACGGCATCCAAACTCGAGAAGCGTTCGGACACCGCGGACATCGCCTGCTGCCACTGCGACTCCTGGGTGATGTCCAATCCGAGAACCTGATGCCGCGCACCGTGTTCCAGGCCGCCACTCAGCTTCTCGCACGCGTCGACGTCGACGTCGGTCACCACAACCGAGGCCCCCTCCTCGGCCAGGCGGCGCACGATTTCGACGCCGATCCCCCCTGTCGCACCGGTCACCAACACAACCTTGCCATCGAGCCTCGAAACACCGAGAGTCATTGCTGTGCAGTCCTTTCGCAGTCGGAGCTGGGCTCCGACTGTCAGAGCTTGCTGAGTACGTTGCGGCCGCCGACCAGCATGGCGAGTGCGACACCGATCGTGGTCACCGCGGTCATGAGCAATGCCATCGCCGCGACCAGCGGGTAGGAACCGTTCTGCCACATATCGAACAGCAGGGTCCCCATCACCTGAGTGGTCGACGCGCGCACCAGCAGCGAGGCCGCGAATTCGTGGGTGAGCAGGATGAACATCAAGGCGACCGCGCTGAGGATGGTGGGACGCATCAACGGCAGCATGATCCGCGCGTTCGTCACGAATGGTGATGCTCCGCTGGTTGCGGACGCCTCGGTATAGGTGTTGCCGAGGGAAAGCATCGCAGTCATCTGCATTCGCGTCGCGAAGGGCAACATCAGTACGACGTAGACGAGGATGATCACTGTTCGTGTCCCGTACAGGATCAGTGGCGGCTCGGTATAGGTGAGCAAGAAACCGACGCCGAAGATCACCGCCGGGATGCCGAGCGGCAATGCCGTGATGAAATCACCGATGAGCGCCAGTATTTTGTGGCGTCGGCCGCGTACCAACAGGTTGGCCATCACATAGCCGATGGGTACACAGATCGCCACCGCGCCCAGCGATGTCAGCACACTGGTGATCACCGATTCGACAATCGCTTCCGTACCGGCCAACTCTCGGAAATTATTGAGCGTGAACAGGTTCCACGACAGCGACCCCGACCAGTACCGCGTCGAGGACACGATGATCAACCCGATCAAAGGGATGACGAGGGCGAACAACGCGTAGCCGGTGATCGTCACTACGGCCCAGGTGGCGCGGCCGGTGGATGGCGCGAATGCCTTGCCGCCGTGCGTGACGAAGCGAGTCTGGTTGCCCAGCAAAGCCTTCTGGATCAGTACCAATACCAGCCCGAAGATCACCAGTGGCGAACCGGCCGCAGCGGCCGCGGCGAAGTCCGACGGTGATTCGGAGACTCGCCGATACATTTCGGTGGTGAGCACCTTGACGCCACTGTTCTGGCCTAGCAGCAGTGGACCGGTGAACTGGCCGAGGCCGAGTAGCAACGCGATTCCGCCGCCGTAGATCAACGACGGGCGCAGCAAAGGCAGCACCACCCGGAAGAACACTCCGAGCGTGGACGACCCGCTCACCTGTGCGGCCTCGAGATGTTCCGAGCTGATGTTCTGCATGCCCGCGCTGACGAAAAGGTAGACGAACGACGTCAGCCCGAAGGCGGTGAGAATGATGATCCACGGAACGGTGTAGACATCGATCGGTCCGGTATCCGATCCGCTCCACCACGGCAACTTCCTCAGCACCAGATTCAAATAGCCGGGCCCCGGCGACAGCAGAAAGGCCCAGCCGACGACGTTGGCGACCGCGGGCATGACGATCGGCAGGATCGGGATGATCCGCAGGAAGCCGAGTCGGTCCGGCAGTCGGCTCGCCGCGAACGCCAGCACCGTGCCGAGCACCATCGCGATAACGAGCGAGCCGAGCGCCAGCGCGATGGTGGTCCCGATCGTTTCCGCGATATCGAAGCGCCCGTACTGGTTTCGATAACCTTGCGCGCCGTTTTCGAACGCCAGCGATTGCAGCCGGATCATCGGCAATACGACCAGATAGGCGAGAACTGTCAGCAAGGCCAGATATCCGAGTCTGGCTCGCACTTGCGCGGGTATCGCAAGGGACCGGGTGGCCGCAGCGGTAATCGTGGCCATCACGACTGCCCTCCCGCCCCCGCCGCGGCCAGCACCGGCACATCGGCGCCTGCGACGTCGGGCTGCGCGAATACACGCAAACTCGCCGGCGAGAAACTGACGATCATGGGATCTGCTGGGCGGCTTCGGCGCAACATGGCGCCATGGGTGGCCGCATCGACTCGTACCGCGAGCTGTTCGCCACCCGTTCGGACGGTCACGTCGAAGTGGCGGCCGCCGTATTCGTATGTCACCAACTCGGCGTGCAATGCCACATCGCCCTGCGGCACTTCGTCGATCGACGAATGCACCACGACATCGTCGGGACGTAGCCGTGCGACCGCGGACGTACCTTCGTCGGCTCGTCCGCGCACCACCGCACGCGTCAGGTCGATATCGTCGCCGGCCGAGGTGACCCAGCCACCGGGACCGCGGCGCAGTTCCAGCCGGTTTGCCATACCGATGAACGCGGCCACGTACTCCGATACCGGATGCTCGAAAACCCGCTCGGGGGAATCGTACTGTTCGATCTTGCCCGCCTTCATAATGGCGACACGGTCGCCGAGGGCGAATGCCTCGGCCTGGTCGTGAGTGACGAAAACCGCTGTGAATCCGAGGCTTCGATGCAGCTGATGGATTTGCGAGCGAACCTGATCCCGCAATCTGGCATCAAGGTTGCTCAATGGTTCGTCGAAGAGCACCAGATCGGGCCGGGCAACCAGGCCACGGGCCACCGCGACGCGCTGTTGCTGTCCACCGCTGAGCTGCGCCGGGTACCGGTCGAGCAGCTCCGTGCAATCGACCATGGCGGCGGCACTTTCGATGGCTCCGCCGGAGATCTCCTTCCGCAATTTGCGGACCTGCAGCGGATATCGGATGTTCTTGCGCACGGTCATGTGTGGCCACAGTGCGTACGACTGGAACACCATTCCGATATTCCGTTTGTGGACAGGCACATTCAGCTTCGCCTCGGCGTCGAAGACGCGCCGGTCCTTGAAGGTGATCGAACCATCCTGGGGTGTCTCCAATCCGGCGAGACAGCGCAGGGTGGTTGTCTTGCCGCAGCCACTCGGGCCGAGCAGTACGAGGAGTTCGCCTTCCTCGATCGCGAGGTCGAGCTGGTCGACGACGACATTCGATCCATAGGTCTTGGTGAGACCGGAAACTGTGAACTGCGAGCTCATCTCATGCCTTCTAGGTCTGCTTCTTGGGTGTGCGGACGCCGGCGGCGGTGCCGCCATCGACCAGCAAGTCGATCCCGGTGACATAGCTGCTGTCGTCACCGGCAAGGAACAAGATCGCCTTCGCGACCTCCATCGGGCTGCCACGTCGCTTCATGGGGATGCTCTGCACATATGCTTCGACATCGTCTGCGGCAAAGTCGGGAACCGCGGTGATCTCGGTGTCGATGCTGCCCGGGCACACCGTGTTGACACGGATACCACGATCGGCCAGTTCGAGTGCCGCGACCTTGCTCAGGGCGCGAACACCGAATTTCGACGCGCCGTAGGCCCCGAGTTCGGCGGTCGCGAGCACACCCCGCAGCGACGAGATGTTGATGATCGAGCCACCTGCGACCATCGCCGCGGCGGCCGCCCGCAGTCCGAGGAATGTGCCGACCAGATTGAGGTCGATCATCCTGCGGAACTGCTGCAGCGTGGTTTGCGTCAGTGGCGCTTTCATCGCCGCTCCGGCGCTGTTCACCAGCACCTGGAGCGGGTGTCCCGCGCGATCCATATCGGAAGTGACTGCCCGCCAATCGGATTCGGCAGTCACATCGAGTCGACGGTAGTGCGCAGTCGGACCCAGTTCGTGTGCACGGCGCTCTCCCGCCGTGTCGTCGAGGTCGGTGAGGTACACCGTCGCGCCCTTGCTCGCGAACAGTTCGGCGGTCGCTCCGCCGATTCCGCCGGACGCTCCGGTGACCAATACGTTGACTCCGCGCATCAATGCAGTACTCCCGTCCACTGTCAGCTCTGGAAAAGTTGTGACCACTCTTGGGAGTACTTCTCGATCTTCTCGGGGGTCAGATCACTGGTGTCCGGTGCAGCGATGTCCTGCGCTCGGGCTACCGCGCCGGGGGTATCGGCCAACGCCGCCGCGTATCCCCCGTTGAGCGCTGTCTGCCCTTCGCGGGTGACCATGAAATCCGCCAGTACCTGAGCGGCATTGGGATGCGGCGCCACACTCGTCACCTGGCTGTACCAGGGGGTGCCCCACGGCGACGATGGCAGAGCCCAATTGACCGGGGCCCCTGCGGCCACTTCGGTCACCAAGGGCTGAACCGAAGGCGTCACGACAATTTCACCGGAGGTCAGTGCCTGGGCGACCCCCAGAGCGCTCGGGTAGATCCGTGGCTTCAGGGCGGCGAGTTGCTTCCAGTAGTCCTCGCCATAGGTGCGCGCGTAGTACCGGTACAGATCGACGTAGGAGGCGATGCCGGACGGATTGACGATTCCGATCTTGCCCCGATAGGCGGGATTCACTATGTCCTGGGGAGATTTCAGGCCGTTCGGGACCGCACCGGTGTTCCAGCCCAGCGCGAAAACCGCCGCGCTCGTCAGGAAGAACCGGTTGCTGAGCACACTCTTGTCCGGCTGATACTCAGGAGCCTTCAGATCCGGCCCGACCAACTCGGTGGAGTACGAGCCCGATTTCGCGGCATTGGTAATCCACGCCGCATCGGTCAGCATGTGCACATCGGCGGTGCCCTTCCCGGTCTTCTTCTCGGTCTCCACCCGCGGGTTGATGTCGGCGTCGGTACCGCGCACGAAGTCCAGTTTGATCCGCGGATACTTTGCCTGGAACGCGGTCTTGAGGGCTTCGAGGTTGGCTGGCTTCTGGCTCGAGTAGAGCATCACGGCGCCCTCCCCGTTGGCCGCGGCGACCACGTCCTCCCAGTTGCCTGCGACGGGCTTCGAGGCGGACGAATTCCCGCCGCAGGCGGTCAGGCCGAATGTCGAGGCGACAATCGCGAGAGCTGCGACCGCCTTGGTCAGAGATTTCATGAGGGAATCTATTTCCTTACCTGATCGAGAAGAGCGGCCAGATCGTTCGGGATCGAGACCATCGGCATATGGCCCGATTCGAGAAATCGGGTGCTTCCACCGACGAGGTCGGCGGACCGCGATTGCAGATCCGGCGAGTAGCACGCATCTTTGGTGAGGCGAATGTAGGTTCGCGGAAGGTCGGCCGACAGGCCCGAGAGGTCTACCGTTTCCTCGAGCAATGCCGCCGAATCATCGATGATCTGATCGGCAGTCCATTCCGTCTGCTCGGGTGACATGTCGTTGCACAACATGGCAATCGCGGCAGCGCGGTCCTGGTGATAAACCCCGGCGACGATCGACTGCCGCACGGCGGCCTGGACGGCCGGATCGATCTGGTCGAGCACGCGTGTCCCGTGCGGCGGCACGACGGCGGACAGGAACACGACGTGCTGGATGCGATCGGCCAACTCCGGTAGCACCCGCGGAACCGACACTCCGGCGAACGAATGCGCGACCATCACGATGTCGGTGAGATCGGCCGCGTCCTCGACGATCGCCGCGGCACAGTCGTCCAGGGTTACTCCGCGGATGTCACGGTCGGACCGCTTTCCGCGGCCGGGCAGGTCGACGGCGACCGTCGGCCCGGTGAGCAACGGCAGCAAGCGATCCCAGCACGAGGCGGCCATACCCGCTCCGTGCACGAGTAGAAACGACATCGAACCTCCGAAACTGAACTGATCTCAGTTTGAGAATCTATCCGCAGCCACTTGTGGTGTCAATCACATGGAGACAAACTTATGAAGTGAATCCAGTTCAAGTAGATCTTGTATCCGCTGGCCAGGCATCCCGGCCGCTGCGGATCGGCGCAGTACAGCTGCGGAATCGTCTGGTCGCCACCGCGCACGGATCCGGGGTGGTCGGTGGCGGCCTGGCACAGCCCGGCGACTCGGACTACTGGCAGCGCTGCGCCGCCGGGGGTGCGGCGATGGTGATCGCGGGCGGCACAGTGGTGAGTCCGGAATCGGCGAATCGAATCGGCAATATCACCGAGGCATGGCGGCCCGAAGCGATCAGCGGGCTGCGGGCGCGCGCGACCGCGATCAGTAGCGAAGGTGCCGTTCCGGTATGCCAGCTCGTGCACCTCGGACGCGAAACACTCGGCGCCGAGATCTGGGAGCATCCGATCGCGCCGTCGAGCATCAGATCGCCGCGAGAGCCGGTGCGCGCCAGGACAATGACCGACGCCGACGTCGATCGAATGATCGCGAGTTTTGTCGCCAGTTCCCGCCATGCTGTCGAAGCGGGGTTCCCCGCGATCGAACTGCATGCGGCCCATGGCTATTTGCTGGCTCAGTTCCTTTCGCCCTCTTCCAACGTCCGGGCTGAGTCCGGCACGGTCGCGGGGCGGGTGCAGGTTCTGTACCGGCTGTACGCCGAGATCAAGGCGTCTTGTCCGGAAGTGGTGCTCGGGGTTCGCGTTTCGATCGATGGCGCGCAGGAGGCTGGTCTGGACCTGGACGGACTGTGCGAGCTGATGCCGTTGCTCGACAGGTTCGACTATGTGAATGTGACCGCAGGGGTGCGGACGACATATGTGCGCGATATGGCGACCTCCGAGCCGCCGCTGCTCACGCACGTGCGGAGGCTGCGCGCGGCATCGGCGCGGCCGTTGCTGGTGTCGCAGGCGTTTCGCTCCAGGGCGGACATCGAATCCGCGTTGGCGGCCGGAGCCGATATGATCGGGCTGGCCCGGCCGCTCATCGCCGACCCGCAACTGCCGCTGAAGTTATTGCGGGGCAATGACTCTCAGATCCGGCCGTGCGTATCCTGTAATGAGGACTGCCGCTCATTCACTCCGGTACTGCTGTGCTCGGTGAATCCGACCCTGGCCCCGCCTGGCCACGATGCCCGGCCGGCATCGCCGCTCCGGTTCGGACCGCCACCGGCAGCGTCGGGGCGAGTCGCGGTGGTGGGCGCCGGACCGGCAGGCCTGGAGGCCACGCTTCAACTCACCGCGACGCACGACGTGACGCTGTTCGAAGCGCGCGAGTGGATCGGTGGGCAGCTGGCCGTGGCGGCGCAGGCGCCGAACCGGGCGGGCTGGTCGAAGCTACTGCGGTTCTACACAGACAATCTCGGCAATGCCGATGTGCGACTCGGACGCCGCGTAACACCCCATGAACTGGGCGATTTCGATGAGATCATCATCGCGACCGGCGCCACCGAGCTACCAACGCCCGGTGCGCTGTCCTCGACAGGTCTCATCGCCGATCGGCACGCGATAACACCGGGAGATCGGGTGATCATCGCCGATGACGGCTTCGGCTCATGGCTTACCGTCGGCGCGCTGGAAGCCGCGCTGGCAGCAGGAGCCGCACAGGTGACGGTAGTGGTCCCGGGACCCGCATTCGCGGCCACCATCCCACCGGAAAGCCGGGTCCAACTGATGAAACGCCTTGCCGGGAGCCCGGTGGAGTTCACCGTCGGCGCGACCGTGACAGACATACGAACGAACAGCGCAGGCACCGTAGCGTACTGCCGACATCTCCTGTCGGGCAGGACATTCGAACTTGGGTGCGAACACGCTGTTGCCGTCGGAGAAAGAATCGCCTCAGACTGGCAGGACATAAAGCAGGCCCTTCCGCTGGCACGAGTGCAGGTAATCGGGGACGCAGTAGTGCCACGGCGCGTCTCGCACGCGGTTGCGGAGGGATACGCTGCGGCGCAGGCGATCACGGACACGGCTGTCCGATCGGGTTAGCCGTATACCTAGTTCCGCGAAGCGCACGCAGTGCAGGTCATAGACCCTCGTACCTTATCCCCCAGTACCGGGTCCTTCCTGGACGACGTTGGCGCTGACCCGACCGCCGGAACTGGTCGCTCCCATCGATGGGGTAGACAGCTGCCAGTCCTGGGAATGTATCTCGTGGGCGGTCGAGCGTCGCGATGTACCGTCTTCGTCGCCATGTCGGATGCCCTTGCTGTGCGGCGGAATCAGTCGCGTGTCGTTCACCTCTGCGCAATCGGTAGCAGCCGACGACCGTAGCGCAGCAACAATACAACTTTGGTCACATTGCCGTTGAAGCGAGGGAAATGATTGCGGTAAAAATACTTGCGTGGGGCTTGGTTGCGGGAGTTATCCACACGCTGGTGATGATGGTTGTGTACGGAAATCCGCGGGTGGCACGGATACATGCTGCTCAAGCCGTATCGAGCGTTGGCGATGGGACTCGACGACGGAGGCCGCACTATTTCACGCTCAATTTTTTGGGTACTCAAATCGAGGCGTATGTCATGACAATCGGATATGTCTGGCTACATCCTCTACTGCCATTGAACGGAATGGTCGGGGCGATGTTGCTGGCCGTGCTCTTTGCGGCCTTGCGGGTCTGCGCTCCGGTCTGGGCGCAATGGATGGAGGGTACCTACTCCAACAGCTACCTTATTGTAGAGATTTTCGCCGGGGTGCTCGGTAGCATCGTCATTGCGTTCGTGCTCTATCTCCTCACGTGAGGACTACCGCGGATCGATCTATGCCCCCGGCGGGTCGGCCGGGAATCCGCCCAATCGAGCATGCGAGCCGTTTGGTGCGATCACCGGCTAGGATTGGGCCGTCGCCGCAAGTCTGCGAGACCGCTGCGGCGACTATTCGACCCATCCGAACAGTGCCCGGCGTTGCCAGAACCGCTGTTCGACGGATTCGGCATACGCCACATGACTACCGAAACCGCCGATCGGACCGCCTGATTCGCCAGTTCCCGCAGGTCAGATCAATGACCCTGGAATGGTGAATTGATCGTGGTGAAGTACTGGATCGCCGCACCGATCGCGACCGGCGCGGTCACAAAGATCTGACCGGCCAGGGTGCCCAGCGCACCGACAGCGACGATACCGCCCAGGCAGCCGATGGCGGCCGCCGGAATGAAGGGACCGAACAAGCCGACGATGGTAGCCGCGGCGACCGTCGCACCGGCGATGCCACCGAGTACGCAGCCTGCCGCACCGCCGGCCAGGCCACCGACCAGCGTGCCGATCGTGGCACCCGCGCTGATGGTACTGGTCAGGCGGTTCCAGGCGGCCTGCTCACGGTCATACGGAGTCTTCCACGGCGCCTGATCCTCATACGGCAACGCGACCGGCTTGTAGGTCGCGTGTGCCATATCGAGCTGCGGGACCAGGGTCGCGGTGCGGTCGTTGATCTCCGCGGCGATCGGGAATTCGAAGTCATCGACACGGAACCGCAATTCGGTGCCGGCCAGGGTGGCCCCATCGGCCGCCTTGATCTTGAATACACCATCCTCGACAACCATCGCTCCCGCGCTGGTCGTGATGATCGTGGACCGGTCGGTCGCCGAAGCGGTGAAATCGACGTCACCATGCCCGGAGGTGGGCGCGGCATGGACGGTCCCAGCGCTGATGCCGAGTCCGGTGGTCACCAGCGCAGCCGTTACCGCGAACTTCTTGAATTCCATTGCTTGAATCCTCATCGGTTCTTCATGTGTCGAAACAAGTTGGCACTACTCCTGATTCTGGAATCAGGCGGTAATGCCCGGACCGCGTCCGACTGGTACGCCGGACACGACTTCTTGGGGGAGGTCGAGGCTGGGATCGATGGAGATCGTCTTCTGCAGCAGGTATTCCTGCACCGCACCGACGCCGTGCTCGCGCCCGAGTCCGGACTCTTTGTAGCCACCGAAAGGAGAGCCGAGATCCGCGGCGAATGTGTTCACTGAGAAGGTTCCCGTTCGAATTCTCCGTGCGACCTCGAAACCGTGTGCGGAGTCGGCCGTGAAGACCGATCCGGCAAGACCGTAGCGACTCTGATTGGCGATCCGGACGGCATCTTCTTCACCGTTGTGCGCGATCAAAACTGCTACCGGACCGAATATCTCGTTCTGCGCGATATCCATATCGTTCGTGACGCCGGTGACCAACGTCGGTTCGATGTACCAGCCTTCCGACAGATGCGCCGGTCGTCGCCCACCGGTGCGTATCGTCGCTCCTTGCTCGACGGCCCGGGCCAGGTGCGCTTCGATGCGCTCGAGATGCGACTTGGTGATCACCGGTCCCACCACCGTGTCGGCGTCGCGCGGATCGCCCACCTTCAGCGCCTCGAACGCGCGCGTGAACGCATCGGCGTAGAACTCGTACTGTTGCGTAGGTACCAGGAATCGGGTCTGCGCGACGCAGCTCTGGCCGGAATTGGTGGCGACACTCGCGCCGACGAGAGTAGGGACGACGATCTCGGGATCGGCATCCGACAGGACGATCGCCGCCGATTTTCCGCCGAGTTCCAGGACCACCGGCCGAATCAGTTCGCCGCACGCCGCACCGATCTTCTTGCCGACCTCGGTGGATCCGGTGAAGCTCACCATATCGACACCGGGATGTCCGACGAGATACTCGGACCCACCTGCTCGCGCCGCCACGATGTTGATTACTCCGGCAGGGAAACCGATCTCCTGCAACAGATTCCCGAGCGTGAAGATCGCCAGCGGGTTCGGCTCCGTCGCCTTCACAACGACGGTGCACCCGGCGATCAGCGCGGGACCGATCTTTTGTGCCACGGCGGGAAGAGCGAAGTTATAAGCGGGGAATACCGCGACAACGCCCACCGGCTCCTTGACGACCAGGCTCTTGCCCGCCATCGGGATGACGCCGACCGCATCCCCTGATCCCGCGAACGGGGTCAGATCGCTGACGCGCAGCTCGCTGGTCTGCAGTGACTTCGCGACTTCGGCAACGTAATTCAGGCTCATCACCGGCGCTACGGCTTGATACACCTGGGAGAGCAGATGGGCACAGCCCAATTCGTCGGTGATGAGCTCGGCGAGTTCCTCCCCGTGTGCGGCGATCGCCGCGGCAAGGCGGACGAGGTACTCACCGCGCTGCGCGGGAGTGAGTTTCGGCCAGTCGGACCCGTCGAAAGCCTCTCGGGCGGCGGCAACGGCCGCGTCGATATCTGCTTCGGTGGCCGCGGGCACCGAACCGATCGGCTTGCCGCTGGCCGGCGAAATCACCTCGAATCGGTCATCGGAGGACGTCTTTCGCCAAGATCCCCCAATAAAGAATCCAGTGAATTCGCGATCGATCACGCGAAGCTCCTCTCGAAGACAAGGTTGCTATCGTCGGCGCGCTGTCGCCGACAGAACTGAGTTGAACTCGGTTCGGGTTTCACCGTACATGCACCGTGATCCACTTCACAAGCGAATCGGCACTTGAACTGACTTCAGTTTTAGAGTTAGGGTGACCAGCACGCTGGGCAGCACCGCGACGCGTGAGGAGCATCGAATGTCAGAGGTCCACACCGACGTACTTGTCATCGGCGGCGGGATGGCCGGACTCACCGCGGCAGCCCGAGCACTGCGTCTTGGCAATTCGGTGATCGTCGTCGAAAAGGCGACCGCAGTAGGCGGATCCGCGCAATTCGCGGGATATGCCTGGACCGCTCCTTCCCACGCGATCATGGACGAGGTCAATCCTCGCGGCGATATCGAGCTGCGCCGCGCACTTGTCGACGGGTTCGGCCCTGGTATCGCTTGGCTCCGGTCGCTCGGCGTCGAATGCGCGGATGCGGTGACCGTCCTGCGCTACGGTTCCGGCCATCAATTCGACACCAACCGGTACATCGACGAATGCCGCCGCCGGATCCGCGCCGAGGGTGAGTTGCTCACCGAGACCGACACTCGAGCCCTGCTCACCGAGGACGGTTGCGTCGTCGGCGCTCATGTGCGACTTCCGAATGGCATGGAACGCGAGATTCGCTCTGGCGCAACGATACTCGCGACCGGAGGGTTCCAGGCGAATCCGGAGCTGGTCGACAAGTACATCCAGCCCGTTGCGAGCGCGATGCAGTTGCGGTCCAACCCGACCAGCGTCGGCGACGGACTTCGGCTTGCCGAGTGCGTCGGGGCCGCGACGGGCACGGAACGCTCCGGTTTCTACGGTCACCTCATTCCCGCCGGGGTAGAGTTCCGCGATCCGTCCGACTTCGTCGCGCTGTCGTTGTACTACAGCGAGCATGCCCTGCTGTTCAACCTCGACAACCGCCGGTTTACCGATGAAACCGTCGGCGATCACCTGACCACCATGGAACTGCTGGACCAACCCGAGTCCCGAGGATTGCTCGTCGCCGACGAGCGGGTCTACCGAGACTGGATCACCGGAAGTTACGTCAAGGGCGCGCAGGCGCTCGACAAGTTCGATCTGGCGCAACGCCGCGGCGGCCGTTGTGGCATCGCCGAAAGCCTCGACGACTTCGTATATCTGCCCGCCGAATGGGGCTACGACGGCGTCGACATCGCCGCGCAGATCCGGGCTGTCAACGCGGCGGGCGCATCCGCGCAGCCCCCGCGCACCTACGACGCGCGAGCGCTCGACCACGGCCCGTATTACGTCATCGAGGTGTGTCCGGCCCTGACATTTCCATTTCACGGCATTCGCATCGACCGGTACGGCCGGGTCCTTGCCACCAGCGGGGGAACCATCGATGGACTCTTCGCGGCGGGCGCCGATATCGGCGGTCTCTACGACCGCGCGTATACCGGCGGAATCGCCGCCGCTCTTGTATTCGGACTTGCCGCGGCCGACCGGGCGGCAGCCGACCGTGCCGTCCCGGCCGGCTGACCGCCGTGGTTCACCTCCGACGTAGTGCCCGTAAGCCCGCGGCCATGAACTCCGGTGTCGCCTCGGCCGCAGCGGCCGCGCCGTTCCCGGCGTCGGCACCTTGCCGAGCCCGGTGGGTGATTCCCTCACCGATGACCGCGAGCTTGAAGTTGGCGAGGGCGAGATAGAAGTTCCACTCGCCCAAGTCTCTCCCGGATGCATCGGCGTACCGCTGTGCTAGTGCATCCGCAGGAGGAAACCGCGGGCTCGTCCACGCGGCTTCGGCTCCGAGGACATGATCGAATGCCGGAGACCGGTAAACACACATGAGCGCGACATCGGTGAGTGGATCGCCGATCGTCGAGAGCTCCCAGTCCACCACGGCGCGGACGATATCCGGTCCAGCCAGGTCGAGAATGGTGTTGTCGATCCTGAAGTCGCCGTGCACAATTGCGGCACTCGACGCCTTCGGGACACGCTCTGCGAGGGCCTGAAACAGAGTCATCGCGTCACCGAGTTCGCGCGTCTTCACCCGTTCCCATTGACTTGCCCACAACGTCACTTGACGGGTGAGGAATCCGTCGGGCCGACCGAACGATTCGAGTCCGACGGCGCGATAGTCGACAGCGTGGAGTTCGACCAGCGCCGCCACCAGCGCCGAGGTGCTCATCTCCACCTGTGCGTCGGTCAGGCCGGCGAGATCGTACCGATCCCGCACCACCTGGCCCGCAACGAATTCCACGACGGTCATGGGTACGCCGAGCGCGGTGCCCGCCGCATCGAACGCCACGGTTGCGGCGATCGGCACCCGGGTGCCTTGCAAAGCGTGCGCGACGGTGTACTCGCGGGCCATATCGTGTGCGGATGGTGTCAGCCCGCTGACCGGCGGGCGACGGACCACCCACGTCGACTCGTCGTCGCAAACCTTGTAAGTCAGGTTCGAGCGGCCGCCGCTGATCGGTTCGATCACCAGCTCGCCACGTACCTCGACCCCGCTGTCCAGCAAGAACCGGTGCAGCGCTTCGGCATCCATACCCGGCAGCGTCATGCGGAATCCACACGGATCGCGCGTTTGGCCGCACCGACGCTCCGTTTGGCGATAGCCCAGCGATGGACCTCGGAGGGACCGTCGTACACCCGAAACGGTCGCACCTCACGTACCAGCCGCGCCAGCGGCAGATCCTCGGCCACGCCGAGGCCACCGCACATCTGCGCCGAGCGGTCGACGATTCGGAATATCGCCTCTGCGGCAAAGGTTTTCGCGATCGATGTTGCATTGGACGCGGCACCGCCGCGGTCGAGTTCCCAGCACGCCCGGACGAGCAGCGACCGGGTTGCCGCGATATCTATCTCGTTGTCGGCAACCATTTTCTGAATCATGCCGAGATCACCGAGTTTCGCACCGAATGCCTCGCGCCGCGCCACATGGTGTACGGCGATATCGTGGCCGCGGCGCGCGGCTCCGAGCCATCGCATGACGTGCGTCATCCGGGCCGGTCCGAGCCGAACTTGCGCATACTCGAAGCCTCTATCAACTGCACCGAGCACCGCGGAATCGGGCACCACCAGATCCTCGAAGGTGACCTCACAGTGACCACCGAGCATCGAGCGGTCCGCTGTCGGGATGTGCCGCCCGACGTGCAGCCCTGGTGTATCGGCCGCCGCCAGGAACATCGTTGCGCCGCCACGCTCCCCCGACTGACCCGACGTACGCGCCATGATGATGAAGAACCCGGCGCCGTCGGCCCCGGTGATGAACCATTTGCGTCCGTTGATGCGCCACCCGGCCGCTGTCCGCTCGGCCCGGGTCGTCAGCGCCGATGGATCCGAGCCCGCGCCCGGAGCGGGCTCGGTCATCGCGAACGCCGACCTGATCTCCCCACTCGCCAAGGGCGCAAGGTATTGCGACTTCTGCTCTGGGCTCGCGACATGCGCGAGCAGGTGGACATTTCCTTCGTCGGGCGCCGCGACGTTCAATGCCATGGGACCGAAGAGTGAATACCCGGCCTCCTCGAAGACCGGCGCCCGATCCGACATCGACAATCCCAGCCCGCCGTACTCGACCGGCGCATGCGGGGCGAACAAGCCTGCGAGCTTGGCGGCCGCCTGTAGATCCTTGCGCACGATATCGCCACCGGCGGCGGTGATATCGCCACCATGCCGGTCCTCGATCGGAACGACGACCTCGCGGGTGAACGCTCGGGTCCGTTCGACCAATGCCGCGATCTCAGCCGAGTACGCCAAGTCGATCGCCATATACCTACCTATCGCCTGATCAGTACGACACGAATTGCCTTGTCTACCTGGATATTTCTTTGATGAAGTCCGCGCACCTTTCGGCGATCATCATCGTGGTGGTGTTGGTCGGCACACCGACGATGGTCGGCATCACCGACGCGTCGGCGATGTACAGCGCATCGAGACCGTGCACCTTGCAGTCCTGTCCGACCACCGCCCACGGACTGCCCGCTTCGCCCATAGCCGCGGTGCCCACCGCATGCGCATAGGTGTTCTTGGCTTCCAGGACCGCTTGGGTGAGTTGACCGGTCGTCACCGCCGACGGGCCGGGCCACAACTCTTCGCCGACGTATTTCGCGAGCGGTCCGGACTTCATCACCTGCCGCGTGAGTTCGATGCCGCGCACCAGGCGGCGCAGATCGTCGGGGTGATGCAGGAGATTCAGCAGGATGCGCGGGTCGGTGCCGGGATCAGCGGATCTGATCTCGGTCGAACCGATCGAGTACGGCCGAACAAGACCGACCGCGACCAGAACCGAACCGGGCTCGAGGGTGAACGGGATCATGTGCAGGTCGATCTCCGCAGAACCGTCCGGCCCGGCCGCGCTGGTCGTCAGCACGACCTGCAGCGGTGGCAGGAGTTCGCCGATGGCCTCCGCATCGCCGGTATAGGTCATGTACACCAGGGGATGATCGCGGAGATTGCGCCCAACGCCTTCCAGTGGCACTTCAACCGGGATGTCCAACTGCTCGAGCACGTCCGCGGGTCCGATTCCGGATCGCATCAGGATCGACGGCGTACCGATCGATCCCGCGCACAGCACTACCAGGTCCGCGTCGATGCGTTCGCCGTCGGCGAGCACGACCGCACGTGGTCGGCCGTCCACGATCTCGAGCCGGTCGACATCGGCGCCGCCACGCACCGTGAGGTTCTTGCGACCACGGGCGGCCGCGAGATAGGTCACCGCGGTGCTCTGTCTGATTCCGTCCTGCTGGTTCATCGGGACCGGGCCGACGCCGAGCTGGCTTTCCCCATTGAGATCGTGGACGACCTGGTAGCCCAGGCTGGCGGCCGATTCGACGAAGGCCGCCATGAACGGCCGCAGACCGTCGCCTTCACTCCATCGTCTTATCGGGACAGGTCCTTCGGTGCCGTGCAGTGGACCGCCGACCGGATCGCGCTCGAGTCGCTTCAGATATGGCAGGACCTCGTCCCAGGACCATTTGTCCAAGCCGAGGCCTACCCACTGTTCGAAATCGCGCGGGGTCGGGCGCAGCGCGTTCGTGGCGTTGACCGAGGACGAGCCACCCATCACTTTGCCGCGCAGCACCGGAAGTACGCCCTGCTCGACAATGGCGAATGTCGGCGCATTGACGGAACCAGGGATGTGGTCCTCCGAGACATAGCCCCAGTCGTGTGAGGTGAACCCGAAGGTGAAGGCATCTTTCACATGCTCATGCAGGTCGTCGAGCGTCGGATAGTCCGGCCCAGCCTCGACGAGCACAACGTCATTGTCTTCGTCCTCGGACAGTCGGGCGGCCATGACACAACCGCCGGAGCCTCCGCCGACCACCACTATGCGTCTTGCCATTTTTAGGTCTCCTCGATGAGCGTGTGGGCATTCGGGTAGCGACAAGTCACTACGCGCCCAAGGTGATGGCCCCTTCGGGGCAGGTCCCGGCCGCGTCGGCCGCAGCCCCAGCCTGATCGTCGGGCACCTCGATCGGCTGATCCCGCATTGCGACAAAACCTTCGTCATCGCAGGTGAGCAAGTCCGGCGCCATCGAATAGCAGCGGCCGTGCCCGGTGCAGCTCGCGCCGTCGATCGTCATTCTCACGACTGCACCGCCCACGCCAGTGGAAGTCGGGTCAGCGTCATCATCGCGCCGCCACCGCGCTCGGTCAGCTGTTCCTCGCCCGCGATATGGAAGTCCGGGATAACCCGCAGCCACTCCTCGACCGCGATACGCAGCTCGCGCCGCGCGAGATGGGACCCGAGGCACCGGTGCGGGCCGTTCGCGAAGCCCATGTGCTGATTGCGCTGGCGATCGATGACGAACTCGTCGGCCTGGTCGTACGCCCGCGGATCTCGGTTCGCGCCGGAGACGAGCGCATAGACCATATCGCCCTGCTTCAGCTGAACACCGTGAAACTCGATGTCGCGAGTCACCTTTCGCCCGTCGCCGAAAACGATCGTGTACAAACGCAGCACCTCCTCCACCGCGGACGGGATCAGCTCCGGCTGTTCGATCAGCTGCCTGCGATGCTCGGGGTGCGTAGCGAGGTGGCGGAACAGGTAGCCGAGGGTGCCGCGGGTCGTGTCGAGCCCGGCCAGCACCAGCACCGTGAGCATGTCGAGCATCTCGGCGTCGGTGAGCGGACGATCGTCGAAGGTCGAATGCAGCAGGTGCGTGGCGAGATCGCCTTGACGAGGCACCGGATCGGCCCGTCGCTGCGCGAGGGCGGCCACCCAGTACTCGCGGATACCCTCGAGCGCCTTGCCCATCGGCTCCAAACCGGCGGGGTCGCCGCCGAACCCGCCGAAGAAGTCCTCGACCCACGGCACGAACAGGTCCGCGTCGGAAGGATCGATCCCGATCACGCTCAGGAACGCCTCGGTGGGAAAGCGCAGGGCGAACTCACCGACAAAGTTGGACCTACCCGTGGGGGCCACCTCCTCGACGAGTTTGCGGCACCGATCGCGCATCGTCTGTTCCGCCTCGTCGATCGCGTGCGGCGAGAACCACGCGTTGACGATCTTGCGGTACTTGATGTGGTCGGGCGCGTCGATCTGCGTCGGGACGAAGCGGTAGATCGGATCCGGCTCCCAAGGTGTGATCGACTCGCTCGAGAACACCTCCGGCAATTTGTAGATGTCGCGTACCGCGTCATGCCGGGTGAACACCCAGTAGCCCTGGGCGAAGGTATTGAAGAAGACCGGGCTCGTCTCGCGCAGTTCGTCCGCCAGCTCCCAATGTCGGCCGGCCGCCTGCGGGGATGCGAAGTCGCGATGCATGACTGGGCAGCCGCCCAGGTCTCGATCGGGCGCCTCGGAATGGTTTGTGGTCTGCGTCATGGCGACGTCTCCTCGGTCGGTTTCGACGCCAGCATACTGAACTGATTTCAATTTGACTAGCATACTGAAATGCCTGGATAGAGCCCTGTAGACGCGATCTTGTTGTCAACCCAGTCTCATCGAAGCGTCAGCCGACAATGCCTAGAGGCTATTAATTGACGGCTCTCTAGTGGCCAATTGGGCAGCACGGCGACACAGACGGATAGTTCCATGATGAACCCCGCCAACGGCGCGATCCTGCTCGCACGAGAAGTGTTCCGCGCGTTGCGATCCGACTATTGAGCGACGGCGGCTTGACATCCATAGACGTCCTTGGCGAACTCGTTCAACGCCGCCTACTCCAGCTCCACCTCCGCGATCGGCGTCGGTGGTCTCGACGCCCTGATCCGAAGCGGCGCGCTGGCCACGTACGGCGCCATACCCGGTCGCGTCCTCGGCAGCGAGGTCGCGGGGACCGTGACCGAGGTCGGCGAGGGCGTCGACACCGCATGGGTCGGCCGACGCGTGTGGGCGCTCACCGGTGAGAGCGGCGGCTATGCCGAACAGGCCGTCGCATCGGCCGAGACGCTCGTCCCTCTCCCGGCGGACCTGTCGGCCATCGACGCAGTGACGCTCGGCGGCTCGGCAACGGTGGCCCACTTCGGCCTGCGCCATGCCCACTTCGCTCGCGGTGAGTCGGTGCTGGTGCGCGGTGCGGCCGGTGGTATCGGGGTCATGGCGGTCCAGCTCGCGGCTCGTGGCGGCGCCGGCGCGGTGGCGGTCACGACCTCGTCGGCCGAGCGTGGCGCTCGCCTGCGCAAGCTGGGCGCAACCCACGTGCTCGACCGCGCCGGCCGGGGTGCACAGGACGCTCCCGCGGGCTACGACCTCATCCTCGACATCGTCGCCGGTGCGGATCTGCCTTCATTCTTCGCCAGGCTCGCGCCGAACGGTCGCATGGTGGCCGTCGGCGCGATGGCAGGCATGCCACCGGCGGACTTCGGCGCTGCGATGGTCGCGGCGTTCCGGAAGTCGATGTCATTCGCGACCTTCAGTGCCGACACCGTGCCCGCACCCGAGCGATGGGCCGCGACCACCGAACTGTTCGCTGCCGCAGCTCGTGGCGAGCTGGAAGCAGTTGTGCACGAGGCGCTTTCCCTGGATCAGGCTGTTGTGGCCCACCAGAAAATGGAAGCTGGCGAGGTGTTCGGCAGAATCGTGCTCATACCATCGGCGCGATAGACGACACCGCCAGCCCACGGTCTGTATGCAAATCGTCGAGGTCGAGAACCCGTTCGGCTTCGGTGACCGCGAGCCGCGGACAGGCCACGGCATCGGCACCGCGGGCGGTCTGGGTCAGATCGGCTCGAACCGTTCCACCTTCGGCGATGGCCACGGACCACGCTGCGGATACCCGTCGCCGAGCCGAGCCAGCCGCCGCCGATAGGTGCGTTCGGGAATGCCGGCCAGCCGAGCGAACCTCGAAACCGGCAGTCCCTCTGCCGCTCTCAGGGCTACGAGGTCAGCGAAGGAACCTGATCCACCAAGGTGGCGCCGTGCTGCCACACCCGCAATTGCACCGTCGCTTCCGCCAGTGCCAGCTTCAGTTGCTCGTTCTCCATCCGCAATCGCCGCTGCTCCGGCGTCCCCTGCGCCCGGGCCGGGCCGCTGGGCAACTCGTCCAGCGCCTTGATGCCGACCTCCAGGAACGCCTGCTCCCACTTGCCCACCGATGCCGTGCTCACCCCACGCCGAGCAGCCTCCGCGGCGCTCATCTCACCGGCCAGCACCGACAACACCACCCGCACCGTGTCCTCGACCGGAATCTTCAACCGCTGTGACCGCGCCACAGACCGGCGCCTTCCTGGCTCGATGTGCCCGGAGGGTGAACCGAGCAACCCTGCCAGAAAGTTTGACGCGCGAGAGGGTCGTCTATGCGAACATATGTTCGTGTCCGAGTCTGCCCGCCTGAATTCGCCGCGTCCCCGAAGGCCGCGGATCGAGGCGCGGGCCGAGGCGTCGATTTTGCATGCGGATCTCGACTCGTTCTATGCCTCGGTGGAACAGCGCGATAATCCGCGGCTGCGGGGGCGCCCGGTGATCGTCGGTGGTGGGGTTGTGCTGGCAGCCAGTTATGAGGCGAAGGCGTTCGGGGTGCGCACACCGATGAATGGTGGTGCGGCGCTGCGGCTTTGCCCGCATGCGATGGTGGTGCCGCCGCGCATGTCGGCCTATGCCGAGGCGAGTAGGGCCGTCTTCGAGATCTTCCACAACACGACCCCGGTGGTCGAGGGCATTTCGATCGATGAGGCGTTTCTCGATGTGGGTGGGCTGCGGCGGATCGCAGGCGAACCCGTCGAGATCGGACGACGGTTGCGAGATGCGGTGCGCGAGCAGGTCGGGTTGCCGATTTCGGTCGGTATCGCGCGCACGAAATTCCTGGCCAAGGTGGCAAGCGCGGTCGCCAAACCTGACGGCTTGCGCCTGGTGCCGCCGGAACTCGAACTCGCTTTCCTGCACCCGCTGCCGGTCGAACGACTGTGGGGCGTCGGTGAGGTCACCTCCCGCACCCTGCACGAACACGGCATCACCCGCATCGGACAACTCGCCGACCTCGGCGAAGCACCGTTGCGTGCCATCCTCGGACCCGCCGCTGCCCGGCACCTGTACGCACTGTCGTGGGCACGCGATCCGCGTCGCGTCGAAACCGAGGTCCGCCGCCGCTCCATCGGCGCGCAACGCGCACTCGGTCGTCGGCACCGACCGCCCGACGAGATCGAGGCCTACCTGCACGGCCTCACCGACCGACTCGGCCGTCGGCTACGCGCTGCCAGCCGGGTGACCCGAACCGTGGTGCTGCGCATGCGTTTCGACGATTTCACCCGCGCCACCCGCTCGCACACCCTGAACGAGGCGACCGATCACACCGAAACCATCCTCTACGCCGCACGCACCTTGCTCAGCACCGCGATGCCCATGATCCAGGAGCGGGGGCTCACCCTGATCGGCCTGGCATTGACCAATCTCGAGAATGCCGACGCCGTCCAGCTCACGCTGCCGTTGGAACCCCGCGCCACCAACACCCTCGATGCCACCCTCGACGACCTGCGCCGCCGCTTCGGCTCATTGGCCGTCACCCGCGCCGCCCTGATCGGCCGCGGCGAAGGCGTCTCGGTCCCACTGCTGCCGGACTGATCGCTCGAATGCGGCGTGTACCCTCCATGCAGGCCGGTTCGGCGGGGGGTGACCATCGAGCTTTCGGAAACCACGGATGAGCAGGCCATTGCTATTGCCGTGCGCCCGAGGAGATTTCGATGCCATACGCAGTATTCGGTCTGATCACGTTGGCCCTGTGGGTCTACTGCCTGGTCGACATCGTCACCTGCCCCGACGCGGGCATCCGGAACCTGCCGAAGCTCGCGTGGCTCATCGTCGTCATCCTGGTGCCGACCGTGGGCGCGCTGCTGTGGCTGTTCGCGGGCCGCCCCCTGCACGAAGGTGCCCCGCGTTCCACCACCCGCTACGCCGAATACGACCGCCCCGGCCGCTACGTCCCGCAGAACCCGGACGATGACGAAGCCTTCCTGCGCGGTCTGCGCGAACGCGCCGAATCGCAGCGCCGCGAGGCCCGCCGCCAAGAGGAACAACGTCAACGCGACATGGATCGCCGCCGCGAACAGGGCGAGTTGTAAGTCTCAGCGCTTCCGCGCGATGTGGTCAAGGGTGGCTCGTATATCTGTTCGCGGCCGTGATCCCGCGACCGCTTTTCGGTTACTTGTGTTAATGAATCGACTTCGAGAGAAAACGAGGCATAACGGAATATCGGACAGTGCATGTTTTCGAGTAAACCGTATGCTGACCGGGAAACTCTTCGGTAGCTAGAATCCTCCGACGCCGAGGTTCGGGTCGAAGGCCCCTTGTTGATGGACGCGAATGCGCGGACGATGGTCGCATAGCACGAAATGTCCGAGGCGCTCGTTCTCGCGCTACTTGTCCCGCGCCTTTTCTGGCGCAGAAGTCCACACGAGAAGAGACGATCAGATGGTTACCAGAATTGCCGGTTCCGTCGGCGCAACCGCAATCGTACTGGCCCTCGGCGTCATCGGGGCATCCACCGCATCCGCCAGTGAGACTTCCGCATCGCCGGTCGACGGCTCGATCGGGCTGTGCTTCACCATTCCTATGCCAGGATCAGCGAACTTGGTCTGGTGCCTCTGAATTACTGGCGACCCGTTCGCTCCTATTTTCGCCAGAATCCGAAGCGACCACCGCAATCGCGGTGGTCGCTTCGAGTGTCTGTCGACCTGCGACGGTCGGTGAACCACCCCCGCAGAGCGCCGATCAACGAGAACGCTTGGGGCGCTTATCCATCAGCCGCAGAATCAGCGGGGTGAAGATGAGTTGCATGGCCAGTTCCATTTTGCCGCCCGGTACCACGATGCAGTTGGGGCGGGACATGAACGAGTCGTGCAGCATGGATAGCAGATAGGGGAAGTCGATGACCTTGGGGTCGGCGAAGCGGATGACGACGAAACTTTCGTCGGCGGTGGGAATGGTTCGGGCGATGAAGGGATTCGAGGTATCGACAGTGGGGACGCGTTGAAAGTTGACGTAGGTGTGGGAGAACTGGGGGCAGATGTATTTCACATAATCGGGCATGCGGCGCAGGATCGTATCGATCACGGCCTCACTGGAATAGCCGCGTTCGGTCTTATCCCGGATCACCTTCTGGGTCCATTCGAGGTTGACGATCGGCACCACGCCGACCAGCAGATCCGCGTATTGCGCGACATTCACCGAATCGGTGACGGCGGCGCCGTGTAATCCCTCGTAAAACAGCAGATCGCTGCCCGGTGTCAGATCCTCCCACGGTGTGAAGGTGCCTGCGGGTTGACCATAGGGTTTGGCCTCCAACTCGTCGTGCAGATATTTGCGCACCGAACCGACGCCGGTCTCACCGTAATCCCGGAACAGCGTCTCGAGCTCTTTCAGCAGATTCGCCTCCTCGCCGAAATGCGAGAAGGTGCGATTGTGGCTCTGCTCCGCCTCGGCCATCGCGAGCTTCATCTCGTTACGGTCGTAGCGATGGAAGGAATCCCCCTCTACGACCACCGCATTGATGCCTTCGCGGCGGAATATCTCCTGAAAGGTCCGCGTGACACTGGTCGTGCCCGCACCGGAGGATCCGGTAATGGCGACGACGGGATGTTTGACCGACATGACACCTCCTCGATTGCCGTACAACAGAACTCAGCGCCCGGCCGGACGGAACAACGATCGCGACCCGAACAGTGAACTGTCGAAGCTGGGCCCTTCCTCGGGCTCGCTGTGATAGCGCTCGATCCGCGCGACCTCATTGCGCGAACCGAAGATCAGCGGTACTTGCTGATGCACCTGTCCCGGCACTACCTCCAGCACCCGATCACCGCCCGTCGTCGCCCAGCCGCCAGCCTGTTCGACGATGTAGGCGATCGGATTCGCGCCGTACAGCAACGACACTCGCCCCGACCGCCGAGTGTCGTATGGATACAGGTAGACCCCGCCGCGGGTCAGGATGTGGAAGGTATCCGCGACCAACGACGCGACCCAGCGCATATTGAAATCCCGCCCCCGCGGCCCGTCCACACCGTCGAGACATTCGTGGACATACCGCCGCACCGGCCGTTCCCAGAACCGCTCATTGGCGGCATTGATCGCGAATCCGGAAGTATCTTCTGGGATTCGCATCCGCGGATGGGTCAACACGAATGCCCCGATCTCCCGGTCCAGGGTGAATCCGTCGACGCCACTACCGGTGGTGAGCACCAGCATCGTCGCCGGTCCGTACAGCGTGAATCCAGCGCAGACCTGCCGCACGCCCGGCTGCAGGAAGTCAGCGGTACGCGGCGCAGTGTCATCCGCTGCCCGCAGCACACTGAAAATCGTTCCGACCGGCAGGTTTACATCGATATTCGAGGATCCGTCCAATGGATCGAAGGCCAGCAGATATTTGCCGCGCCGGTGTACATCGGGCACCGGATGGATATCGGTCATCTGTTCCGATAACAGCGCCGACAGATGCCCCGTCCATTGGGTCTCGGCCACCATGATGTCATTGGCGATGGCGTCGAGTTTGCGGTGCACAGTCGGCGGCAGGTTATCGGGTTCGGAGGCGCCCAGTGAGCCGACAATGGCGCCTCTGGTCACCTGGTTGGCGATGATTTTCGTCGCGGTCGCGACGACATTCACCAGAGCGGAGAATTCGCCGGACGATCCGGGATGCCGGTGCTCCTCCTCGATCGTGTATCGGGTGAGGGTCTTCAATCCTTCTGGCATGAGTTCTCGATCTCGTCACGCGGGGGCCCTTGCGGTCGGCCCATCCGGCTGCTGTCCTGCTGTGTCCGATTGGCGGTGCTCCCGGGGCCCTGCGTGGTCACGCAAGCCGCCGCCTCCGGGCCCGTCGCTCATGCCGCGGAATACACTGCTGCCGTACACATCTCGGTCGAGCAGTGTGATCAGGTCGGTCTTGGTGAGCGGTCGCCGCAGCTCGACCAGCCGTTTGGCCTGCCGTAACCGGCAGCGGTCCAGGGCATTGCGGACGCTGCGCGCATTGGAGAATCGGGGTCGGGACATCCGCAGTGTGAGATACTCACCGAAGGCGGCGTATCCGGGATCGTCGAAGCGGAAATTGTCCCGTGCCACCATGAGTTCGGCGATGCGCACCAACTCGTCGTGGGTGTAGTCGCTGAATTCCAGATGATGAGCTACCCGCGAGGACAATCCCGGATTGGCGGAGAAGAATTTCTCCATCCGGTCCGGATAGCCCGCGAAGATCACCACCAGGCTGGTGCGCTCGCTCTCCATCTCCTGCAGCAGGATTTCGATGACTTCCTGTCCGTAATCGCGTTCGTTCTCCGGCCGGAACAAGTAGTAGGCCTCATCGATGAACAGCACTCCCCCGGCTGCCTTGGCCAGCGCCTCCTTGGTTTTGGGTGCGGTGTGACCGATGAACTGGCCGACCAGATCGTCACGAGTTACCGTGTGCACCTTCGGTTTACGGACATAGCCGAGCGCGTGCAACATCTCGGCCATCCGCAAGGCGACGGTCGTCTTGCCGGTGCCGGGGCCGCCGGTGAAGCTCATATGCATGGTCGGCCGGGATGCCTGCAGGCCGAAGCGCTGCCTGGCCCGATCGATCAGGAGCAGCGCCGCGATCTCGCGCACCCGCCGCTTCACATTCGCCAGACCGACGAGTTCGGCGTCGAGCCTGGTCAATACGTCCGCGACGTCATTGCCGGCGATATCGGCGGACAGATCCAGCACCGCGTCCTCGGCCAGCAATTCTTCCGGCGGTGCGTCCGCGGGCACCGCCCGCACCGGCCTGCCGTCGTCCGCACCGGGCCGGTGCAATCGGAAACCACTTGCCGCGCTCGATCTTTCAGCCGCCATATCGGCTACCGGGCCGTTCGTCGGTGGCATACGAGTGCAGACCGTAGGTCTGGCGCCGGTCCGGTCCCTCCGTGCGGGTCAGCACGAATCCGGGCTCGCCGACGGGACGCTGCACCAGGAAGCTCAGTGCGGTGGTCTGCCTGCCGTAGCGGGCATCGTAGGCGAGGACCCGAATGTAGTGTCGCGGAAAGGTATTGCGGCATGCGTCGATCTCGGCGAGCACGCCGTCGGGCTCGTCGAGATCGAACAGCGGCAGCCCCCACATCTCCCAGTAGGCGTTGCGAGGGTGCGGATCATCGGTGTATTCGATGGACACCGGCCAGTTGTTGAGCAAGGCGTAACGCACTTGGGCCGCGATTTCGACGTCGGTGAGTTCGGGCAGATACGAGAAGGTTCCGTGGCGCAGATACATGTGCGGGGTCCTGTCGTTCAGCGGCTGGCCGTCGGCACGGCATCCGGCGCGTCGGTGGAGGTGTAGTCGAAGGTGACATCGCCCCAGGTCGAGAGCGCGACATCGAGCGGGCGGCACATCTCGGCGGCCTTGCGCAGTACATCCGGACCTTCTTTGAGCAGATCGCGACCCTCGTTGCGGGCCTTGACGACCACCTCCAGAGCCACCCGATTCGCCTCCGCCCCCGCGGCGATGCCGAGCGGATGGCCAATGGTGCCGCCGCCGAACTGCAAGACCACGTCATCGCCGAAAAGATCGAGCAACTGGTGCATCTGGCCCGCATGAATGCCGCCGGAGGCCACCGGCATGACACCGCCGAGGCTGGCCCAATGCTGGTCGAAGAAGATGCCGTTGCCCGGATTGGTGGGAATATGGTTCTCCCGCAACGTGTCGTAGAAGCCCCTGGTGGTCGCCGGATCGCCCTCGAGTTTGCCGACGACGGTGCCCGCGTGCAGATGATCGACGCCGATCAGCCGACACCACTTGGCCAGTACCCGGAAGCTCACGCCGTGGGTCTTCTGCCGCGTGTAGGTGGAGTGCCCGGCCCGATGCAGGTGCAGCAGAACGCCATTGCGCCGCGCCCAATGCGACATCGACTGCATGGCAGTGAATCCCACCGTCAGATCCATCATGATCACGACGCTGCCCAACTGCTTGGCGAACTCGGCGCGCTCGTACATCTCCTCCATGGTCGCCGCTGTGACATTGAGGTAATGCCCCTTGATCTCACCGGTTTCGGCCACAGCGCGGTTGACACCTTCCATGGCGAACAGATACCGGTCGCGCCAACGCATGAACGGCTGGGAGTTGATGTTCTCGTCGTCTTTGGTGAAATCCAGGCCACCCTTGCATGCCTCGTAGATCACCCGACCGTAATTCCGCGCGGACAGACCGAGTTTCGGCTTCACCGTCGCACCGAGCAGCGGCCGACCGTATTTGTTCAGGTACTCGCGCTCCATGACGGTGCCGTGCGGCGGGCCCTGGAAGGTTTTGACGTAGGCCACCGGAATCCGCATATCCTCCAGGCGCAGTGCCAGTAGCGGTTTGAAGCCGAAGACATTGCCGATGATCGAGGAGGTGAGGTTGGTGATCGAACCCTCTTCGAAGAGATCGAGATCGTAGGAGATATAGGCGAAGTACTCGCCGGGGCGGCCGGGAACCTCATCGATGTGGTAGCACTTGGCCTGGTAGCGGTCGTGTGCGGTGAGACGGTCGGTCCATACGACAGTCCATGTGGCGGTGGATGATTCCCCCGCGACGGCGGCCGCGGCCTCGATCGGATCCACGCCCTTCTGCGGGGTTACACGGAAGACGGCGAGTACATCGGTATCTTTGGGGACATAGTCCGGGGCGTAGTAGCCCATCGAAGCGTAGGAGTGGACACCCGGATCCCAGCGATTGGGTTCGGTTTCGTCGGTCATCATTGCTCCGCTCGTTTTGCGGTCATCCGCGCTCGGGACGTGTTGCGCGAGGCACCCGCGCCCGGATATCGAGCAGGACACCTCGGTTCGGGTGTTGTGCGGGATGCTGCGCCTGAGACGTGGGGTGAACGCCTACTGAGTTCAAGGATGACGGCGTTGTCGACGACAAACAATTTGATTGTTCCTCGGAATACTCAACGGATTCATTGAGTTTGATACCGTCGAATTGTGGGTATGGTGAGTGCGGCAAGGATGGAAACATTCCTGGCCGTGGCTCGGCAGGGCAGCATTCGCCGCGCCGCCACCCAGCTGCACATCACCGAGGCCGCCGTGTCAGCGGCCGTCGCGCACATCGAAAAGCAGCTCGGGGCAAAGCTCATCGCGAAGGCCGGGCGCGGTATCGCGCTCACCGAGGCCGGACGCATCTACTCCGAATACTGCCGCACCATCCTCGGCCTCATGAAAGAGGCCAATGCCGCGGTGCGCCGGGCCGAGACCGGCAAGCTGCGGATCGGTGTAGTCGCAACGGCGGGTGAGTATGTGCTGCTCGGGCCGCTGGCGTCATTCCGGAATCGCTATCCGGATATCGAACTGAGCCTGTCGGTGCACCCACGCGATGTGCTGTTCCTCGAATTGCACCACCACGAAACCGATCTCGTCATCGCGGGCCGCCCGCCACGTGACACCGGGCTGGTCATCCGCGCCCGACGGGCCAGTCAGCTCGTCGTCGTCGGCGCGCCCGGCTGCCCCGATCCACTGCACAGCACCTGGCTGCTGCGCGGTCGCGGTTCCGGCACCCGCGACGCCACTCTCAGCCTCATCGATCGCCTGGAGATCTCCCCGCCCACCCTCACCCTCGGCAGCCACGGCGCTGTCCTGGCCGCCGCTCGTGAAGGCTTGGGCGTGACCCTCATTCACAGCGACGCATTGGCCCAAGACCTGGAGACCGGTCTGCTGCAAGTACTTCCGGTCGACGGCACCCCCATGGACCGGCCATGGCATGCCGTAACGACACGCACCCCCACCCCGACTGCCCGCCTCTTTCTCGCCCATATCCTCGACCCAGCCGAAGTGGGCGCGCACGCCTTCCACCCCGGCTAGAGTGCCGCGTCCAGATGGCTTGTGCCGTTCGAACCTTGGTTCCGAGATTCCGTCGAACGCAGTCGAATGGTGGTCGCCCACGCCGCATCGACCGCCATATGCCTGCGCTCGGCGAGCCGCTGGCGCGGGCGGCGCGGCAAGCTATCTGGACGCGCTACCAACCCCCCGGGCGGTGGAGTCCGGGGGCACGGCACCCGGACTCCACCCGACTGGCGATCGAAATGATCGCGCAGGTTCTCGGCGGTGAATTCGCCATTGAGATGATTGTGAACCGAATACCGGCTCAGCAGCATGTTTCGCTGTTACGAGCCGGTGAATATCATGTTCCGCGCGGTCCGATTTCCCGGCCGAAATTCTATCGGATGGCCAGCGGGGACCCTGGCTCGGTGGAGGGGCGCCGCTGTGCCAGACTGGCGCGCATGGCTGGTGGGGAAACGTTGATTTCGAATGTGTCCGATACCGCGCGTTGGGTGGCCGCCTATCGCGCGCTGGAGACCGCCCGCGAGGATGCGCTGTTCCACGATCCGCTCGCCGAAGGCCTGGCCGGTGAGCGCGGATACGCCATGGTGGCGGCCGCGTCGCGGATGATGCGCAACGGCTGGCCGGTGGTCACCCGAACCAAACTCATCGACGACCTGATCGCGACCGCCGTCGCCGAGGGCTGCGACCGCGTGCTCAATCTCGCCGCCGGGCTCGACACCCGCCCCTACCGCCTGGACCTGTCCGCCGATTTCGTCTGGGTGGAGGCCGATCTGCCCGCGCTCACCGCGGAAAAGGAAGCCGCCCTCGCGGATGAGCAGCCGCACTGTGCGCTGATCCGCCGTGGTGTCGACCTGGCCGATCCGGTCGCGCTGGCGACGTTCCTGGACTGGGCACTCGGTCCGCTCGGCCCCGAAAATTTGCCCGCCACAAAAGCTTTGGTGCTGACCGAAGGTCTGCTGATGTATCTGGAGGAGGAGACGGTCCGCACCATCGCCGCCGCGCTGTCGCGGCCGGAGATCCGCTGGTGGGTCATGGACGTCACCGTGGGAATGCACCGCATGCGCTCGAATTCGATGTTCGAGAACGCACCTCTCGATTTCGAACCCGGCAACGGCATCGCCTACTTCGAAGATCTCGGCTGGCTCCCCCGCGAAATCGAACATCTCCTCGTGCACGCCCGCAAACTCCACCGTGCACCCTGGTACCTGCGCCCGTTCACCTATCTCCCCCAGCCCAACCCGCGTAAACCGGGCCGCAACCCCTGGTCCGGCATTGTCCGCTTCGAACGCGCCTAGAGTTTCCGTCACGATCAGTCCGAGACGGACTCGTCGGCGGGAGTTGTCTGGTCGGTTTCCGACCGTGCCGCGTCCCGACGGAACCGCGATCGTGAAAAAGTCCTCCCCGCTGACTGCGCGGGCGTTCTGGCGAGCCACCGCGAACCTAGCGGCAGGCGCGTCCGGCACAGGTCGTCAATTCAGTGAGACGATGGTCGAGTTCGGTGATGGTGGCGGCGTGCTCGGCTCGGCCGGTCGGAGTTTTGATCAGGTTGGTCAGTTGGTACGGATCTGCGGCGAGGTCATATAGCTCGTATTCGCGGTCAGCGAGCGGGCGTTCACGGTCGTACCAGCGCACATACAGATACCGCTCGGTGCGCACCGCGACCCAGGACGGCATGTCGAAGGCATACATCGCCGGTGTCTCGGTGCCCGGGATCTGTTCCTGGACAATGCCGTTGCGGCCGTCCACGCCCGGGCCGCCGTATTCGGCGGCGAAGTCGGTGCGCCAGCCGCTGGTGTCACCGTGCAGCACCGGCGCGAGCGAACGACCGTCCATCCGGTCGGGGATGGCGAGAGCAGCCCAATCGAGGATGGTGGGTGCGAGGTCGATCGACAGACCCATCGCATCGGTGGCGCCGTGGCTGATACCGGGACCGGCGACAGCGAGGGGTACTCGCATGGATTCCTCGTAGGGCGCCATCTTCTGCGTGAGCCGGTGCGCGCCGAGGCTGTAGCCGTTGTCAGAGGTGAAGATCAGATAGGTGTTGTCGAGCTGGCCGGTGCGCTCGAGGGTATCGACGATCGCGGCGACCATCTCGTCCAACGATTTCAGTGCGCCGAGCCGGTTGGTGTAGTCGATGTCGTTGGTCGCCGCGATCGTCGCCGCGCGGACGTCCGCGGTGTCGATAAGCCAACTGGGTTTGTCGGAAACATCGGGCTCCTGGAAGTTCGCCGACTGTGGTGCCGCGGTCGGCGTGGTCTCGGCCAGATGCCGTGGCGCGGGCGGGATCGGGAAGTGCGGCGCTGTGGAGGCGGCATACCAGAAGAACGGCTGCCCGGTGGCGGCGGCGTCGGTGATGAACCGAACGGATTTTTCGCCGATGACGTCGGTTTCGTAATCCTTCGGCACGACACCGTATTTCACGTGAGTGCCGTTCTCGTTGAGAGTGTAGTTGTAACCGGCGTAGAGAAAGTTGTCGATGCCCGCGTTCCAGTCATCCCAGCCGGGCGGAATGTGGTCGGGGTCGTGTTCGAGGCCGTTGAGATATTTACCGGCCATCCCGGTGCGATAACCGGCGTCATGCAGATATGTCGCGATGGTATGGGATTCGTTGCCGTTGGCGCGGAAGGCTTCGAAGCCGCCGACTTCACCACCGTTGGTGAGAACGCCGGTGTTGTGCCCGTATGCTCCGGTCAAAATCGACGACCGGGCAGCGCAGCAGATCGGCATCGGCGCGAAACCGTTGGTGAAATCGACACCGCGGTCACGAATCAGCGTGGCGGTGCGCGGCATCGCCTGCCAAACCGGCGTTGTCATCGCATCGAGGTCATCGGCGAGGATCATCACGATGTTGGGGCGACGAGCATCGCCGTGAACGGGGGTCGCCGCCGCTACCGACAAGCACGTCGCGACCGACAGCACCGACACGGCAGCCATGGTCAACCAACGCAACGAACCACGCGAATCCATCGAGAACTCCCTACCTGGAATATCGAACTCGGACACACCACATATCGACGCGACGCGCGGTATCGACAGTATTTCGACGCACGTGGCAGCGTTCGGCGACGCGCCTCACCATTTCACGAATTCAGAACTGGCTGTGTTGGGAGTCGAAGCTGAGGATGCGGCCGCCGAGCAGGATCTGGGCACCGGCTGCCAAGGTGGTCAGCTGATTCGGCATGGCGCGCAGCCACTCATGGTGGCCGGGCATGCGGATGTAGGTGCCGTTGGCCGAGCCCTGGTCGATCACGGCGACATCCCATTCGACCAGCCGAACCTCCACATGTGCCCGCGACATCGCGCCGGAGCTGTCCGGCAACCGGATCGGTCGCGCGCCACGTCGCACCGCCTCGGCGTGTTCGGGTTCTCGCCCGAGGACGATGTCGTTATCGAGTACGAACGATGTCCCGTCATCGAGCATCAGCAACCCCAGCGGCGGTCGCACCCCCTCGGTCAACACACAGGTCAGCTGATCCATCCGAATCCCACACACCGCGCAGAACGACACGCGGGGATCGTTCAAATGCTGCCGCGAGCACATGAACCCCCGAACAACCGCCCTACCGCTCCCGGCGACCCCATTCGGCGACGCCTCCGGTACCCCGATCTCGGACTGCGCACCCTTCTGCAGCCCGACTCGCCGCCGCTCCCCGACGCTCGATACCGCATTCCTCGGCGGCAGGTTTCCCATGCCCATCGCGGACGCGCGCTCCCACGGTGCCGCCTTTCCCGCCGAGCCACCCCCGATCGGCGGCCGCACCGCACCGCCTTCCGGCTGTGGCTCGACCTCGCCTCCCGATCTCATCGCCACCGGACCGATCACTTCGACAACTTGCCTCGGAAGCTCGCGCCGGTCCGCTTCCACGACCTGCGGCACCGCTTCCAAGCCTTCCGCCGATGCCACGGCCTGAAGCACTCCATCTCGCACCGACTCGACCTCAGGAGACCTCCGCACCGCCGGTGCACGACCCGACACAGGCACCCCGAACCACATCACCGCACCGGCACCGGGCACCGTTCCATCACCGAGTCCGGCGATGCCGCGGCCCGGTAGCGTCGACTCGGTCATTCCGTCCTCGTCCACGAACAGCCCGATCCCGATCTCTGGTGCCGGGATCACCACGCGGTCGACCGTGAAGCCGGCGTCCCTGCCGCGCAATATTTCGGTGCGATCCGAGCTCTCCAGCACCGCGGTCACCCCGCCGTGCAGGAATAACGCAACGCCGGTCGCGCTCGGGGTGATCACGCCGAATTCCACGTGGTCCTCGTCGTCCAGGCTCATCAACCAGGTGGTGGCGAGCCGTGCAAACATGCGTCCGCTGCGCGGTATCTCCGAGGCACCGGCCTCGCGCACCAGCTCGAGCAATGCCGTCATCGTCTGCGCCGTGCGCGATTCGGCATCGGCCGCAATTTCCGAACGGTGCGCGACGACCAGCACAACGCCACCACTGTTCGCGATCAGGTGCGCAGCTCCTGGCAGCACCTCGAGCTGCGGACTCACCGAAATCGCCCACCCTGGAACCGCCACCGATGGAACACCACCCGCATCGGCCCGTTCACGATGAGCCAGAACACGATCCACGTCACGATGAACTGGATGAGGAATGCCGTCAGCGACGGGTGCAACGCACGCGGCAGCACAATGGTTGTGTGGTGCACGAGGACCCACATCAGCGCCGCCTCGTTGGTCACCGTCCAGAAGCCGAACAGCGTGGGCCAGTCCTTCTCCCACCGGAATTGCTGCAGAAAATGGTAAAGCAATTCCCACAGTACGCCGACGAGCACGGTCGCCAGCAACACCGACAGCGTCACCCGATAGGCATTGCCCAGTGACAGCGATCCGGTCGGCAGAACCGGTGTAATGATCACCGCGACCAGCAATCCGATAATGCCGAGCGCGAGTATGCGGGTCTGGATCCGCCCGTTCAAGGTAAGCAGCATCGATCAGATCTTCTTGTTGGTCGCCCACAACCACCATTGCCGAGTCGACCGCAGCGGTCCCATCCGCTCGCAGAAACCCAGTGCCGCAAGGTCGTCCGCGATCTCCTGCGCCGCGATCTGCAACCCGAGGAAGGTATCCACTCCCGGAAACGGTCCACCCAGCGTCGCACTACCTGATGCGTAGATGCGTCCGCTGCCACTTCGGGTACCGATCAACTCGAAGGTGGTCGCCACATCCATGCGCCCCACTGGGTTACGCCCGGCCCCGGCGTGATCCAGCAGATCCGCCAACAACCGATGTTCGCGCACATCGGCCTCCAAACCGGTGCAGTCGATTATGTAATCGGCCGAAATGTCGAACGGCCGGGTCGGCGGCGGAAACGGCAGTGCGGCCGTGGGATCCGGCACGATCGTGGTGATCACCCCGCCCTGCCCTCGCCCGGGCCGCAGCTCGCGCGCACTGCCCGCCATCACCTGATACCACCCCTCCTTACGTCCGCGCCGCAGTTGCTCCTGCCAATTCGAGCGCACCGGGGTGTTCGTCCCGCCCATCTCGTGGTAGGCCTGCGCGCGCTGCTCTCCTTGCAGCGTGCGCATTTTCGCTTTGAGCTGCCCGCCCCATACCGACTTCGGATAGTTGAATCCCTGATAGGACCACCCGTCGCCGCCCTTGCGTCGACTGAAAATACTCGGTCCGTGCGCGGCCGCCACGTAGTGCCGAAAAAGATGCAGGATCTCGGTATTCAGCCGCAGTTTGTCCCGGTCATCGATGAGCCGCTGCAACACCCGACTGGCCACGATCCCGCTACCGCGGATCATCACCTTCCCCGGCCTGCGCTGCAATGCCTGATACACGTGCTCATGCGGTTCATACGCATTCACTACCCGCGTCGGATCCCGGTACTTCTCCCGATACTCCTGCAGATCCGGCAACAACTTCAGCCCCGGATAACCCACGCCCACATGTACATACGCACTGCGAAACGCGATCCGCTTGGTCGGCGCCGCACCCGCCGGCGGGGTGAGGATGCTGAAATACCCGCCGTCATAGCGCTTGCGCACCATGCGCACATGCCCTTTGTGCAACGAACCCGCGTATCCGATCCGGCGGAACTCTCGTTCCATCGCGACGAACGCCTGCCCCGCCCGCGGCGTGTAGTAATCACTGAGGATCGGCTCGGTGCACACATTCCACAGCGGCCGGATCGTTTTCTCCGCGAACGCCTCGCGCACCGCATATGACGGAAAACCCCAGATATTGTCCGGCGTCGAGGCCGAGTCGCTGCGCAATCGCTCGCCGCGCGGAATCTGCGATACCCGCGTCAGATACTCATACGACGACCACGGCACCTCCTGCGGCCCGAGTACTGCCATCGCTGCCGCCGGAACACCGTAGATCCGCAAGGTGTCATAGGTGACGAAGGATCCGATCCCGCTGCCGATGGTCACGAACGGCACATCCACCACCGGGATGCCCGCCCGGCCCACCATCTCGTCGGTCCACACGTCGGTTTCGACGAGTTCGCGCGTGATATCTCCCCGCATTTTCGGGATGCTACCGGCCGAAACTGAGCTCACCCACCCCGTTGGCTGCCATACCCAGGCAACCGCTTTCGATTACCTTGCCCGCGCGCGCATTCCACGCCGCCACCCGACGACAGTGCGACGCGTCCCGAGCAATCTGTGCCAACCTGCCACGCCGCACCCCCACCCCGACGTACCATCCCTGCGTGGCCGATGCGATTCGTTCCACCCCACTGCGGGTCTTGGTCTACAGCAACGACGCCGACACCCGGCGCCAAGTAATGCTGGCACTGGGCAGACACCCGCATCCCGAGCTGCCCGCCTTCGAATACCTCGAGGTGGCGACCGCACCCGTGGTCATCGAGCAGATGGATGCGGGCGGTATCGACCTGGCCATCCTGGACGGGGAATCCGCCCCGGTGGGCGGGCTCGGCATCGCCAAGCAACTCAAGGACGAGATCGCCCAGTGCCCACCGGTTCTGGTGCTCACCGGCCGGCCCGACGATGCCTGGCTCGCGAACTGGTCGCGCGCCGAGGCCGCCGTATCCCATCCGATCGATCCGATCCGGCTCACCGAGGCCGTCGTCGCGGTATTGCACAACCGCTCGGCAGCCTGAACCGATCGCCGCACCCGTGCCCGCGTCCTGGGACGCGGGCATTTTGACGTCACGTGACGGCGCTATCACTTAGCGGATCCAACGGGGCGGATTACCCCTGATTCAGTCATAAATAGCAGTCCCGTTTTCGATCAAAGACCCCAATCGAATAAACGGTCGAACCCGCGCGACAGTTGTAGGCTGTGCCGTAGCTCACATGAGCGCGGGCCTCGATATGACAGACCCGCGCGGTGCGAGCAGGCCATGAGGCGAGTCTGACCGAGGCGGACAACGAAGTCAGCCCGCCTCGGAAGCTGCCCGTAGCGACTGCTTGCCGGTCGCTCGAAAGGGTCAGCCATGATTCCGACGTCGGCCATCTCGGCGCCGTCGGGGGACATGACGCCCAACCGCCAGCTACAGCTCGCAAGGAGGGGAAGTGCAGTCGTGAATATCGAGATGCCCACCCTGGTCCTCGGCGCGGTCGCCGCCGCGTTCGCGGTGTTCTCCGTCATCCTCTCGGCCCTCATCGGCCCCAAGCGCTACAACCGGGCCAAACAGGAGGCCTACGAGTGCGGCATCGAACCGACACCGCACGCTGTCGCGGGTGGGCCGGGAAGCGTTACCGGACAACGCTTTCCGGTGAAGTACTACCTCACCGCCATGCTTTTCATCATCTTCGATATCGAGATCGTGTTCCTCTACCCGTGGGCTGTCCACTTCGATGCGCTCGGTCTCTTCGGTCTCGCCGCGATGGCGCTGTTCATCTTCAATGTCTCGGTGGCCTACGCCTACGAATGGCGCCGCGGCGGTCTCAGCTGGGACTGATTTGCCCATACGCACTGGCCCACAAGGCATTACGCCGCGTCGGACGGTACGCACAGTGGAAGTGAGAGTTAGTCGAACATGGGTCTCGAGGAAAAACTGCCCAGTGGCTTTCTGCTGAGCACGGTCGAAGATTTCGCCGGGTATCTGCGCAAGGGTTCGCTGTGGCCGGCCACTTTCGGACTGGCCTGCTGCGCCATCGAGATGATGGCCACCGGCGCAGGACGTTTCGATATCGCCCGCTTCGGAATGGAGGCGTTTCGCGCCTCACCGCGGCAGGCCGATCTGATGATCGTCGCGGGCCGGGTCAGCCAGAAGATGGCGCCGGTGCTGCGTCAGGTCTATGACCAGATGACCGAACCGAAATGGGTGCTGGCCATGGGCGTTTGCGCGTCCTCGGGCGGCATGTTCAACAACTACGCCATCGTGCAGGGCGTGGACCATGTGGTGCCGGTCGATATCTATCTGCCCGGCTGCCCGCCGCGGCCGGAGATGCTGTTGAACGCGATCTTGGCACTGCACGCGAAGATCCAGCAGATGCCACTCGGCGTCAACCGCGAGGAGGCCATCCGTGCCGCCGAAGCGGCGGCGCTGGCGTCCACACCGACCATCCGGATGGAGGGTCTGCTGCGATGACCTTCGACTCCCCCGACAATACCGAAACCAGGACACCACAGGAGTTCGTCGACGCCGCGGCCACCGCGGGCCCGGAAGGCACACCGCCGGAGGCGGATTCGCCAGCGGCGGAAGTGATCGGCGTGCGCCGCGGCATGTTCGGTGTCACCGGCACCGGCGACACCTCCGGTTACGGCCGCCTGGTCCGTCCGGTGACGCTGCCCGGCAGCACCCCGGCACCCTACGGCGGCTACTTCGACGAGCTCGTCACCGAATTGCATGCCGCGCTCGGTGCGGTCGGCACCAGCTGGGAGACCGTCATCGAGAAGGTGATCGTCTTCCGCGGCGAACTCACCCTGCACGTGCGGCGCGAACATCTGGTGACGGTGGCCAAGGCGTTACGCGACTATGCCGCACTGCGTTTCGAGCTCTGCCTCGGCGTGAACGGCGTGCACTACCCGGACGACGCGGGCCGCGAATTGCACGCGGTCTATCACCTCATGTCGATCACCCACAATCGGCGCCTGCGCGTCGAGGTCTCCACACCGGACGCCGACCCGCATATTCCGTCGCTGTTCAGCGTGTATCCGACCACCGACTGGCATGAGCGGGAAACCTACGACTTCTTCGGCATCCTCTTCGACGGCCACCCCTCGCTGACGCGCATCACCATGCCCGACGACTGGCGTGGCCACCCCCAGCGCAAGGACTACCCGCTCGGCGGGATCCCGGTCGAGTACAAGGGCGCGCGCATTCCGCCGCCCGACGAGCGGAGGGCGTACAAGTAATGAACGACATCGACACCCGGCCCGGCGTCCACAACGACACCGGGCCCGAACCCGCTGTGGTCACGGTGGCGGGCCAAGACTGGGGCGCGGTCACCGAGACCCTCGACGGCGCGGGTGAGGAACGCATCGTCGTCAATATGGGTCCGCAGCATCCGTCCACACACGGCGTACTGCGGCTCATCCTGGAAATCGAGGGCGAGACGGTCACCGAGGCCCGCTGCGGCATCGGCTATCTACACACCGGCATCGAGAAGAATCTGGAATTCCGGAACTGGGCGCAGGGCACCACCTTCGTGACCCGGATGGATTATCTGTCCCCGTTCTTCAACGAAACGGCGTACTGCCTCGGCGTCGAGCGTCTGCTCGATATCGAGGACCAGATTCCCGAGCGCGCCACCATCGTTCGCGTCATGCTCATGGAGCTGAACAGGATCTCCTCGCATCTGGTCGCGCTGGCGACCGGTGGTATGGAGTTGGGCGCGCTCACCCCGATGCTGTTCGGTTTCCGGGAACGCGAACTGATCCTGGATGTCTTCGAGAACATCACCGGCCTTCGCATGAATCACGCCTACATCCGGCCCGGCGGTCTCGCCCAGGATCTGCCCGACGATGGCGTCACCAAGGTCCGTGAGCTGCTGAAGCTCTTACCGAAGCGGCTGCGCGATATGGATCATCTGCTCACCCAGAATCCGATCTGGAAGGCACGCACCCAGAACATCGGCTACCTGGACCTCACCGGCTGCATGGCACTCGGCATCACCGGTCCGGTATTGCGCTCGACCGGTCTGCCACACGATCTGCGCAAGGCCGCACCGTATTGCGGTTACGAGAACTACGAATTCGAGGTGCCCACCACCACAGGCTGTGACTGCTACGGCCGCTATTGGATTCGGGTTGCGGAGATGAAGGAGTCACTCAAGATCGTCGAACAGTGCCTGGACAAACTGCGCCCAGGTCCGGTGATGGTGGACGACAAGAAAATCGCCTGGCCCGCGGACCTGCAGCTGGGCCCGGACGGCCTCGGCAACTCCCCCAAGCACATCAGCCGCATCATGGGCACGTCCATGGAGGGACTCATCCACCACTTCAAACTGGTCACCGAGGGAATCCGGGTCCCGGCGGGACAGGTGTATGTGGCGGTGGAGTCGCCGCGCGGCGAACTCGGGGTGCATATGGTCAGCGATGGCGGCACCCGCCCGTATCGGGTGCACTATCGCGACCCCTCGTTCACGAATCTGCAAGCGGTGGCGGCGATGTGCGAGGGCGGGATGGTCGCCGACGTCATCGCCTCGGTCGCCAGCATCGACCCGGTGATGGGTGGAGTTGACCGATGACCGAGATCCTGTTGAAGCTGTCCACCCGGCCGCAGCCGTTCGCGGCTTTCGTGCGCGAGCGATTGGAGGTTGATGCCAAGGAGATCATCGCCCGCTATCCGGAGCCGCGCTCGGCGCTGCTGCCGCTGCTGCATCTGGTGCAGGCCGAGGAGGGCTGCGTCACCGGCACCGGTATCGAGTTCTGCGCCGAACAGCTGGGCTTGACCGGTGCGGAGGTCACCGCGGTGGCGACCTTCTATTCGATGTACCGTCGCACGCCCACCGGCGACTATCACGTCGGAGTCTGCACCAACACGCTGTGCGCGGTGATGGGTGGGGATGCCATTCTCGAGACCCTGCAGCGTCGACTGGGCATCAGGCACGGCGAGACCACGGCGGACGGGTCGATCACCCTCGAGCACATCGAATGCAATGCGGCCTGCGATTTCGCGCCGGTCGTGATGGTCAATTGGGAGTTCTTCGATAACCAGACCCCGGAATCGACTGCCGCACTGGTGGATTCGCTGCGCCGCGGCGAACAAGTGACACCGACGCGCGGTGCGCCGCTGTGCACGTTCAAGCAGACCTCTCGCATTCTCGCGGGTTTCCCGGACGAGCGCCCGGGCGTGCTCGACGGTGCGGCGGGCGAGGCGACGCTGGCCGGACTGCGGGTCGCGCAGGAACAGAATATGCAAGCGCCAGAACCGAAGCCGGGCGAGGAATGATGATGGCACTGACCCCCGTACTCACCCGATATTGGGACGACCCGCAGTCGTGGACCATCGAGCACTACCGCAGCCACGACGGCTATCAGGCGTTGCGCAAGGCCTTGCGGATGGAGCCTGATCAGGTCATCCAGACCATCAAGGACGCCGGTCTGCGCGGCCGTGGCGGCGCGGGCTTCCCGACCGGTATGAAATGGAGCTTCATCCCGCAGGGGACGGGACCGGACGGTGTCACGAAGCCCCACTATCTCGTGGTCAATGCCGACGAGTCGGAACCCGGCACCTGCAAGGACATCCCGCTCATGCTGGCCACCCCGCACACCCTCATCGAGGGGGTCATCATCGCGGCGTATGCGATTCGGGCGGCGCACGCGTTCATCTATGTGCGCGGTGAGGTCGTGCCGGTGCTGCGGCGGCTGCAGGCCGCGGTCGCGCAGGCGTATGCGGCCGGATTCCTCGGGAAGAACATTCTGGGCTCGGGCTACGACCTGGAACTCATCGTGCACGCCGGTGCCGGTGCATACATCTGCGGCGAGGAAACCGCGCTGCTGGATTCGCTGGAGGGGCGGCGCGGCCAGCCGCGATTGCGGCCGCCGTTCCCGGCTGTGGCGGGTCTGTATGCCTGCCCGACGGTGGTCAACAATGTGGAATCCATTGCGAGCGTGCCGCCGATCATCCTGAACGGCACCGCCTGGTTCCGGTCCATGGGCAGTGAAAAGTCCCCGGGCTTCACGCTGTACTCGCTGTCGGGACATGTCGCCCGGCCGGGGCAATACGAAGCGCCACTGGGCATTACATTGCGCGAACTGCTCGGCTACGCCGGTGGCGTGCGCGCCGGACATCAGGTGAAGTTCTGGACGCCCGGCGGTTCGTCGACACCGCTGTTCACCGATCAACACCTCGACGTGCCGCTCGACTACGAGGGTGTCGCCGGAGCAGGATCCATGTTGGGCACCAAGGCATTACAGATCTTCGACGACACCACCTGTGTCGTGCGCGCGGTGCTGCGCTGGACCGAGTTCTATGCCCACGAATCCTGCGGTAAGTGCACGCCCTGCCGCGAAGGCACCTACTGGCTCGTCCAGTTGCTCGAGCGGATCGAAGCCGGCCGGGGTACCGAATCGGATCTGGACAAGCTCCTCGATATCAGCGACACCATCAACGGCAAATCGTTCTGCGCACTCGGCGACGGTGCGGCCAGCCCGATCATCTCCTCGCTGAAGTACTTCCGCGAGGAATACGTCGACCATCTGCGGCTCGACGGCTGCCCGTTCGATCCCGCGCGATCCACCGCCTGGGCCGAAGGAGTGAAATGAGCACAGCATCGCGCAGCGATTCGATCGGGGGTGGCGGCCGGGTTACGGGTGGGCCTGCCACCGTGAATTCCAATGCAAGCGGACTCGTGCCCGCCGACCTGGTCACCGTCACCATCGATGACAACGAGGTCAGTGTTCCGGCGGGCACCCTGCTGATCCGGGCCGCCGAACTCATCGGCATCCAGATCCCGCGCTTCTGTGACCACCCGCTGCTGGACCCGGTCGGCGCATGCCGCCAGTGTCTGGTCGAAGTGGAGGGGCAGCGCAAGCCGGTCGCCTCCTGCACCATGACCGTCACCGAGGGCATGATCGTGCGCACTCAGCTGACTTCACCGCCGACCGCCAAGGCCCAGGAGGGGGTGATGGAGCTGCTGCTCATCAACCACCCCCTCGACTGTCCGGTCTGCGATAAGGGCGGTGAATGCCCGCTGCAGAACCAGGCAATGTCCAGCGGACGGCCCGAAACCCGATTCGACGGCGTCAAACGCACCTACCCCAAGCCGATCCCGCTGTCCACGGCGGTGCTGCTGGACCGGGAACGCTGCGTGCTGTGCGCCCGCTGCACCCGCTTCTCCCAACAGGTCGCCGGGGATCCATTCATCGAACTCATGGATCGCGGTGCGCTCGAACAGGTCGGCACCGCACAGGCCGAACCGTTCGACTCCTACTTCTCCGGCAATACCGTCCAGATCTGCCCTGTGGGCGCACTCACCGGAACCAGTTACCGGTTCCGTGCCCGCCCGTTCGACCTGGTCTCCAGCCCGAGCGTCTGCGAGCACTGCGCATCGGGCTGCGCACAGCGCACCGACCATCGGCGCGGGAAAGTGTTGCGCCGCTTGGCAGGTGACGATCCGCAAGTCAATGAGGAGTGGAACTGCGATAAGGGCCGGTGGGCGTTCACCTACGCGACCGAACGCGACCGGCTCACCACACCCCTGGTGCGCGGCTGGGACGGCAATCTCGCCCCCGCGTCCTGGTCCGAGGCCCTGGCCGCCGCCGCCGAGGGTCTGGCATCTGCCTTCGGCAGCGCGGGTGTGCTGGTCGGTGGTCGCGTCACCGAGGAAGACGCCTACGCCTACGCCAAATTCGCCCGAGTTGCCCTGGGCACCAATGACATCGACTTCCGGGCCCGGGTGCATTCGGCCGAAGAGGCGGACTTCCTCGCCGCCCGTATCGCCGGACAGGGTGTGACCGTCGACTACGACGCCCTGGAGAACGCGCCAGTCGTGCTGCTCGCCGGACTGGAGCCGGAAGAGGAGTCGCCGATCATCTACCTGCGGCTGCGCAAGGCGGCACGTAAGCGCGGTATGCCGATCTTCTCACTCGCCGCCTACTCTTCGCGCGGGCTGGATCGGATGTCGGGCACGCTGTTGCAAGCCGTGCCCGGGGCCGAACCCCATCTGCTCGATGCACTGCGCACCGGCGAGACGGACTCCGCCGCTGCGGCGACAGCCGCACAGCTGTTGCGGCAGCCGGGTGCGGTGGTGCTGGTCGGTGAACGGATGGCCGGAATTCCGGGCGCACTGTCCGCAGCCGTCCGGCTCGCCGATGAAACCGGTGCCGCCTTGGCCTGGGTGCCGCGGCGTGCGGGTGAGCGCGGTGCAGTCGAGGCTGGAGCATTGCCCGGCCTGCTGCCCGGTGGTCGACCGGTGGTGGATCCCCGTGCGCGCCAACAGGTTCGCACGATTTGGAATGTCGCGGAACTGCCGGTCACCGCCGGTCGGGATACCGCATCCATCCTGGAGGCCGCGCCGAGCTTGGGCGCGCTGGTCATCGGCGGTGTCGATGTCGCCGACCTGCCGGACCCCAAGGCGGCACTGGAGGCCATCGACGCCGCCCGCTTCGTGGTCAGCCTGGAGCTGCGGCACAGCGCGGTCACCGAACGTGCCGATGTCGTCTTCCCGGTGGCCTCGGCAATGCAGAAATCCGGCACCTTCCGCACCTGGGAGGGCCGACCGCGGCAATTCGATACGGCACTCGGCGATTCGATGGTGCGCCGCGAACCCGCACCGCTGTCGGATCAGCGGGTGCTGCAGGCCATCGCGGGCGAGATGCAGGTCGCACTCGGGCTCCCCGATACCGAATCCGCGCGCGCCGAACTCGCAGAACTCGGCGCCTGGGACGGTCCGGCGGTGCCCGCGCCCGCGCATCGCCCGCATCCGGTGACCCAGCCCAATCCCGGCGCGGCCATCCTGTCCAGCTGGCGGATGCTGCTGGACCAGGGCCGGATGCAAGACGGAGAGCCGAATCTGGCGGGTGTCGCGCGGCCGCCGGTGGTGCGGCTGTCTCCCGCCACCGCTTTGGAAATCGGTGCCGCCGATGACGATCCGATCATCGTCGCCACCGATCGCGGCGCCGTCACGCTGCCGCTGCTGATCACCGATCTGCCCGATCGAGTGGTGTGGCTGCCGCTGAACTCGCCGGGCTGCTCGGTCAACGAACAGCTCGCCACCCAGCCGGGCGGTGTGGTGCAGCTGCATCGCGCCGACGAGAGGATGAAGGAACACCGCCATGAGTGATCTCTCTCTTTTCGGCCACGACCCGCTGTGGCTCGTCATCGGGAAATCGCTGGCGATCTTCGCCTTCCTGCTGCTCACGCCGATGATGGCGGTGTATCTGGAGCGCAAGATCGTGGCCTGGATGCAGATGCGCATCGGACCGAACCGCGTCGGCCCCAAGGGCACGCTGCAGGCCGTAGCCGACGGCGTGAAGATGGCGCTGAAGGAAGATATCGTCCCGGCCATCGTCGACAAGCCGATTTTCATTATGGCGCCGGTCATCTCGGTGGTGCCCGCATTCATGGCGTTCGCGGTCATCCCGATCGGGCCGGAGGTGTCGATCCTCGGCCACCGGACCGCGCTACAGCTCACCGATCTGCCGGTGGCGGTGCTCTACATCCTGGCCATCACCTCGATCGGCGTGTACGGCATCGTGCTGGCAGGCTGGTCATCGGGTTCGACGTATCCGCTGCTGGGCGGGCTGCGCTCGACCGCACAGGTGATCTCCTACGAGATCGCCATGGCACTGTGCTTCGCGACGGTGTTCCTACTCGGCGGCACCATGGCCACCTCCGGGATCGTGAAGGCACAGGAGGGCACCTGGTATGTCTTCCTGCTGCTGCCGTCTTTCCTGATCTACTGCGTGTCGATGGTCGGCGAGACCAACCGTGCGCCGTTCGATCTGCCCGAGGCCGAGGGCGAGCTGGTCGGCGGTTTCCACACCGAATACTCCTCGCTCAAATTCGCCATGTTCATGATGGCCGAATACATCAATATGGCAACGGTTTCCGCGCTCGCCACCACCCTGTTCCTCGGTGGCTGGCACGCACCGTTCCCGATCAACCTGTGGGACGGTGCGAATTCCGGCTGGTGGCCCGCGCTGTGGTTCATCGCCAAGATGTGGACGTTCCTGTTCGTATTCATCTGGTTGCGCGGCACGCTGCCGCGCCTGCGCTACGACCAGTTCATGAATCTCGGCTGGAAGCTGCTGATTCCGACCTCGCTGCTGTGGGTAATGCTGGTCGCGACCGCCCGCGTGCTGCAGAACGAGGGCTACGAGATCCAGACGCCGCTGCTGGTGATCAGCGGAATCATCATCTCCGGACTGATCGTGCTGATGTTCCTGCGGGCCGGTCGCAAACAAGGTGCGCCGCCGGTCGAGGAACCCGCCCCCGGGGAATCGGGCACCGCGGAATCGAGCCCCTGGGAATCGGGCACCGGGGAATCGGGCACCGCGGTCTTCCTCGGCTTCCCGACGCCACCGCTGCCGGATCCATCGACGCGGCGTCCGGAACCCAAGCCCGGACTGCTGGAACCATTGACCGGCTTCGCGGTCACCTTCCTGACCATGTTCAAAAAGCCCAATACCGAGTCCTATCCGGAACAGAAGGTGCCGACCGCGCCCCGCTATCACGGCCGCCATCAGCTCAATCGGTATTCGGATGGTCTGGAGAAATGCATCGGCTGCGAGCTGTGCGCGTGGGCCTGCCCTGCGGATGCGATCTATGTCGAGGGCGCGGATAACACCGAGACCGAACGCTTTTCGCCCGGCGAGCGCTACGGGCAGGTCTATCAGATCAACTATCTGCGCTGTATCGGCTGCGGATTGTGCATCGAGGCGTGCCCGACCAGGGCGCTGACCATGACCAACGAGTACGAGATGGTCGATGACAACCGCGCCGATCTGATCTACGAGAAGGACCGGCTACTGGCCCCGCTGCAGCAAGGTATGACCGCACCACCGCACGCCATGTATCCCGGTGCGACGGAAGGCGATTACTACCGCGGCAATGTTCCCGGCGGTGACAGCGGTTCCGATCCCAGGGAGCCCGCCGCGGCGGGCGCGGAAGGAGGCGCGCGGTGAGTCAATTCATCCTGGCCGCCCAAACATTAGCCGGAGAGCCACTGACCCACACCTCCACCGGCGAGACCGTCCAATTCTGGATCCTCGGCCCGCTCGCCGTCATCGCCGCGTTCGGCATGGTATTCGCGCGTAAGGCCGTACATTCGGCGATCTGCCTGGCCGCCACCATGATCGTGCTCGCCACCTTCTACATGGCCCAGGATGCACTGTTCCTCGGCGTCGTGCAGATCGTCGTCTACACCGGCGCGGTCATGATGCTGTTCCTGTTCGTGCTCATGCTGGTCGGCGTCGACTCCCCCGAATCGCTCGGGGAAACCCTACGCGGGCAGCGGCTCTCGGCTGCCGCGGTCGGACTCGGCTTCGGGCTGCTGCTGATCAGCGGTATCGCCAACGGCATCCGCAACTCCGGAATCACCTATCCGGCAAAGGGCTTCGCCTATAAAGACGCGATCGGCCAACTCGCCGAACTGATCTTCGTCCGATATGTGTGGGCCTTCGAACTCACCGGCGCACTGCTCATCACAGCCACGATCGGCGCGATGATCCTGGCGCACCGGGAGAGTTTCGGGCCGCGCCTGGATCAGCGGGAACTCTCGCGTCGCCGCTTCCGCAGCGCCTACGATCCGGCCCGTCCCTCCGAGCGCGCCACCCCGCTGCCGACACCCGGTGTGTACGCCAGGCACAACGCCGTCGATATTCCGGCACGGCTGCCGGATGGATCCTTCGAGGAGCTGTCGGTCAGCACCATCCTGCGGCACCGCCGCACCAGGGCGCTCACCGAAGCGGCGGTCATCTCGGTCGGTACGACCCCGACCTTCGCCGCCGAGGCCAACGAGCCCGAAACCCCCGCCCGCGAGGCAGACGAGGAAGGCAAGCGGTGAATCCTGAGAACTACCTGTTCCTGTCCGCCCTGCTGTTCACCATCGGCGCGGCCGGTGTGCTGCTGCGGCGCAACGCCATTGTGGTGTTCATGTGCATCGAGCTGATGCTCAATGCGGTGAATCTCGCCTTCGTCACCTTCGCCAGGCTGCATTCGAATCTGGACGGTCAGGTGTTCGCATTCTTCACCATGGTGGTCGCCGCGGCCGAAGTCGTCGTCGGACTCGCCATCATCATGACCATCTTCCGCACCCGCCGTTCGACCTCGGTCGACGACGCCAACCTGCTGAAGTTCTGACGTGGATACCGCAACGCTCTGGGTGCTGCCCGCACTGCCGCTGGCCGGTGCTGTCGTCTTGCTGCTGGTCGGACGCTTCAGCGACAGGTGGGGGCATCTGCTCGGCTGTGCCACCGCGCTGGCCTCGTTCGGCTTCGCCGTCGTCGCCTTCTTCCACATGCTCGACCGTGATGATGCCGCCCGCGCAGTCCACAAGGACTTTTTCAGCTGGGTGCCGGTCGACGGGTTGCAGGTGGACTTCAGCCTCCAATTGGACCAGCTGTCGGTGTGTTTCGCGCTGCTGATCACCGGCGTGGGATCGCTGATCCACATCTATTCCGTCGGCTATATGAACCACGATCCAGGACGGCGACGGTTCTTCGCCTACCTGAATCTGTTCCTGGCGGCCATGCTGCTGCTGGTGCTGGCGGACAACTACCTGGTGCTGTATCTCGGCTGGGAGGGTGTGGGTCTGGCCTCCTATCTGCTGATCGGGTTCTGGTACCACAAGCCGACCGCGGCGACGGCGGCCAAGAAGGCATTCGTGGTCAACCGGGTCGGCGATATGGGGCTGGCGATCGCGATGTTCACCATGTTCGCGACCTTCGGTTCGATCGACTTCGGCTCGGTTTTCGCGACCGCGCCGCAGGCTGGGGAGGGCACGCTCACCGCAATCGGGTTGTTGTTGCTGCTGGCCGCGTGCGGTAAGTCCGCGCAGGTGCCGCTGCAGTCCTGGCTCGGGGACGCGATGGAGGGTCCGACACCGGTCTCCGCGCTCATCCACGCGGCCACCATGGTGACGGCGGGTGTGTATCTGATCGCGCGCTCCGGACCGATTTTCGATCTCGCGCCCAATGCGCGACTCGGGGTTGTACTGGTAGGGGCGGTGACGCTGCTGTTCGGTGCGATCGTCGGCTGCGCGAAGGACGACATCAAGAAGGCGCTGGCGGCATCCACCATGAGCCAGATCGGGTACATGGTGTTGGCCGCAGGCCTCGGCCCGGCCGGATACGCGATCGCCATCATGCATCTGCTCACCCACGGCTTCTTCAAGGCCGGGCTGTTCCTCGGTGCCGGTTCGGTCATGCACGCGATGGACGACGAGACCGATATGCGCCGCTACGGCGGACTACGCAAACTGCTGCCGGTCACTTACATCACCTTCGGGCTCGGCTATTTGGCGATCATCGGCGTGCCGCCGTTCGCCGGATTCTTCTCCAAGGATCGGATCATCGAGGCGGCGTTCAACCAAGGCGGCGCAAGCGGTTTGGCATTGGGCGCGGTGACGCTGCTGGGTGCCGGGCTGACCGCGTTCTACATGACGCGCGTGATGATGATGACGTTCTTCGGCGAGCGTCGCTGGAAACCAGATACCCATCCGCACGAGGCACCAGCGGTGATGACCGGGCCGATGATTCTGCTCGCGATCGGTTCGGTGGCCGCGGGTGGGCTGTTCGTTCTCGGGTCGTCGCTGCAGAACTGGCTCGAACCCGTTGTCGGGGCGCATCACGGCGAGGAGGTCGTGCCCGCGGGCGTGGTGACCGTCCTGGCGCTGCTCGTGGTCGCCGTCGGAATCGGCTTCGCCTACAACCAGTTCGCGCAGCGTGAGATTCCCGAGACCGCGCCGGAGGCGGCATCCGCGTTGACGGTCGCGGCCCGCAAGGACCTCTACGGAGATGCGTTCAACGAGGGCGTATTCATGCGTCCCGGTGCGTATCTGACTCGGTCGCTGGTCTTCCTCGACAATCGCGGCATCGACGGCATCGTCAACGGGACCGCCGCACTGATCGGCGGACTGTCCGGGCGCATCCGGAAGGTGCAGTCCGGGTTCGTGCGGTCCTATGCCCTGTCCATGTTCACCGGCGCGGCACTGGTGGCCGCCGCCCTGCTGGCAGTGAGGCTCTGGTGAGTGACTATCCCTGGTTGACCACGCTGTGGTTATTGCCCGTCGCCGGCGCGGTGGTGGTGCTGCTGTTGCCCGCGTCGCGGCGCACCCTGGCGCGCGGGCTGGCATTCGGTGTCGCATTGGCGGTGCTGGTGCTCGGCATCGTTTTGGCCGTGCGCTTCGAACCCGGTGGGGCGCAGTATCAGTTCGTCGAATCGCACGAGTGGATTCCGGCCTTCGGCGCGGGTTACACACTCGGGTTGGACGGGATCGCGCTGGTGTTGGTGCTGCTCACCGCGGCGCTGGTGCCGCTGCTGATCCTGGCCGGGTGGAACGATGAGCGTGAGGTCGGCAGCGGGCGGCGGGTGTCGCACACCTATGTCGCGTTGACGCTGCTCGTCGAGGCGATGGTGCTGATTTCCTTTGTCTCGCTCGACATTCTGCTGTTCTACGTGTTCTTCGAGGCGATGCTCGTCCCGATGTACTTCCTCATCGGCGGATTCGGGCCGCGCAGTGCCGATCTCGCGCATCGCCAGCAGCGCTCACGGGCGGCGGTGAAATTCCTGTTGTACAACCTGTTCGGCGGTCTGATCATGTTGGCCGCGGTGATCGGGCTGTATGTGCTCACCGCGCGGCAGGGACTCGGATCCGGATCGTCGGGCACCTTCGATTTCCGCACCGTGGTGATTGCGGCCAATGCCGGACAGCTCGGCGCCGGCCCGGCCGTGTTGAATGCCCTCTTCCTCGGGTTCATGTTCGCCTTCGCGGTGAAGGCACCGCTGTGGCCGTTGCACACCTGGCTGCCGGATGCGGCGGTGGCGGCGACGCCGTCGAGTGCGGTGCTGATGATGGCGGTGGTCGACAAGGTCGGCACCTTCGGCATGTTGCGCTACTGCCTGCTGCTGTTCCCGGATGCCGCGGGAACCTATGCGCCCCTGGTGATTACGCTCGCGGTGGTCGGCATCATCTACGGCGCGCTGCTGGCCATTGGACAGACCGATGTGATGCGGCTGATCGCCTATACCTCGATCTCGCACTTCGGATTCATCATTCTCGGCATCTTCGCGATGACCAGTCAGGGGCAGACCGGGGCCACCCTCTACATGGTCAATCACGGCATCTCGACAGCGGCACTGTTCCTGATCGCGGGATTCCTGGTGTCGCGCAGGGGTACTCGGGCCATCGCCGCCTACGGCGGGGTGCAGAAGGTGGCGCCGGTGCTGGCGGGCACCTTCTTGATCGCCGGTCTCGCCACCCTGTCGCTGCCGGGACTTGCGCCGTTCATCAGCGAATTCCTGGTGCTACTCGGCACATTCACGCGCTACGGATTCGCCGCGGTGATCGCGACCGGGGCGTTGGTGTTGGCGGCGCTTTATGTGCTGTGGATGTACCAGCGGATGATGACCGGTCCGGTCAAGGAGGGCAACGAGCGGCTCTATGATCTGGTGCCGCGCGAGGTGGCGGTGGTGGTGCCGTTGATCGCGGCACTGCTGTTCCTCGGTATCTATCCGAAACCGGTGCTGGAGTTCATCAATCCCGCAGTGGGTCAGACGCTCACCACCATCGGCGTCCACGATCCCGCGCCGAAGACGCCCGCGATCCCCGCAGCGGGGGCCGATCACGGAGGTGGCCACAAATGAGCAGTCTGCTCGCGGCAAGTATGCCCGCGCCGAGTATCGAATACGCAAAGTTGTCGCCGATGCTGATCGTGTTCGGGGTGGCGGTGGTCGGGGTGCTCGTCGAGGCGTTCGCGCCGCGCCACCACCGGTATGCCATCCAGGTGCCGCTCGGGCTGGCCGGGTTGGTCGCGGCACTGGTGGCGGTGCTGCGGTTGTCCGGGACCAAGGCGACCGTGATGGTGGGTGCGGTGGCGATCGACGGTGTGACACTGTTTCTTCAGGGCACGATTCTGGTGGTGTCGATTCTGGCGCTGCTGTTCATGGCCGAGCGCGGTGCGCAGCCGCGGCCGCAGGTACGTTCCGGTCCTGGGACGTGGAGTGTGGCCGCGGCCGCCGTCGGCGGTGCGGTGGACGCGTTCACCCCGCAGGCCTCCGCGGTGCCCGGTAGTGCGGGGGAAATCGCCGCGGTCCGTGCGGGTATCGCGACCACCGAGGTGTTCCCGCTGGCCATGCTCGCAATCGGTGGACTGATGCTGTTTCCCGCGTCCAATGATCTGCTGACCATGTTCGTGGCGTTGGAAGTTTTGTCGCTGCCGCTGTATCTGCTGTGCGGGCTGGCGCGGCGCAAGCGACTGCTCTCGCAGGAAGCGTCGCTGAAATACTTTCTGCTCGGGGCGTTTTCGTCCGCGTTCTTCCTCTACGGCGTTGCGCTGCTTTACGGGCAGGCGGGGACGGTCAAGCTCGGTGGGATCGCCGATGCGATAACCCAGCATCCGCAGAACAGCACCTTGGCATTGCTCGGGGTGGGGCTGCTGGCCGTGGGGTTGCTGTTCAAGATCGGTGCGGTGCCGTTCCAGTCCTGGGTGCCGGATGTGTATCAGGGCGCGCCGAGTTCGGTGACCGGCTTCATGGCCGCGGCGACGAAGATCGCGGCAGTCGGTGCGCTGTTGCGGGTGCTGCAGATCGCGGTGCCCGGTCTGCGTGACGACTGGCGTCCGGTGCTCGCCGCCATTGCCATCGCGACCATGGTGATCGGCGCGATCATGGCGATTACCCAGACCGACGTCAAGCGCATGCTCGCCTACTCCTCCGTCGCGCATGCCGGATTCATCCTGACCGGTCTCGCCGCGGCGAATGCGGCCGGTACCTCGGCCATCCTGTTCTATTTGTTGGCCTACGGCCTCGGCACGCTCGGCGCGTTCGCGGTCGTCAGCCTGGTCCGGGATGCCGAAGGTGACGAAGCTACCGCCATGTCCCAGTGGGCGGGCCTCGGCCGCCGCTCCCCCTGGCTGGCAACAATTTTCGCCCTCTTCCTGCTCTCGTTCGCGGGCCTGCCCCTCACCGGTGGCTTCGTCGCGAAGTTCGCGGTCTTCCAGGCCGCCGCTTCCGGCGATGCTGCCTATCTGGTCATCGTCGGTGTCATCTCCAGCGCCATCGCCGCCTTCTTCTACATCCGCGTCATCGTCTTGATGTTCTTCACCGACCCACCCGCCGACGCCCCGACCGTCGCCTCCCCGTTCCTCACCACCACGGTCGTCGCATTCACCGCGGGCGCGACCGTCCTGCTCGGTATCGTCCCGCAAATGCTGCTCGACTTGTCCGACCGCGCATCAACTTTCGTTCGCTGACCTCCGACTACACGGGTAAGGGCAGTGCATTGCTGCGCCGCCCTCCACTCAGGTCACGACGGGATGGCTTCGTGTTGGACACCGCCGCAGGAGAAGGACACCGCCGCAGGAGAAGAAGGGCCTCCGCGACATGCTCGCCACCTGCCTGAAGGCGGCGCGCTAGCCGTACGAGCGGCTCACGAAACCGTCAGGTCGAACCAGCACCGTCCCGTACGGCCAGCCGTCCACCAGGTGCACCGGAATGTCGGCCTCCACGTCGGGATCGGCCGTGAGTACGCACCACTGCGATCCGACGAGATCCAGCGTGGACACCCCGTCGGTCACCCACATGTGCGGCAGGCGGGATCCCGGGGACCCGTCGAGGTCGAGGGCGACGTCCTCGGTGGAGGGGAGCTCCGCACCGCCATACCGGTAGCCCATGTGCACCACCGGCGCGTTTATCGCCCCCGCTGCCTTGCGCGCCTGTGCCATGCCCTTTCCCCAGTGCAGGGACGGATCGTTGAACCGCAGGCGCGCCTGCTCCATCGTCATGAGGGCCACTGGATGGCGTTCGGCGTGATAAGTCTCCAGCAGCTCGGGTCCGGCCTCGCCGCGCAGCACGTGCGCGAGCTTCCACGCCAGGTTGTGCGCGTCGGCGACGCCGGCGTTCAGCCCGAACGCGCCCAGTGGGGGGATGGCGTGCGCCGCGTCGCCCACCAGGAAGACCCGCCCGACGGAGAGCCGGTCGGCCACCTGGCCGCGCCCCCGGAACCTCAGCACACTGCGGATCTCCACCTCGATCGACGGGTCGCCGACCGCGGTGCGGATGAGGTCGGGAGTCGGCTCGGTGTCGAGGCGGGTGAGGAACACCCACTCGCGTTCGCCGTCGACGGTCACCAGCAGGCCGGTCGCGTCCGGATGCTCGATATTGCACATTGCGAACGGCTTGCGCGGCCGCAGATCAGCGCGGAACAGGACGCTCGTCGTCTCCTGACCGATCGCACCGGGACCGGTGAGGCCGATGCCGAGGATCTGCCGGACCCGGCTCCGCACCCCGTCGGCCGCCACCAGATAGCGCGCCCGCACGACACGCCCGTCGGACAGGGTCGCCGTGACGCCGTCGGAGTCCTGCTCGAAGGAGTCGAGCGCCAGCCCGAACTTCACGTCGCCAGCCTTGGTGATCAGCACGCGGTCGAGCCGGTTCTGTGCGCAGGTGCCGCGGATCCGAGCTGGTGTGTAGATGAGCTCGGCCGCGATTTTCGTCTTCCACTCCGCGCCTTCGGTGAAGTCGGCCTCTGCGAGCGTGCGCCCTCTGATCTTCCCCGCCCGCAAGTCGACCGCGGCCTCGTTGACCGCGTGCTCCAGGCCGACCTCGCGCAGGATCTCCAACGTCCGCGACCCGATGCCGGTGGCCCTGGGGTGGGGCGAGAGCTCCGGCTTCTCCTCGACGACGAGGGGCTTGACGCCGTGGTGGCGCAGCAGCACCGCGAGCATCAGCCCGACGGATCCGCCGCCCGCGATCAAAACATCCGTGGATGCAGTCTGCCCATTCATGAGTCGCCCTTCGATACAGTGAATTATCAAATACACTGTATCGAACTGTCCGATGTATCGTCAGCGGCATGTTGGTGTGGGAGAGGCCGGAGCCACCGAATCGACCAGTGCCGGCCCCGCTGAGCCGGGAGCGAATCATACGAGCGGCGATCCAGCTGGCCGACGCGGACGGAGGACTACCGGCGGTGTCGCTACGTAAGGTTGCCGCCGCACTGGACGTCGGGCCGATGCGGCTGTACGGCTACATCGCCACCAAGGAGGAATTGCTCGACCTGATGGTCGATTCGGTCTACGCCGAGATCCGGCCGGCCGGCGACGGTTGGCGAGAGGTGTTGCGCTCCCTCGCCGAAACCACCCGACAGGCCGCTCATCAACACGAATGGTTCGCCGACCTGATCGGTGGGCGACCCCAGCTCGGGCCGCACGCGCTAGCCAGAGGAGAGGCTGTGGTGGCCGCGATGGACGGCATCGACGTGGACATCGTCATGCCGGTGGTCGACGCGGTCAATGCGTACGTGGTCGGGGCGGTGCGTCGGGAGATCGCCGAGCGGCGCGCCGAGCGGGCCACCGGGATGAACGAGAAGCAGTGGCAGGCCGGCTTCGGGCCTTATCTCGAGCGAACCTTCGCCACCGGCCGATTCCCCGCGCTGTCCACGGTCATACGCGACGCCGCCCACCTGGACGCCGACCAAACCTTCCGCACCGGCCTCGACTTCCTCCTCGACGGCATCCAAGCCCACATCGCGAGCTGACACGCAGCCGAGGGACCAGACGCGCGCCGACCGTGGCACCAACACGGCGTTGACGCGCAGAGACGACGCGACCTCCAACTCCCGAAGCCATGGGCAAGCCATTGTCGTTGTTTTCCGCGCGGTTACTACCGGGACCTCTGCAACTCTGGTCTGCCGCCGCTGCGCATTCTCGGCCCCGCCCGGGTGATCGACACAAAGGCGATGCTGCGCTACCGGCTCGCCGGTCTAAGCAGCACCTGCGAGTACCGCACGCAACCGGACCGCGAATCCGGCTGGGTCCTCGACGAATCCGGTGTGTCCGCCGGGGAATACGGTCGGAGTCACTCCGATGGCCTGACTGAGCGCCCGCGATGTGCGGTCGCAGTGTTGGCCGGTCGATTCGGAGCCGATGCCGATTAGGATGCGGGCCGGAGTCGATTGCAGCACAGCGATATTCGGCTCCCACGTGGTGGTGCCGCGCAGTTCGTGATCGAACCAGTAGCGCTCGCTGGCCAGCTGGCGCGGGTCGCGCTCGCCGCCGAACACCTGCTGTAGCACCGGTTCCGGCATCACCATGTTGGCGTTGACCATGAACTTGCGCCATGCACCGAGCACATCGCCGCTGTGGTAGGTGGCGATGACGTCCTCGGTTCCGGCGCGCACCTGGTCGCGGTCCTCGAGCAGTTCACCCAGCGGCGGTTCGTGGGCGATCACGGTGGTGACCAGGTCCGGCTGGGATTGGGCCAGGGCCAATGCGCTCACAGCGCCGCCGCTGGAGCCGAATACCACCGCAGGGCCGATGCCGAGGTGAGTGATGAGGCAGGCCAGGTCGTCGGCGCGCAGCTGCGGTGTCGAGTCCTGTTCCGCGTCATGGAGCACGCTGCCCTGATGGCCGCGCGGGTCGGTGGTGAGCACGGTGCGGTCGGTGGCGAGCAGTTCCGCCAGCGGCGCGAAGGCCGCCGCATCCATCGGGGCGCCGACCAACACGACCAGCGGCCCGCTACCGCGCACCTCGTAGTGCAGTCGAGCCCCGGGCACGTCGAGGGTGTGCGTGGTGGCGGTCGAAGTCGGGGTCATCAAGATCTCCTCGGACAAAGTAGTCATGGTCTGCCGAGAATGTTGACCGGCATGGGCACGCGAATTAATCGGTCGGGCCAAATGTCGTCGAGTTCTCGGAGCGTCTCGGCCGCCGGCCCGCTCGGAACATGGCTGAGGCCGGCGATCCTGACCGGCCTACGTGAACGCGACGCGCTGTTCGGACTCAGCAACTCGATCTACGACTGGCACGACCGTTCGACAAGCTGTTCCTGCCAACCCTCGCCATGGTCGCCGAATTCGAAGCGAACCTGAATCATCTGCGCATCCACCGCATCATCAGCGGAACCGCACCATGGGCATAGCCCTCGCGCGATTGCCGTTCAGGCAACTTCTTCTTCCGGCGAGTCCACGAATCACCTTCTACCAGGCGACATCTCGAACTTCCTCGGATTTTCGGCGATTACTACCGGGACCCCCAGATGCGGTGTGCGTCTGCGCGTGAAACTTGCGAAACCTAGGGCTATTAGGTTATAAACTAGGCACCATAGTTTCAGGAGATGTGATGTCACCACGCGCCGGATTGACCACCGAGCGGATCACGCTGGCGGCGGCGGAGCTCGCCGATGAAGTCGGTTTCGACAACATCACCATCGCCGCGCTGGCCAGGAAGTTCGGAGTCAAGGACGCGAGCCTGTACTCGCACATCAAGAACCTCGAAGATCTGCGTAACCGGGTGGCCATGCTGGCAAGCGACGAGAAGACCGACCGCATTGCCGCGGCGGTGGCCGGGCGCGCCGGACGGGCTGCGCTCGCGGCATTTGCCGACGAGTGGCGCCGCTATGCCCTGGAACATCCCGGCCGCTATGCCGCCACCCAAATGCCGATGGACCCCGCCGTCGCCGCGGATTGGACCGGCGGATTGCGTGCCATCGACCTGACCTATGGGATGCTGCGCGCCTACGGGCTCGACGAACCCGATATCACCGATGCGGTTCGCCTGTTGCGCAGCACTTTTCACGGTTATGCCAACCTGGAGGCGAGCGGCGGCTTCGGCCACGCCCGCTCCACCGCCACATCCTGGCACCGCGTGATCGACGCCCTGCACATCACCCTCACCCATTGGCCGACCGACGAGAAAGCGAAATCGCAGTGAGATCCGAAACCCTCGAAGTTCCCGGCGCCACCTTGTATTTCGAGGTGCGCGGCCACGGCCCGGTGCTGCTCCTCCTGCCGGGCAGTGGCGGCGACGCCGGCATCTTCGACCCGATCGCCGATGCGCTCGCCGAGCACTTCACGGTCGTCGCCGCCGATCCGCGTGGCTACTCGCGCAGCGTGCTGGACGCTCCCGAACCCGTGGACCAGCGGATGGAAGTTTTCAGCGACGACGCATACCGTCTGCTCGAACACCTTACGCCCGCAGGTGAATTCGCATATGTCGCCGGTGTCAGCGGTGGCGCGGTCGTCGCGCTCGACCTGCTCGCCCGTCATCCGGAACGGCTGCGCCTGGTCGTCGCCCACGAGCCGCCGTGCTTCGCGGTCCTGCCCGATGCGCCCGCGCACCGGGCCATGGTCGAGGAGGTGGTCGAACTCGCCCGTGACCAGGGACCCGCCGTCGCGGGCGGGCGTTTCATGCAGGCGGTGGGCGTCACCTCGAAGCCGCTGCCCAATGCCGCCGAGGTCCCGGCGCGCACCGCCGAAATGCTCGGGCGGCTCATGGGTAACGCGCCGGTGATGTTCGCTCATGAACTGCGCGCGGTCACCGATTACCGGCCCGATACGGCCGCACTCGCCGCCGTCGTGGACCGCCTTGTGCTCGCCGCAGGTCGGGAAACCCGTGGCCAACTCCCCTATCGGACCGCCGAAACCCTTGCGACCGAGTTGGACCGACCGCTGGTCGAGTTCCCAGGTGGGCACAGCGGTGTGCGGGAAACCCCAACCGAATTCGCTCGTGCTCTCCTGGAAGCGCTGACGGTCCCCGCTGATCGCTGACCCACGCGGCTCCCGGTTTCCCTCAGGGGAAGCCGGACCGTGCGGGGCGGAAACGATGCTGAGCGTGCACGTTTCGTCGAGATGGGCAGATGTCGCCAGTTCCGACGGACCAGTGCGCGCTCAGCATCGTCAAGCCAATCGATCCCTCTGCACTGGAACGTATTCCGGCCGCCGCCATGCCGGAACCAAACCATATGTCGCAGCGCGCAGCACCCACTCCACCGGCCCATACGCGTGGCCGCGCAACCACCAGTGACTGAAGGCGAGCTGCGCGCCATAGGTCACCAACGCGATCCCGATGACGCCCGCCGGTGGCACATCATCTGCTAGGGCGAATCCGTAGCCGGTGTAGATCACCATCAACACCACCGACTGCATGATGTAGTTGGAGGCCGCCATCCGACCGGCCGGGGCGAGCAGCGCCATATACTGTGCGGTGCGGGCTGCTCGAGTCAGCATGATGATCCCCGCGATGTATGCGAATGTCATGAGTGGGTTGATCATTTCTTGGATCCCGTTCCAGTACGACGGCGGTTCCAGCCAACCCATCCCGTAGGAGAATGTCACCGCCGAGACCGGCAGTCCGACCGCGAGCCCGCCGATGAACACCCGAGGTGCCCAGCGGCGCAATGTCTCCTGTTCCGTGAACAGCTCGCGCCTACCGGCAGCCATCCCGATCAGGAACATCCCGAGCGCCGGAACTCCCTGGGTGATCCAGATCAGGATGATCCACAGCGGCGCCTCCGACAGCTGCATCGTGAAGGTATCACCGAAGCTGCCGGTGTAGCCCTCGTGCAATGCCAACACATCGAGCAGCTCCGCTACCTCGGTAATTCCACCGGCACCCGGCAGGAACGCCCATATCGACCACGCGAGATACAACACCGTCCCGCCGATGACCGCGACCCGCGGCTCCAACCACCGCAGCAGGATCAGAAACAGGCTCAGAAACGCGTACAGCGTCAGGATGTCGCCGATCCACAGCAGGAAAACATGTGCCAACCCGATCGCCATCAGCGCGACACAGCGTCGCAGCAGCCGCGGATTCGCCGACATCCCGGCCCGCTGTGCCGCCGCGATCTGCAGCGTGAACGAATAGCCGAACAGAAATGCGAACAACAGATAGAACCGGCCGCTGAACAGCGCCTCTAACACCGCGTTCACGAAATGGTCGAACGGGCCGTCGAAGCCGAGGCTCGGATCGTCGATGGTGCCGCCGAATGACCACAGCAGCGTGGCGACCACGACATTCACGATGAGGATCCCGAAGAGTGCGAATCCGCGGAGTATGTCGACTTCGGCTATCCGCCGCGATTCGGTTGCGTGCAGGACCGATTCGGACATGATCCGAAGGTAATGGCGCCCCCCGCGAGCTGTCGTCCTCCCCCTGACCGATTCGCGCCCTGACCGGATCCGCCACGAACAGCTACCTCCGGCGTATTGACATCACACCAGGTCGGCGACCTCCAGGTAGAGCTGCCGCTCGATGGCAATGTCGACGAGGAAGCCCTGCTGCCCGCCGACGGTATCGGTCGTATGGAAGGCCGCCACCGCGATCTCGCCGACCCGTAACCGCTGGCCCGCGAAATCTCGCTGTCCCAGGATGATCGGCTGCGCCTGATCGAATACCAACTCTGTGACATCGACCGACAGCGGGGCGCCGAGCAGGTCGGTGACGGTGCCGGGGATGAGCCGGGCCGAAACGATTTGATCGAAGCTGGGCCGCCGCCCGATCCGGTGCGCCACATACATCTTGCCGGCCCGGCCGAAGCACAGGTGAGTCAACAATTCCGCGGTGCGCAGGGGATGCGGATCGAGCTGTGTGAAGGATACGACGTGGCGCACGGTGGCTACGACGTCGCGTGCGATCACGATGCCGCGCCGGTCCAGATGGCCGCGAATCAGGTTGCCCCAGAATGTGGTTCGCGGATGATCCGCGCGCGGATCGAGGTCGACGAGCGCGAGGTCCGCTGGATCGAAGGCGTGTCCGCCGCGGAATCCGGTGCGCCGGTCGGCGCCGAGTGCCCGACTGCCGCGCTCGTCCAATTCGATGTCGAGCAGCACCTGGAAGTCGAACGGTGAGAAGAACATCGGCCGATGCGATAGGTAACAGTCGGTGCCGGTCCCGAAGACCACCATCCCGTGTGTGCCGACCGTCGGGGCCGACCGATATGGAGCCGCATATCTGGCCGTCCTGGTGAACATCCCGCTCATGGGACGCTCCTTTCTTCATCCCCGCCCATAGCCTGGCCCGAATACACCCCCTTGCCACGAGTGTCCCGCTACTCGAATCCCCCGACCCCCGCTACTCGACCTCCCGATCCGATATGTCCCGTTCAGGCTCTACGATCCTCCGATCGCGCCGCCTCAGCAATCGGTCATGACCTGGACATATGGGTCGCCGGTACATGCCCCTGGCAAAAGGCAGCGCACGGCTCGGCACCGAGATGCGCCGGCTTGGTGGGCGCAGTGGCCTGCTGACTCGGATGCGACCTCAGTTGTAAGACTTGGTGACGCTGTCGATGAGGTGTTCGAGGGTGTCGATGGTGGGCGTGTCGATCACATCGATCACGTCGCCCGGTACCGAGACGTGGTTGTCGGCGGTGACCTTGGCGAATTGGCTGGGGTCACTGGTGCGGAAACCGTGTGCGGCGGCCAGACGCTGCAGGTCCGGATCGGCGGCCAGCAGTCGTCCGATGCGATCACCGGACGCGGTGAGTGGCACCAGAGTGTGCTGGGAGACCACGGTCGGGGACGGGTAGGTCAGCACCATGCCGGGTTTGATCTGGCCGCGCACGGCCGCCTCGACGAACTGGGCCTCGTAGATCCAGACCATCGGTGTCGGGCCCACACCCGCCGCGAGGTACTCGCGGAACGGGCCGTCGGTGGAGTTCTCGGTGTAGCCCTGGCGCACGAACAGCCGCGACACCGTGGGCAGCACGGCCTGCTCGGCGGCCGGACCCTGCACGATGGTGTTGTCATTAGCGACGTGGCTGGCGATGGCCAGGTACATAGCGGCGGAGTTGGAGGTCCGCGGGTCGGTCGTGGAGACCAGGATGTTCTTGTGCACCGGGTAGACGGTGTTGTCGCGAAGTTTGTCCCATTCCACATCGTTGCGCACGAGTTCGAGGTACCGAGCCATGTCGAAGGTCGGGACCGGCCCCGGACGCACCACGCCTACCGCGGTCAGCAGGTCGGCGATGGGCTGGAAGGTCGCGATCGCCATGGGTGAAGAGAACGGCGTGTACTTGGTGCTGATATTGCGCGCCCGCTGAATCCGTTCCGCCGCAGGCGCACTCGACGGAAAGGCGAAGTCGTACTTCCCGAGATCAATGGAGGTCGCGATCTGTCGCGATCCGGCCGGATCGACCTGCGCCTTGACGCCCTTGCGGGCCAAGGCATCCACGACGCGCGGGTCTTCGAAGAAGGCCATCTTCTCCGAGCCGACCACGCCGTGCACGGTGGTCAGCGCTGCTGTCGCGCTGGCCGGAGCGGGCTGGTCGGGCTGGCGCGCCGCGACGGCGATGACCAACGCGAGAACAACGACCAGAGCCGCCGCCGCGAGTCCCATGAGCCGCTTGTCCGCGGCGAATTCGCGGCCAGCCGTGCGGATTCGGCCGATCCCCCGCGCCGGGTCGGGCTGTTGGATCGGATCCGGTTGCGCTGCAACCTTTTCCGCCTCGGCCTGTTTTGTCGAGACCTCGAGTTCCCTGCGCGCGATTCGCTCGATCAGAATCGGAACGAATTCCCGCACCGGATGGCCCGCGAACCGCTGCCGCGCTGTACCCACTACGCTTTCGACCTGATCGGCCGGGTAGTCGTCGACCAGGCGGTCGGTCAACCGCTGAATTGCCTGCTCTTCGCGGACAGTAACGACACCCACCACAGTCTCCTCGGCGTCACATCGATCTTCGGTCGCGACGGCACCCACCCCGTCCGCGCCGCCGAACCCTACCGAAATTTTCGACCGGGATGACACTGGCGAAACCCCCATCCTTGGCGGGTGAATCCCACTTCGACTGTGGCCGTAGACTTCCGCCACTCACCGCTACATGCCGCCCCTGCCCAGGTCAGGGCGGAAATCGCAGCCCGGCTGCCGGGTCGTCGATGGTCGGCCTCACCCCGAAACGTCGCCGAATTCGCGCCGAAAGTTCAACGGGCCATTCACCTTTCGACACTAAACGTTGTCCACAAGTTTCCAGCTTCGCCCGCGCGTCGCGCCCGACACAAGCCGTTCCTCTTTCCGCCCATGCCTGGGCATGCCAGGCATCGATATAGGACGGTAGGTGGCGAGCGTGAGGTTTTGGGCTGCAAGCCATTCCAGGAATGCCGTCGCCTCCGCTGATTTACGGTGCGATCATCGCCTGGATGTCGGGCAGGTTGCCGATCCGCTGGGTCGTCGGTCGGCCGGGGGCGTCGAGTTGGGGTGAACCGGTCGCGCGCAGTCGCGCCCGTACCTCGGATGGTGTTTTGCGCCCGGCGGCTGCGGCGGCCAAGCCTTGGTAGCTGGCGATGGAGCCGACGATGATCGGGGATGCGCTGGAGGTTCCGCTGAAAGTGTCGGTGTACCAGTAGTCTTCGTCGGCGCCGCCCTGCAGATCGCCGTATCCGGTGGTGGTGACTTCGAGGCCCCAGCCTTGTGCGTCGACACGGGATCCGTAGTTGGAGAAGGCAAGTCGCGAACGTGCGGGTCCATGGTCGCGGCCGTGGAATCCGGGTGGTGGTGCGCCGGCGCCGACCAGGATGGCGCCGGAGTCGGCGGCGCCGCCACGGAACGGGTTGCGCCACGAGGTCGGAAAGTCGGTGGGGCGGGTGTCGTACAAGGCGCTGTCGAGGTCTTCCGAACCGTTGCCTGCCGCGCCCACCACGATGACGCCGCGTCCGATCGCGTAGCGGATGGCCGCCCAGTCGTCGGGCCACCATTCGATCGCGATGTATCCAGCCTGGTCCTCGCGGTTCTGGAAGTTGTGGCGCGGTCCGGGCCGGTGCAGTTCGAGCAGGATGATGTCGCCTGCGCTCAGTGCGTCGGCAGCAGTGCGGATGGCTGCCGCGGACCCCGCGTCGAATACCGAGACCGCGCGGATGGCGGCATCGGCGGCGATCCCGGTGATACCGAAGGTGTTCAGATCACCGCTGATCTCCCCGGCCACCGCTGTGCCGTGATTGCGCCAGCCCGCATCCGTCGACGGCGCACCGCCGATCACTCCCCCCTGATTCGCCAGCAGGTCTTCGTGGGTGAATCGCCACGCGCCCTCCACGTCCACGATGCGCACGCCCGCGCCGCGACCACCGGGTTGGGTCCAGGCCCAGCGCGCGTTCACACCTTGCGGCGCGGCATCCAGATAACCTTGCCGGGCTTCGAAATTCGGCGTCACGGGCGGCGCGTCCGCCAGGCGACGGGCCGCGATATCGGCCAGTACGACCGGTGGCGCGATCGGCGGTTCCGCGGGCGGTTTGATATAGGCCGCCTCGACCGCGTCATCGGCACGCAGTCGGTCCGCGAGCGCCTCGAGTTCATCCCTGACTCCGCGCACGGCGAAGTAGCGCAGATATTCCGCGCCCACTTCCTCCTGAGCGGTACCCGCGATCCGCCGCGGCAATCGATTGGGCGGCCCGAAGATGCGTACCGGCGCACCGCCTTCCGGCAGTAGTTCGACCAGCCGCGATTGCGCCGCGAGACTCTCGCGCACCGCATTCGGATCGATACCCGCCCGGGCACCGTGGGTGACGACGATCAGTTCCGAACCACTATCGGTACGCACCATGACGACAGTTAACCCGTCCCATGACCATCGCGCCAGCGCGATCGAACGCCAACTCGGGTGTGCGCCAGTTCAGTTCGGCGCCGCCGGAATGTGCGCGGACCGCGTAACCGGGTGGACCTCGCCGCGTCCGCGCGCGACCGTGAGAATTTCCAGCATGCCGATCACGATCGCGCAGCCACCCGCAGCCATGCCGAGTACGTCCAGCGAATCGAACGGCAGGGCGATCATGATGAATCCCACCATCATGGTCAGCAGCCCGAACATCTCTTGCCAGCCACCCTCAGGCAACCCCTCGGCCCAGACCGCCACCGTTGCCTGCACGATCCCGCGCACGGCCCAGCCGAGACCGATCCACACCGCGAGCAGCAGGATCGAATTCGCACTGTGGAACGCCATCACGGCCAATGCGATCGAGACGGCGCCGCTGAATAATACGAACGTCCGCAGCGCCGCGCCGAACCGGGCGTCTATCGCGATGATCAGCTGTATCGCACTACTCAATAGTAGATAGAGCCCGAACAACAACTCCGCCATCGGCTCGGTCTTGTCCGGCCACACGGCGATCAGCACTCCGAGAACCACCGAGCCGATACCCGCGACAAATACAGCCAGCCGCACTCCGTCGGCAAGCGAACCCCCACGACCCGCACTCTCGTTTTCGGGCATAGCTCCATAGTATGGCCAGAGGATGCGGATAACCGAATGTTTGCTTTCGGGTCGCGATATTTCTACGCCGGCTGAGCGTGTCGCGGTGCATTGCGCATGTGCACGAGTGTCCCGACACCGCAGGCGATGACCGTCCCGACCACAAGCGTCAGCGGCATGTGTCGGGCAAGCAG
>NZ_JBFANH010000034.1:0-102284 GCF_040674755.1 Nocardia sp. NPDC049737 | reverse complement strand
CGGCCCGTCTCGCGTCCGAGTCGTCGAAGCGCATGCGCCGTAGGCGCGAGTCTCGTCGGCTCGGACGCGAGACACCAGGGGGCCGCGAACACGCCGCGCCGCAGGCGCGGCCAATCAACACAGCAAGGGAGTGCCCCGCTCATGGTCAACGTTCAGGACGGTTACGGATCCAGCATTCTCGGCTACCCGAGGATCGGGCCGCACCGGGAACTCAAGCGGGCCCTCGAGGGCTATTGGCGTGGTGGGGTTTCGCGCGACGAACTGCTCGCGGTCGGGCGCGATATCCAGGAGCGGCAGTACAACGGGTTGGCCGCCACCGGGCTGACCCAGGTGCCGGGCAACACCTTCTCCTTCTACGACCACATTCTCGACAATGCGCTGCTGTTCGGTGCGGTGCCCGCGCGGTTCAAGCCCTACCAGGACGAGTTGCATCCGCTGGACTTCTACTTCCTGATGGCGCGCGGTCGGCCGGATCTGCCGCCGCTGGAGCTGGTGCGGTTCTTCGGTACGAATTACCACTACCGCCAGCCCGAGCTCGACGAGAACACCGAATTCTCGCTGCACCCAGAGGCTTTGCTCGACGAATGGGATCGCGCCAAGGCCGGTGATATCGAGTTGCGTCCGGTGGTGGTCGGCCCGGTGTCGCTGCTGCTGCTGTCCAAGGCGGGCCATATCCCCGGTGAGGCAGGCGGTTTCGACACGCTGAGCCTGTTGGACAAGCTGCTTCCGGTGTACGAGGAGCTGTTCGAGATCCTCGCCAAGCGCGGGTCCACCTGTGTGCAGTTGGACGAGCCGTGCTTCACCAGTGAGCGCACGCCTGCGGAACTCGCCGCGTTCGAGCGTGCCTACCAACGACTTTCGACCTCTGCCCTGCGTCCGCGCATGCTCGTCACCGGGCAATACGGTGATTTCGGTGAGGCGCTGCGCATCCTGGCCGAGACCAATGTCGAGGCCATCGGACTGGATCTGGCCAGTTATCGGATCCAGCCGGAAGAGCTCGCCGAGATTCCCGGCATTCGGCGTAAGCGCCTGTACGCGGGCGTGATCAGCGGTCACAATGTCTGGCGCGCGGATCGTTATGTGACGCTGGAATACCTCAACGAGCTGGCCAAGGTGTGCCCCGATCTGGTGGTGTCCACCGGCACGACACTGCTGCATGTGCCCTATGACGTGCTCGCCGAATACGAAATCGAGGGCAATGTCGCCGACCGCCTCGCCTTCGCGCGACAGAAGGTGGGCGAGGTGGTTTCGCTCGCCAAGGCGCTCACCGAGGGACCGTCGGACAAGTGGCGCAAGCGGCCGACCGAGGTGCATTTCAAGCAGAAACACGCGGTGCGGCAACGGGTTTACGCGATCACGCCCGGCATGCGCTCGCGCGAACCGTACGAGGTGCGCCGCGAAGCTCAGCAGCGCAAGCTGAATCTGCCGCCGGTGCCCGCGACCACACTGGGTTCCTTCCCGCAGACGAACAAGATTCGTCAGGCGCGCTACGACCTGGGCGAGGGCAAACTGTCCTACGACGAATACCGCAAGAAGATCGAGGCCGAGATCGAGGCCACGATCCGCCTGCAGGAGGACATCGGCCTGGATGTGCTCGTGCACGGTGAGCATGAGCGCAACGACATGATCCAGTACTTCGCCGAGCTGCTCGACGGCTTCGCGACCACCCACTTCGGCTGGGTGCAGGTGTACGGATCCCGTTGTGTGCGACCGCCGATCATCTACGGTGACGTGTCGCGGCCCGCGCCGATGTCGGTCGAGTGGATCAGCTATGCCCAGTCGTTGACCGATAAGCCGGTCAAGGGCATGGTGACCGGTCCGGTCACTATGATCGCGCGTTCGTTCGTGCGCCAGGATCAGCCGCTGTACGAGACCGCCGATCAGGTCGCGCTTGCCATTCGCGATGAGGTCGTGGATCTGGAACGGGCCGGGATTTCGATCATCCAGGTCGACGAGCCCGCCATTCGCGAGCTGCTACCCATGCGACCGCACGGGCGCGCCGAATATCTGCGGTGGGCGGTCGCGGCGTTCCGCCTGGCCACCTCCGGCGTCAAGCCGGAGACCCAGATTCATACGCATATCGGTTATTCCGGTCGCACCGAGGTGGTCGACGCGATCGAGGAACTCGACGCCGATGTCACCGCGATCGTCGCGACCCGCTCGATCGAATGGGTGCTCAAGGCGCTCAAGGAAGATTCCGTATCGGGTCACGGCCTGAGTCACGGCGTCGGTCCCGGTGTCTACGAGAGCCGTTCGGCGCGGATCCCGGATATCGATGAGCTCGACGAATTGCTTACGGCCGCGGCCGAAGCCATCAGTCCGGAACGCCTGTGGGCGAATCCGGACGGCGGTCTGAAGACCCGGCACTACTGGCAGCTCGAGCCCTCGCTGCGCAATATGGTCGCGGCCGCTCGCCGCGTTCGCCGGCGGGCCGCGCCGACGGAGTAATACCGAAGACGAAGGCCGCCGCCATGTCTCGGACGTGGCGGCGGTCTTTTGCGGCTCGGTGATGAATGCCATATCAAATCGGTACAGTGCGTACTGTATCGTTTAGATATGGCTGAGCAGACATGGCCCGAGTCGTTGCCGGTGGCCCAGGTTCGAATTGCCAGGCCCACCGATCGATTGGTAGAGGTCGTGCGGTTCTACGTCGAGGGGTTGGGACTGCGCGAGCTCTACCGATTCGAAAATCACGCGGGCTACGACGGTGTGATGCTCGGATTGCCGGGCACCGGATATCACCTGGAATTCACCACCCACGTGGACGGCAGTCCCGGCGATGCGCCGAGCGCGGAAAACCTGCTGGTGCTCTACTTTTCGACCGAAACCCAGATGTACGACGTCGCACAGCGCCTCGGTGAATTCGGCGTGCAGCCGGTCCCCGCCGAGAATCCGTACTGGGCGGCCAACGGCGGCTTGACCTTTCCGGATCCGGACGGTTGGCGAGTCGTCCTGATGCCGCGTCCAGTGTTCTGATGCCAGGACGCGCCCGCGAAGACCGCATAGATACCGCGGTGCTCGCCGCGACTCGAGAGCTGTTGGACGAGAACGGCTATGCCGAACTGTCCATCGGCCAGGTCGCGGCCAGAGCCGGACTGCACCGCCCGGCGATCTACCGCCGCTGGCCCTCGAAACGTCACCTCGTTGTCGATGTCGTCGCCGACCTACTGGGACTGCGACCAACTCCGAACACCGGCGACCTGCGCGCCGATCTGACCATCGCAATGCGCAATCTGGTTGCCGCACTACGCGATACCTCGCTGAACCACGTCCTTCCCGCCCTGGTGGCGGATCTCGCCAACGACCCGGAACTACGCGCGCATTTCCTTGCAACGGTATTCGAACCACGCAGACGAAGTACCGCGATCGCCCTGGAGTCGGCCATCCACCGTGGTGATATCGATCCGGGTGTCGACCTCGATTTCGTCCTCGACGCGGTCGCCGCCCCGATCTACTACCGCGCCCTCTTCGGCCATCTACCGCTGAACGAAACCCTCGCCGACCAGTCGGTCGATGCCGTGCTGCGCGCTATCGCTCGCTGACCCAGCCGAGTCTGCGCCGGAATCGGCGGGCGACTGTCGGTGTTGATCTGATGGGCCGGGCAGCTCGTCTACCAACCGGGCACCGGTGTACAGGGCGCGCGGTGAATCGACAGGGTGCCCGGCGTGCCGCTGTCAAGACACGGATCGGGAGCCAACGCCATGCCTTTGAGAGAAACAGTCGGTGAGAGCAAGGGCCTTCGGCTCGGTATCGCACCGCATGGGTTATGGCCCGAGAACGCCGACGACCTCGACGATGTCGTCGAAACCGCTCGTACCGCAGAGCAATTGGGCTTCGATCATATTGTCGCAGGCAGCCATGTGCTGGCTGGTGAGCTGGGTGTCACGCATGAGCCGCTGATCATGCTGTCGGCCATCGCCGGCGCGACCTCGCGCATCGGCATCGCGACCAGCGTGCTGATCCTGCCGCTGTACAACCCGGTCGTGCTGGCCCATCAGACCGCGACACTCGACCGACTGTCGCGCGGGCGGTTTGCGCTCGGCGTCGGAACCGGTTGGGACCGTGCGGAATTCGATGCCGTGGGAGTGCCATTCAAGGAACGCGGCAAGCTCACAGGCGAGCATCTGGAAGTGCTGGCCGCGTTGTGGCGAGGTGAGGCCGAGCCACGGCTCGGTATCGCGCCGCGCACGGCCGGTGGACCACCAGTTTGGGTCGGCGGAAGCAGCGATGCCGCACTGCGCAGAGCCGTGCGCTTCGGCAGCGCATGGCACGGTCCGGTCGCCGATCCGGCCGAGCTGCGGCGAATCCACAACCGGCTCACCGAGCTCGCCGAAGCATCCGCCATCGAGCGGCAGCCGCTGCGACTGACTTCTGTCGCCTTCGTGGTCCCACCCGGATTCACCGCCATCGGCCGCGATCCAGGACGGTTGCTCGGTGGCGGGCAGCCGACGGCCGCAAGCATCGTCGACGAACTCGGTGCCCTCCACGAAGCCGGACTGCACGCCTGCTCGATCTGGCTGCCGGTGCCCGGTCCCGCATTCGCCGAGGCCGTGGCCTGGGTGGCCCAGGAAGTGCTGCCGCAACTCGACGAGCGCTGACCACTGCTGGTCAGTGACTGAGCGTGGCGACGACGAGCATGAATATCGCGCCGGTGACGGTGCAGGCCAGGGTCAGTCGGGACGGGTGTTCGGCGTGGGCCTCGGGGAGGATGTCAGCGGTGGCGAGGTAGAGCAGGAAACCGGCGAAGTAGCCGAGGTAGAGGCCCACGGTTGCGGCCGGAACCCGGATGACGGTGCCGATCACCGCACCGACTACCGGGGCGATGGCGTCCAACGTGAGCAGGATCAGCGCGCGTCGGTGGGCGCTGCCGTACAGCGTGGTGATGGTGAAAGTGTTGAAGCCATCGGCGAAGTCGTGACAGATGACGGCGATGGCGACCGCGATACCGACGGTGGCTCCGGCTTGGAAGCCCAAACCGATACCGAGACCGTCGAGGGTGCTGTGGAAGATCAGCCCCGCCGCGGCGAGCAGACCGACGGATTCGAAACCGTGCTTGTGTGAACCGAATTCGCCTTCATGGCCGGTGTGGATGGCGACCGCGCGCTCGATGATGTGGATGGTGACAAAACCAACGACGGTGGCGATGAGCGCCGCCGGGACACCGAGCACGATCTCCCCTGATTGCTCCAAAGCCTCCGGTAGCAGGTCGAAGAACACCACACCCAACATGACACCCGCCGCCAGTCCCAGCACCAGATGTTTGCGGTCGCCGATCCGCACCGCAACCAGCCCGCCGACCAAGGTCGAGCACATCGATACCAGCGCGAGCAGAATCGCCATCGGTCCAGCATCGGTCACTCGTCGCCGAGGCGATGCGATATTCGCGCAGTAAGTTCGCTACCTGTTCGCGAAGCCAGCGGCACGACGCATTGGCAGCGGCCGCCATTTCGGGCGCGCAGAGCGTGGATGTGGCCGAGCGGATCAACGCGTGAGCGGGCTACGGCGCACAGAGGGGTGAGCGAGCGACGTTTCGTGCCCAGCGGGAGCACCCGGAAGCACGCATAGACAACGGTGCGGCGGTCAAGTACCGCTCTCAGCTGGGAGCAGTGCGCCGAGAGTGCGCAGACCTGCGGTGATATCGGCAGCGGTGGGGGCGTTTTCCGGGTCGACCAGGTGTTGGATCAGCAGCCCGCCGATCATGGTTTGCAGGACGGCGCCTACTTGCGGGTTCTGCCCACCGAAGAAGTCGGATAGTTCGGTGCGCGCCCGTTCCTGGGCGGCACCCAGTTCGGCGCGCAGTTCGGGGGAGTGCAGTGCCTGGGCCAGACTTTCGCCATTGGCGGTCCAAAGGGCGTGATCCTCGGTGAACGAGGTGATCAGCTGCTGTAAGAAGTCCTGCAGTCGCGCGACCGGATCCGCGGTGTCGCGGGCGGGGAGTGAATCGAGAATCCGCTGAACCGCATCCGCGCTCGATTCCATCATCGCCTGATTGAGCAGCTTGTCGCGGGTGCCGAAGTGGTAGTTGATGGCGGCCAGGTTGGTGCCGGAGGCGGCCACGATATCCCGCACGGTGGTGCGCGCGTATCCGCGTTCGGCCAGGCACTGCTTGGCCGCGGCGAGCAGATCTTCTCGGGTTCCCACCTCATCAGCGTGGCATACATCTGTTTATGACACACGTTTCAAACGATTGTTTGTGACAAGCGTTTGAAACAACTGTATGTTGAGGGCGTAGCCTGCTCCACCACACAGAAGTACGAGACGACCAATGACCGCACAGCGACCGCTTTCTCCGTTCGAACTCACCTACTTCGGCTCCGAAACCCGACTCGGCAGCGTGCCGACCGGCGGTATGCCGCTGTTCATCGGTTCCACCGTGCACGGCCTGCTGGATGTCGAGATCCTGCGCCGAGTGCTCGACGAACTGACGGCCGACCACCCACTGCTGCGCAGCAAGCCGGTGGCCGATGCCGACGGAACCTTGTATTTCCGCCGGGACGACGCCTACCGGCCCCGCCTCGAGATAGCCGAGGGCGGTGAAGCCGAGTACCTGAATCTGGTGAACGGACCACGGGATTGGCGCGACGGCCTGTTCCGCGCCCATCTACTCCGCGACGGTGAGCGCGATCAGATCGTCCTGGTCATCCATCACGGAATCGCCGATGGCAGGTCGGCTTTCGCGCTACTCGCGCAGATGTGGCAGCGCTACACCGCGCATGCGACGGGAACCGCGCTGCCACAGGCGGATGCCGATCAGGGGTTGCCCGAGGGCATCGATATCCAACTTGCCGAGGTGGTTTCGGATGCGGAGGTAGCCGGGGCGCTCGACGGGGTCCTCGCGGCGGCCTCGATGATGGGTCCGGAATCGGCTCCGCGCACCTTGCCGATCGACGGTGACGGGATCGGCGACGATCCGCTGGGCCGATTCGCGGTGCAGCGAATCGAACTGGATACCAAGGAAACCCAGATCCTGATCGACGCCGCTCGCGCGCGCGGGCTTTCGATCAACAGCCTGCTCAGCGGCGCCGCACTCGTCGCATTCCGTTCCCAGCTCGAACCTATGCGGGGAAAGCTCCCGGTATTCTGTGGCCACGCGGTGGACGTGCGATCCGAGCTGAATCCACCGCTGCCCGCGCACGCGATGCTGAATTGTGCGTCCGGTGTTGGCACCTTCGCGCTCGTCGCCGAGAATGCGAGCCCGATCGATATCGCACACGAGGTGGCCGCGGGCATGGCGACCGCATTGGAGCAGCGCGAAGCCCCAATATTTTTGCTCGCCTCACAGCGCGTCCAGGACGCGGCAATTGCCGCGATCTTCGCGGCCCCGCCGACCGTCGCCATCTCCAATATCGGTCGTCTGCCCGCACATTCGACGCCAGCCGGTATCCGCCACATTCGCGACGACGTCTACGCCATGGGCCCCGGCATGCCGCCGAAGCTCACCGCCTTCACCATCGGCGGGCGCCTGACCATCCAGGTCGAGTACGACACCGCCCAGCACAGCCGCGCCCAAATGGGCAAGGTCAGCTTGGCGCTGATCGACGCACTGCAGGGCATTCGCGCCGAATGATCACTCCAGTGACCGACCGCTTCCGCTGAGGCGAATAGTCAACTGGCGCATCCATTTCCGTTGTTTCTTCGGCGGCTGCTCGGTCTTTTCGGTATCGCTGTCCGTTTCGACCTCATAACGGCGGATATAGGCGCCCGCGAACGCCTGCACCGTCGCGGTGACCGGAATCGCCAGCAGCGCACCGGTCGGCCCGAGTATCGCCGCACCCGCAATGACCGCGCCGAATGCCACGGCCGGATGCATATCCAGCGTGGTCGCGGTAATTCTCGGTTGCAGCACATAGTTTTCGAACTGCTGGTACACCACGATGAAGCCCAGAATCCACAGCGCGGTGGACGGACCGTGCACCAGTGCGACGAGTACCGGCAGCGCACCGGCGAGATAGGTGCCGACGGTCGGAATGAACTGGGAGACAACGCCGACCCACAGCGCTAGCGCGAATGCGGAAGGCACATCGAGGATGCGCAGCGCGGCATAGTGCGCGATCGTCGAGCACAGCGCGAGCAGCCCGCGCGAATAGATATAGCCGCCGGTCTTGTCGACGGCGATATCCCAGGCGCGCAACACATGTCGCTGGTGGCGCGGCGGCAGCAACGAGCAGACCGCATTGCGGAAGCGCGGTCCGTCGGCGGCGAAGTAGTAGGTGAACAACAGCACGCCGAGGGACTGGAAGATGGCCCCGACCGCGGCGGTGCCGACACCCCAGGCATTACCGGCCAGCCCGACTAGATAGCGGTCGATGGTGGAACTCCACTCACCAAGATACTTCCGCAGATCATTGCCGGACAGATTCGTCTTGAAGTTGCGATTGGCCCAGTCGACGGCCTGATCCGCGTTTTCGGGCGCGTTCTTGACAAGGGTGGTGACCTGGTCGACCAGTAGCGCGCCGAGCGTCCACACGAATGCGACGGTGCCGACGGCCAACACCAGGAACACCACCCCGGTCGCCAACCCGCGCCGAACCCCGCGCGCGGCAAGCCAATTCACCGCTGGCTCGATGGCAAAGGCAAGGAACAGCGAAACCAGCAGCACCAGTAGGAAACCCTGCAATTTCTGCAGAATCCAGAAGCCGCACACCAGCCCGGCCACCGTCGCCGCCGCGAGCAGGAATGCTCGCAACAGCCACGGCGGCGGCCCTGCGGTCACATCGGCGATGACCACCGCCGTTTCGGCGGGTGGGGATTGCTCTTCATCCGCAGACACATCGCCAAGCTAGCGAACCGGCGACGAATCGGCGTAACGACACGGACTAGATCGTCGAGGCGTCGATCACGAACCGGTACCGCACATCGCTGGCGACGACCCGGTCGTATGCGCCATCGATCTCATCGGCCGAGATCAGCTCGATCTCCGCACCGATTCCGTGGTTGACGCAGAAGTCCAGCATCTCCTGGGTCTGCGCGATACCACCGATCATCGACCCTGCCAGCGCCCGCCGGTATCCGGCGATGGTGAAAGGCTTGACGCTCAACGGCTTCTCGGGCATACCGAGGATCACCAGGGTGCCGTCCAGCCTCAGCAGGCGCAGGTAGCTGTCGATCGGCAGATCGGCCGAGACGGTATTGAGGATCAGATCGAAGTGGTTGCGCAGATCGCGGAAGGTTTGCTTATCGCCGGTCGCGTAGTAGTGGTGCGCGCCGAAGCGTTTGCCGTCGTCCTGCTTGCTGAGCGAATGACTCAGCACGGTGACCTCGGCCCCCATCGCCGCGGCGATCTTCACCCCGACGTGTCCGAGTCCACCCATGCCGATGATCGCGACCCGCTTACCCGGCCCCGCATTCCAGTGCCGCAGCGGGGAGAACACCGTGATACCCGCGCAAAGCAGCGGCGCCGCGACATCGAGTCCGATGCCCTCCGGAATCGACAGTACGAAGTTCTCGGTCACCACGACCTGGCTCGAATAGCCGCCCATTGTGTACCCACCCGGCTGGATGGATGCGTCCACCTGGGTGTTGTAGGTCATGGTGGCGCCGTTTTCGCAGTACTGCTCCTCATTGGCCAGACAGGGACCGCAAACGCCGCAGGAATCGACCATGCAGCCGACGCCGACGCGATCGCCGACCCGATGCTTGGTCACCTCCGGACCGACCGCGGCGACAATGCCCGCGATCTCGTGTCCGGGGACGCACGGGTATTTGGCGCCGCCCCATTCATCGCGGGCGGTGTGGATATCGGAATGGCAGATGCCCGCGTATTCGACATCTATCAGCACATCGCGTCGTCCGAGCTCGCGCCGCTCGATCGTGAGCTTCTCGAAATGCCCATCGGGCGTGGACATCGCATACGCAGCAGCAACGCTCATGCCCGCGCCTCACTGGTGCTCGGCTTCGGCATGCGCGGTGGGCGCCGCGTCATAATTCGCTCACTGCGTTCGCTCATGCGTACATGCCTACCGCCGCAGCGGAGGTTTGCCAAACGCGCCGCCGAATATTGATCTCCGGCCACAATGGAATTGGTCAAGGGCCCAGCCGGAGGCGGGAGAGCGGCATGGACGACGAGCGGCACCGCGCGCCCGAGCGGCAGCGAGAAGGTGGCGGGCGCGCGTTGGCGCTGATCGCGGCCTTCCTGCTCGCCGTGGCCGCGTTCTTCGGCTTCCGCGGTGAACTGCCCGACTGGTCGTCGACCTCTGGTGCGGACAACTCCCCGCCCGCCCTACTCGAGCCGCTGCCGCCGCTGGATCCGGTGGCGGTCGCCCAGGCCGTGGAACCGGCGCTGGTGAATATCAGCACGTCCTCGCGGCCGTTCGGACTCGGTGCGGCCGGATCCGGGATCGTGCTCACCGCCGACGGACAGGTGCTGACCAGCCATCATGTGGTCAAGGGCGCCGAAACCGTGACGGTCACCGATGTCGGCAACGGCGCCGTCTACGACGCGAAGGTGCTCGGCTACGACGGCGGTGCCGATATCGCGCTGCTGGAGCTCAGCGGCGCCACCGATCTGACAATCGCGCGCATCGGCCGCTCCGCCGAGCTGCGCGTGCACGAGGACGTGCTCGCCATCGGCAATGCGGGCGGTGCGGGTGGCACGCCGACCTCGATCCAGGGCAATGTCACCGATCTGAACAGCTCGATCGTCGCGCTGAATTCCTCCGATCTGACCCGCAAAGCGCTGACCGGGATGGTGGAGATCGCGGCACCGGTCACCGCCGGACAGTCCGGCGGTGCGCTCGCCGATCCCGATGGCACGGTGGTCGGGGTGATCACCGCCGCCTCCGGCGAGACCTCACGCGAGGTCGGGCGCACCCCTAACGGCTATGCGGTGCCGATCGACACCGCGATGCGGGTGGTGGGCCAGATTCGTTCCGGCACGCCCACCGAAACCGTGCACATCGGGCCGACCGCGACGCTCGGTGTACTGATCTCCGACGCGAAACCGAGTGGGGCACGGATCGATGTCGCACTGTACGGGTTGCCGGCTCGCGCCGCCGGGCTCATCGATGGCGATGTGATCACCTCGATCGACGACCGTGACATCACAACCGCGACGGCGTTGCGGGCCGCGATCAATGTGCACAAACCCGCTGACACCGTGCAGTTGGGTGTCCTCGGTGTCGGCGGAGTGCAGCGCAAGATCACCGTGGTGCTCGCGCTGGGCACACCGAACTAGACCAGCGACAGCCAGTAATCCTGGAACTTCAGGAAGATCAGCAGCAGCACCACGGCGTAGAACACCGCGACGAAGGTCCAGCGCCACTCGACGACGATCCGCATCGGCCCCTGCGCACCAGCCCATAGCTGTTCGGTGGCCACCGCGAGCAGCGGCGTGATGATCGCCCACACCACCATGCAGTACGGGCACAGCGCGCCGATCCGGTACAGGCTCTGGAAGATCAGCCAGCAGATGAAGATCGTGCCGAGCACGGTGCCCACCCACAGCCCGCCCCAGATCCAGCGCGGGAAGCGCACATTGGCGACGGCGAGCACCGCGAGGGTGACGACCACCGAGAAGCCGACGATGCCGATGATCGGATTGGGAAATCCGAATCTGGCGGCCTGTTCGGTGGTCATTACGCTGCCGCAGGACAGGATCGGGTTGATGCTGCACGAGGGCCGGTAGCTCGGATCGGTGAACAGCTTGAACCGCTCGATGGTCAACGTGACCGAGGCGAGCCAGCCGGCCAGCCCGCCGATCAGCAGCACCCAGGCGGACCTGGATGTCGCGGTGTTCACTGGCCCGCGGCGGCGGCGATCGCGGGTGCGAGGCCGCCGGGAACCATCAGTTCCTGGCTGGACTGGAGCTGTTTGCCATTGACGAAGACCGTCGGGGTGGATTTGATTCCGCTGGTCAGCATGTCCTTGGTCTTGGCCCCGATGTACTTGTTGTAGCTGTCGTCCATGATGCACTGCCCGACCGAATCGGGAAGGCCGAGGCCCTTCGCGATGGTGATCAGCTGGTCATCGCTCAGCCCCGCGCTGCCCTCGGCGGGCTGCTGCTCGTACATGGTGGACAACCAGCCGAGGTACTTCGACGGATCCGCCTCGGCGACGCAGTAGGCCGCATTGGCCGCGCGCGAGGAGTACTTCGTAGTGGAGGCCTTGTCCAGGAACGAAATGATGTTGTATTCGACGATGGCCGTGCCCTTGTCGACGGCATCCTTGATGACCTGCGCGTTGGCGGCTTCGAAGGCCTTGCAGGCCGGGCACTGCAGGTCGGCGACGACACGGACGGTCACCTTCGCGTCCGGCTTGCCGATGCGGACCGCACCGTTATCGGTGATGGTCGCGGCGGCCCCATTGGGCAGCTGGCTCGCGGTGGCGGCGATGGACGGGGTGGCACCGAGATCGTTCTTGTCGGCGTTCTTCACCGCGATACCGATGCCGATCGCCGCGATGAGCCCGACCAGCACAACGGCCACGCCCACCTGGATGAGGATCTTGCGGTTGCGGTCGGCGCGCTCCGCCGCCGCGAGCGGATTCGTTTTACCACCCGGTTTTTTGCTCACCGTGCGTTCACCACGCCTTTCGCTTGCCTGCCGGTTTCCTGCCGCCACGATGGTAGATCCGGAACACCCCCGGGGCGTGGACGGGCACGGCCACATCATCCGTGGTCAACCTGAGAGGAACCTTGGTCAGGCCCGGGTGAGCCTGCGCTGCTGATCCTCGACATCGAATAGGGCCGGCGGCCAGTCGAGTTTCAGCCCCGCCAGCGCATCGATGAGCAGTTCGGTGACCGCGAGGCGGGTGAACCACTTGTGATCGGACGGAATCACATGCCATGGGGCGTAGTCGGTCGAGGTGCGGTCCAGCACCACCTGGTAGGCCTCCTGATAGGCAGGCCAGTAGCCGCGTTCGTCGATATCGGCGGGATTGAACTTCCAATATTTATCCGGTCGGTTCAGCCGTTCGCGCAGCCGCTTCTTCTGTTCGTCGAGCGAGACGAACATGGCGACCTTCACCAGCGTGGTGCCCTGGTCGACCAGTTCCCGCTCGAAGACGTTGATCTCGTCGTAGCGTGGTTCCCAGACCTGCGGCGGCACCAGATTATGCACCCGCACGACCAGCACATCCTCATAGTGCGAGCGGTCGAAGACGCCGAGTTGGCCGGCACGCGGCAGGGCCTTGCGGATGCGCCAGAGGAAGTGGTTGCTCTTCTCCTCCTCGGTCGGGACGCCGAAGGAGGCATGGTCGACGCCCTGCGGATCGACCGAACCGATCACGTGGCGGACGATGCCGCCCTTGCCCGCGGTATCCATCCCCTGCAGCACCAGCAGCACGCTGCGGGTATCGCCGGAACGGCCGTTGGCATAGAGCTTCTCCTGCAGATCCGACAGCACGGTGGTGCGTTCGGCGAGCAGCTTCTGGCCCTGCCTCTTGTCACCATTGAATCCGGGCGTACCGGAGGCGTCGAGATCAGCGATGCGCAAGCCATCGGCCCGCAGGGCCTCACTGGGCGGCAGAGACCATTTCTTCGCCATCGATGTATCTTATGGCTGTATTCGTGGCCGCGCCTTCGGCGCGAACGGGTCGCTCGTAAGATTCGCTCCGTTCGGGTGCGCGGATGCTGCGACGTGGCGACTGCCAGTGCCTGGCGACGGTCAGCTGACCTGGGCCAAGCGGAGCAGCTGAGCGGCGAAATCCTCGTCGGTGACCGGGGTCAGGGTCAGCTCGTGCGAGGTGCTGAGCAGATAGCGTCCGTCGCCGGTGAAATCGAGCCAGCTGCGGTGCCGGGTGGGCGGCGACATCGGGTTTTCCGGTTCCACGGTCACGGTGATGAAGCCGCGACCGTCCACCGGTTTTCGCAGGGCCTGGCGGAACCGGGCCGCACGGCGATGGCCATTGGTGGCGCTGTCGCCTTCGTCGCAATTCAATACCGCGTCCTGCGGCTCCCGCATGGGCGCTAGCTTGCCCGGCTCGGCTGGACCGATGATCTCGACCAGATTTTTGCCGAGGTTGCGGGCGTGGGACATGCGCACCGTCACCTTGTCGATATCGGCGATCAGAATGCCCGCGTGGTTGTGCACCACCGCTGCGAAAACAAGGATCCGCTTGGCCCCCGACTCACCGGAGATGGTGATGGTGGTGGCGTCGGTGCGCGCGCACAGCATGAGTGCGGCGGCCAGATCGGCATCGGCCTGGCGAGCGAAACGCTGGGGTAGTCGCAGTGCGGCGTACTCGGATTCGGTGCGGACGGTGGCGGCGGGCGCCAGATTGACCGGGTAGGGGCGGCGGTCCAGACTCGTTTCGTTCTCCCAGACATGCGTGAATTCGTCCGGGGTGAATACCCATTTCACCGTGTGCCCCCGGGATCCGCCCGCGCGATCTGTGGTCCATCGGGTGGCGGGGTGAATCGGGGGACACGGTCGCCGGAGGTGGGCATGATCGGGGTGTAGACATAGGTCATCGTGTCCTGGACATCGGCCTGCGCCGTAGCAGCGGCCATGTCGTGGTCCATCCTGCGTTGTCCGCCGTGGATCGCCTCGGCGGCCGGATCTTCCAGAGCACGATACTGCGGCGGCGGCGGAATCGCCGCTCGGATGGCCTGTGCCGCATCGGAATTGAGCTCCATCAGGCGCTCTACCGCGCGGCAGATATCGTGCGCCTCGGTGCCGGCGCGGACGAATTCGCGGGTGGCGCGCAGTGCGGCATCGGCGGAACGACCAGACCAGTGCGCGAATTCGCGATTTGTGGCATCGGAGAAAGCCTGGAATGCCTCGGCGACCGCGGTGGCATTGGCGCGCCAGGCATCGGCGACCCGGCCGAGAGCCGCGGGATCGATGACCTCGTGCACCAGATCCCAGATCTCCTGGTGCGTAAAGGCGCCGAACAGTTCGCGCTCGGGAGCGTAGGGGGGATCGGTTCCGCCGCTGGCCGATCGGGCGGAGGCGGCGACGGCGCGCTGCTGGACCCGGATGGCGTCGGCGGCTGCCCTGGTGACGGAATCGGCCATGGGTCAGTGGTTTCCGTCGGCCTGTTCGCCGCGCGGCGACTCCAGGTAGTCGGTGATCAGCTGTAGCGCGGCGCGGTTCGCGGCCTCGGCATCCTCGAAACGTTTGCCCGCGGCCAGATAGGCGGCCTTGTACAGCAGGGCGGTCTCCTGGAATGCGGTGACGGTGTCGAGGAATTGAGTGCCCTTGTCGCCGAAGCCTTTTGCCAGGCCGTGGCCCGTCGGCAGATTGGGGAAGCCCGATACATCGGTGACGAGATGTCCGGTGGCCGTGGCTTTTTGTAGATCCTCGACGAGCTTGTCGCATGCGGCGGCAAGGTTTTCGGCGACATCCTCGGCCAATTCGAAGGGGGCGCCGCCGCTGGTTCCGGTGGCTGCGGCATACAACTGTCTGGCCATCCGCTGACCGGTATCCGGTACCGCCATCTGGGTCGCCCCCTCACGTTCGGTCCACCCACCGTTGCGGGCACTTTACCGCCCCCACCCACCGCCCCGTAACGCCTTATCCCCATCCCCAACCAACACTCCGCCGTAATGTGCCCCCTCACATACGTTCTGGGCATATCGCACACCTTGGTGCTTGGGGTGCAGCGTGTCGTGCGGTGAGTCGGTGTGCGAGGTGTAGCGAAGGTGTGCGGGATGCGCGGAGGTGTGGGGTCAGGTGGGGCGGGTGGCGCTCAGGTATTGGAGGGAGCGGTGGATCTGTTGGTCGATGTCGGTGAGGCCGTGTTCGGCAAAGAGTTCGGGGAAGGTGTCGGTGTCGAAGACGCGTAGACCGGCCCAGCCGGCGACGATTTGGCTGGCGCGGCTGAAGGGCGGGTCCCAACGGTGGCTGGTCGTGATGGCGACGCGGCCGCCAGGGGCGAGGACGCGGATCATTTCGCGGGTTGCCGCAATCGGATCGGGGATCAAATAGAGCGCGCCGAAGCAGCAGACGGCGTCGAAGGTGCCCTCGGCGAAGGGCAGGTTGCGGGCGTCACCGCGGAGGTAGCCGACGCGCGGGCCCGCGTTATCGGCGACGGCGCGGGCGAGCATCGGTGCGGAGTAGTCCAGACCGATGGCGTAGCCGTCTCCGTCGAGGGCATTGCTCAGGTAGCGAGTGAAGTTGCCTGGGCCGCAGGCGATATCGAGTACCTTCTGCGACCCGTCGAGGCGCAGGGTGGTGACGGCGTCGCGGCGGTCGGCGGTGGTGCTGCGGCCGCTCGCCAGATAGAACAGTGCAGGCCGCCAAGCCTTTTCGTAGATCGCGGCGAGGGCGGGGGCGTTCATGGTGCGTCGAGCGAGGTTCACCGCACCGACCTCGGGTCGGCTGGTAGCGGTGCGGTGACCCGTCTATGACGCTCGACTGGTCCGGATCTCATTTGTGCTCCTCGTCGTTGGGGAGTTCCGATCACGCGATCGAAGTGTCCGCATCTCGAGCTCTCGCATAACCTCCCGGTTCGGGTGCGGTGTGTCGCGCGGCGAGTCGATGTGCGAGATCTGCCGACGGTCTGCCACGTACGCGGAGGGTATGTGAGGCGGCGGCTGGTCGGGCGACGCGGAAGGCAGTTAGGTGCGCTCGACCTCGATGGTCATGCCCGTGGCGCGCAACCGCTCGGTGAGCGCGTCGCCCATCGCGGATGCGGGGGTGAGGATGCCTGCCAATTCGGGCTGCTTCGCACCGTCGAATGCCAGGCACAGTCCGGCCTGTCCGAGCATGACGGCGGTGGCCTGGTAGCCGGGATCGCCGGTGCCGGAGAAGGTCGCCACGTATTTCCCGCCCGAAGACGTGCGCGCGTAGGTCTTCATGCTGAACCAGCCACTGGTGCGCGCCTGTTCGCTCGGTCCGGTGCCGGGCTTGGGCACGATCCGGTCGAGTAGCTTGCGGCCCACCGAGACTCGCGACAGCACCGCACCGGCGGCCATCGTCGCCACGATGCCGCCTGCCATACTGGCGGCCACCAGCGGTGCCGCGGCAGACTTGCCCGCGTTCATCACCTCGCGGTAGCGGAAGTTCTTGCCGTAGACCCAGCCGAGCAGGCCATTGGTGCGGCGCACGATCTTGGTGTTGTGCGCGGCCATGACGAAGGTGCCGACCCATCCGTCCAGGCTTGGATCGATGCTGCTTGCCCGCTGCAGCGCCTGGTCGGTTTGACGGCCGACATCGGGTTCCATCGACTTATCCGGGCTGAGCGAATACGGGTGGCTCATCACCGAACCCTTGGCCGGATCGGCCGCGATGGCCTCCATCATGGCCCGGCCGGAGTCGATGGTGCCCCCGCTCACGCCGCCCTTCAGCGATGCGATCAGCGTGGTGTCCTCGAGCTCGCCGGTGTTGTCCGCGACCGTGCGCTTGTACAGCTGGTACACGCTCAGATCCGACGGAATCGAGTCGTAGCCACAGGAATTCACGATCTTTGCGCCGGTCTCCACCGCCTGCTCGTGATACCCGTCGATCGCGTCCCGGATGAACAGCGGTTCACCGGTGAGGTCGGCATAGTGGGTCCCGGCCTTCGCGCACGCGGCCACCAGCGGCAGGCCGTAGCGCAGGTACGGGCCCACAGTGGTCACCACGACCGCGGCTCGCGCGGCCAGTTCGTCCAGAGCGGCCTGGTCGGTCGAATCGGCGACCACCAGACCCCAATTCGCGGCGGCCGGGCCGAGTTCGTCACGGACCGTGGTCAATTTGTCGAGCGAGCGACCCGCCAATGCGATGCGCGCCTCAGCAGGCGCCGCGCCGAGTAGATACTCCGCGGTGAGCTTGCCGACGAAACCCGTTGCGCCGAAGAGCACTAGGTCGAATTCTCGGTTGTCTGCCATGATCTTCCGTTCGATAGCCGCTGTGGTGGATTATTTGGTGCCGGAACCGCGCGGGGTCGGCTTCTTCGCCCGCGCCCGCGGTTTCTTGGTCGGCGTCGGCTTGCGCTCGATCAACCACTCCCGATGCGCCTTACCCAAATCGGTGACCGGTTCCTCGTCGTAGAGCCATTCGCGGGCGATCTTGTGCCAGTTCGCGGTGCATTCGAGTTGGCCGAGCATGCCGAAGGTGAGGAAGTCGGCGCGCCGGGAGAACAGGTGCTCCGGCGGCAGATTCTGTTGCTTCATCCCGGCGAATTCACTGGCCCGCGGATCGACAGCGAGCAGAAACGCACCGCTTGCCAGCTCCGGGGTAATGGTCAGCTCCTCGTCGGTCAGACACCATTCCGAGGCCGCGAGCACATATTCCAGGCATTCCTCGGCGCCGATCTCGTCCGGCGAATCGATCACGCCACGCTCGATCATCAACTGCCGCAGGTCTTCGGCCCGATCCTCGGCCGCCGCGCGCAGACAGATCGTCTCGAACCGCACATGTCCGGGATCCATCCGATTGAACAGGCCGAAGTCGAGGAAGCCGACCCGGCCGTCGTTGGCCAGCAACACATTTCCCGGATGTGGGTCGCCACAGAATTCGTTGAAGCTGAACAGCGAACCGACATAGAAGCGGTAGATGATCTCGCCCATTCGATTGCGTTCGGTCGCGGGCAGCTGCCGGATCTCCTCGAATCCCTTGCCCGCCACATATTCACTGACCAGCACGCGCGTCGTACTGAGTTCGGGCAGCGACCGCGGCACCATGATGAACGGATGTCCGGCGTAGAGCTCGGCGATCTGGAGTTGGGTATCGGCCTCGGCGTGATAGTCGAGTTCGCTCTCCATATTCAGCCGCAACTCGTCGAGTACGGCGGGCGTCACCCATGGCATCGCCGATTGCAGTACGCGCCGGAACATGGCCAGATTCTTGAGATCGGCGCGCACCGCCGCATCGATGCCCGGGTACTGCACCTTCACCGCGACCTGACGTCCGTCGTGCAGCCGCCCCAGATACACCTGCCCGATCGAGGCCGCGGCAATGGGCTCGGGCTGGAATTCGGCGAATACCGCGTCCAGCCGCTGCCCGAAGTCCTCCTCGATCACCTGTCGCATCGATTCGAACGAGACCGTCGGCGCGGCGTTGCGCAGCACAGCGAGTCGTTTCTGGAAGCGTTCCCGATGGCTCTCCGGTACCAGATCCAGATCGAGCACCGACATCATCTGGCCGAGCTTCATGGCCACGCCCTTCATGGTCCCGAGGACCGTGACCACCTGCTCGGTGGTGCGGATCATGGACTCCTCGGCCATCTTCGCGCGTACGGCCTCCGACCTGCCCCGCATGGATAGGCGTGTGCGCTGGGTTCGGATTACCGAACTGGCTGCCACCGCACCCAGCTTGGTGCCACGAGCAAGCCGAGAAGTCGGCACTTGCTTCGCCATCGAGGTACCTCCATTGGTGCCAGCGGTCGGCGCGACGGGCGCGCAGGCGGTAGCTTGCGTAACCACGTAGCGACCCGCGCAGACCGCCATCAGGCAGAGCGCGGTGACGTGGGACACCCGCGTACCGCTGGGCTTCAGAGTAGCCAACCTCGCGGCGGTGTCGAGACCGCCGTCACTATTTCAGCTAGCGCCCCAGCTAGCGGCCTGTTAGCGCGCGAAGTCGGGCGATTGATCAGCTGGCGATCACGAGCTAGCGCTCAGGCGCCGGTCTGCGGCGGGTCCGGCAGGATGTGCGGCTGTGCGTTGAAGATCGCACGGGAGCCGCCAGCGCGCGCCATGCCCTCGATGGCACTCCAGGCCATCATGGTCAGGTAGTCGATGACTTCCTCGCGCGACATCGCCTTATCCGTGGTCCACCAGTGTGTTGCCAACTGGATGCCGCCGACCAGCACATACGACCACAGCAGCGCGCCCTCGGTCGCGAAGCCGTGCTCGGCGCCGCGATCAATGATGACCGTGGTGACGACCTCGGCGAAGAGTTTCTCGAATTCGGCCAGCGAGGACTGATCGGTCGAGCCGTTGCCCATGATGAACCGGTAGACCTCCGGGTCCTCGTCGACCGTGCCGACGTAGGCGGCCAGGGCCGAACGGACCAGGTGGTACTCGTCCGCGTCGAGGCTGATCGCCTCGTACACCCGCGGCATCAGGGTGCTCTCGATGAACCGCTGCATGGTCGCGTGGACCAGGTCGTTCTTATCCGAGAAGTACCGGTAGAGCACGGTTTTCGAGACGCCGATCTCCGCGGCGATCTCGTCCATGCCCGCATTGCTGCCTCGCGTGCGAATAGCCGCGAGGGTGCCATCGACCAGCTCTTCGCGGCGGTCGATCTTGTGCTGCCGCCATCGGCGCTTGCGACCGTCCGTCCGGCCGGTGCGCACCGCCGCCGGTCGTTCGGCAAGCTCGCCGACATCGACAAGGTCATCGGTGGACAGCGTGAGCTCCCTCGTTTGTATGGGTTCGTGGACCACCAGCTTAGGTCCAGGCAACGACCGACATGCGCGTTTGGGTGTGGGTTGCGACAGGTTGCACATAATCGGGCCATTCGGCGTCGGTTGCGTGTCGCTCGAGATCGGCCGGGAGCTCGGTCGGTGACACACAGCAGAATGGATGTCATGGAGAAAGCTCCCGGCAACACGGCGGCGCGAGCGACGGGCCCGGAGGCGGTAGCGGAGCGTAACCACGAAGGGCCCCGCGAACGCCGCCAATCCAGTACAGCGGTGCTGGATACGCCCAGGTCCGCAGCACCGACCAGTTTCGCGGCCTTCGTCGACGAGGCGGGCAAGCGTCGCGATCTGTTCAAGATGAAGGCCCTGGCCACCGGGTTTTTGGCGTTCGCGACGGCGATCTATCTGTTCTGCCGCTGGTTGGAATCGCGCGGGGCGGGTGATGATTGGGTCGGTTACCTGCGGGCCGCGTCCGAGGCGGGCATGGTCGGCGCACTCGCCGACTGGTTCGCCGTGACCGCGCTGTTTCGCCATCCGCTCGGCCTGCCGATCCCGCATACCGCGATCATCAGGAAGAAGAAGGATCAGCTCGGTGCCAGTCTCGGCGCCTTCGTCGGCTCGAATTTCCTTGCTCCGGATGTGGTCTCGGCGAAGGTGAATTCGGCGCAGGTCTCCTGGCGGGTGGGGCGCTGGATGGCTGATCCCGGACATGCGGGCCGGGTGGCGCAGGAGAGTTCGACCATTCTGCGCGCGGTGGTCGGGGTGCTGCGGGACGAGGATGTCGAGCAGGTGATCGACAACACCATCGTCAAGCGGATCGCCGAACCGCTGTGGGGTCCGCCGATCGGACGGGTGCTTGCTGAGCTGCTCGCCGACAATCGGCAGTTGCCGCTGCTCGACATGCTTGCCGAGCGTGCGCACCAGTGGGCGCTCGGTTCGCAGGAAACGATCGACCGGATCGTTTTGCGGGACGCGCCGCAATGGGCTCCGAAATTCGTAAACATTCTGCTTTCAGAAAGGATCTATCGAGAACTGGTCGAGTTCACCTGGAAGGTGCGGTCGAATCCGGAACACGAGGTGCGGCTCGCGGCGAATCGGTTCCTCGAGGAATTCGCCTACGACCTGCAGCACGACGACGCCATGATCAAAAAGGCCGAGCGGATCAAGGCGCAGATCATGGGTCGCGAGGAGATCACCGGCATGGCCGAGGCGACCTGGCGCGCGGCCAAGCGGCTGATCCTGGAATCCGCCGACGATCCGAACTCCACGTTGCGGCGCAAGGTCGCCGAGAATGTGCAGCAGCTCGGGGAGCGGCTGCGCGACGATGCCGAGATGCGTGCCAAAGTCGACGATTGGATCGACCGCGGCGCGCGGTATCTGGTGGAAAACTATGCCGGGGAGATCACCACTCTGGTCACCGATACGGTTGCCAGGTGGGATGCCGAGGAAGCTAGCAAGAAGATCGAATTGCAGGTTGGGCGTGATCTGCAATTCATTCGCATCAATGGCACCGTCGTAGGATCGCTGGCAGGGCTGGTGATCTACACGATTTCGCATTTGATGTTCGGCGGCTGACCGCCGCGGCGTGAGTTCAGGCCCGGAGGCAGCAGCCTGCGTAACCATGGCGAACTGGGTGGAGCGCGCTGTTACCGGAACGGTGCTAACAGTGTGCTTGCAATAGCTAGCACCCTGCCTTAGAATTGGATACGTACAACCGCCAGAAGGTGAGTGATGGCAGACCAGCCCGAAGGTTCCGCCGAGTACACCGACGATTCGCAGGAGAGATCCAGCGGTGTCGGCGAAAAGGCGGCGCGTGTGGCCAACGCGGCACACGACATCGGAGGTTTCATCAGGGCACAGCGAGAAGCCGCGCAAGTCTCGTTGCGTCAGCTCGCCACGCTGGCGGGAGTGAGCAATCCGTACCTCAGCCAGATCGAGCGCGGATTGCGTAATCCGTCCGCTGAAGTACTCGCGCAGATCGCAAAGGCACTGCGGGTCTCTTCGGAGGTGTTGTACGTACGGGCTGGCTATCTCGAGCAACGGCCGCACAGTCCGGTCCGGGATGCCCTGCTTGCCGATACGTCGATCAGCGAGCGGCAGAAGCAGGTGCTGCTGGAAATCTATGAATCGTTTCGCCGGGAAAACGGAGGAAGCGAGCCAGGGGGGAACGAGTGGGACAGCGACGTTCCGAGCACATCACCAACTCCGCCACGCCAGGAGAGCGAAGAATGACCGAAAACGCAACCATCAAGCCACTGTTCGCAACCGTCGGTGCCGGTGATGCCGTGTACACCGCGGTTGTCGACGCCGTCAGCCAGGTGCGTGAGCGCGCCGCCACCGCCGATGTCAGCGGTCGCGTCGAAGAGGCGCGCGAGCGGTTCGCCAACGTACCCGCCGATGTCCGGGCCCAGTTCGAGACGCTGCGCGAGCGGCTGTCCGGACTGCCCTCGGAGTTGCCGGAGGACCTCGCCGAGTTGCGCGAGAAGTTCACCCCGGAGGAGCTGAAGGCGCTCGCCGAGAAGTACTACACCCAGGTGCTCGACATCTACGCGGATCTGGCTGTGCGCGGCGAGGAGACCGTCGAGCGGCTCCGCGCCAACCACCTGGTCGAGGATCAGATCGAGCGCGTCGAGACGCTGTACAAGGATGCGGCCAGCCGCGCCGAGGATGCCCTCGCCAAGGTCAACGAGTTGATCGGCCGTCCGGTCAAGGAAGAAGACGAGGCCGAGGTCGAGCCGGTCGTCGAGGCCGAGGTCATCGATGTGATCACCGAGACCGCGCCCGCCACCGACGGCGCCGCCGCCAAGAAGGCTCCGGCCAAGAAGGCGCCCGCCGCCAAGAAGGCTCCGGCCAAGAAGGCGGCCCCCAAGAAGGCCTGACGCCCTTACCTTCTCCACGCCGACGGCCCCGCACACCCGACGTGTGCGGGGTCGTTGCTTCTATGATGGGCTGGTGGACACAGCGCACGGATTGGCCAGCTGGATCTTGTACGGGCTGCGGCTCTTGGCGCTCGGCGCGACGATTTTCGCGCTCATCCACGCCATCCGCCAGCGTCCCGACGTCTTCACCGCGGTCGACAAGCTGACCAAACCGATCTGGATCGCGATCCTCGGTGCGGCGCTGTTGTTCCTGCTGCTGTCGCTGAGCGTCACGAGTTTGCTTGCGCTGGTGTCGATTATCGCGACCGGCGTGTACCTGGCCGATGTGCGGCCGAAGGTGGACGAGGTTCAGCGCGGGCCGCGCTGGTAGTAGTGCGCTCGGTTGAGCTGTCGGGGGAGTGCGGCGCTCGCGGTTGGCTGCGTCGTGCTCGGCACGTCCGCCAACTACTCCCCGGAACGAATGATCTCTTCGATATTGCGCTCAGCCAGCGCACAGATCGTCAACGAGGGGTTCACTGTTCCGGTGCTGCCGGGTAAAGCCGCCCCGTCCATCACGTACAGGCCTCGATAACCACATACCCGACCGTACGGGTCCGTCGCGCGTCCGATCACCGCGCCGCCCAACGGATGTGAGGTGAATGAGGCGTCCGCCTCCAAGGCCGGTTGGGCGATGGACGGGCATTGGCAGGTCGCCTTGTTGTTGACTTCCCGCGCTCGCGCCAGGTAGTCGGTGGCACCGTTTGCTGGCCACTGCAGCTCGACGCTCCCGTCGGTCGGGTTGTAGACGAAACGGCCGCGGGTGTCGTCGAGCACAATGCCCAGCGACGCGACGATACCGATGTCGAAGGGCGTCGTGCCGGGGACGAACCAGTTCTCCAGCGACACGGGTGCGCCCGCCTCGTCCAGAATCCGGCTCGCGGACGGCGTGCCCTGCGTACCGACCTCGAGCGAGTTCGCAGGCCGCGCCAAGGCGACGTCGCCGTTGCTGCCCCAGCCTTCGCCGATATGCTCGTTCAGGTTCGGCAGCGCTCCGGTTTCCCGCGCGCATACCAGCAGCTCGGAGGTGCCGATGGAGCCCGCGGCGAGGAACAGCTTGTCGCAGGTCAGTGTTCGTATGCGGAGCACCTCGCCGGTAGGTGCGAGTTTGGTCACGGTGACGGTATAGCGACCCGACGCTCCCGGTTCCTTGGCGACGGCGTCCACGCGATGGCCGGGATAGATCTGGGCGCAGCCGGTGTCCTCGGCATAGCGCAGGTAGTTCTGGCTCAGATCGAACTTCGCGCCGTTGGAATTGCCGAGGTTCGAACAGCCGACCGTCGCCGACGGCATCGATCGTCCGGTCAGCTCGTCGCGGATGACGTCCCAATTCCAACTGCCGTCGATGCGCTGCGGCGTGTAGCCGGCCGCGCGGACCTGCTCGTCCCAGGCCCGCGAGTGGGTGAACGCGAAAGAGTCGTAGATATCGTTCGGTATCGAGCTCAGCCGCAACGTATTTCGGACCCTGGGGTAGTAGACGTCGTGCATCTCGCGGTAGTCGACCACACCCTGGAACACGCTGTCGAAGAACCGCTGCTCCGGCTCGATCATCACTCCGGTGAACACCACCGAACCACCGCCCACGCATGCACCGTGCCACACGTCGATACCCGGATAACTGGAAACGTCGAGGACCCCGCCGAACGGATCGATTTGCACCGGGATCTTGTTCACGCCGGTAAAGGTGGCGCGGTGCCAGAAGCCGCGGCCATCCGGAATCGTGTCGGTGGCGAAGATGTTGCGCCACGGATCACTGGGCCAGCGCGACCCCCGCTCGAGCACCGCGACCTGGGTCCCCGACTGCGCCAGACGCAGGGCGGTGATCGACGCCCCGAATCCCGATCCGATGACGATCGCAGGCACATGATCGGCCGGGTCCGGCAGCGGCGCGAAGATCTCCGGCACCAGCGTGCGGTACACCGACGATCTCGGGCTCGGGCTGTAGTCATCGGCCCGCGCCGCAAGCGTGCTTCCACTCGCAAAACCCAGCATCGTCGCCAGGCCAGCGCCCTTGACGAAACCGCGCCTGTCCATGGTGCCTCTCACCCGATCCGAAAGTTGCTCCAGCAGCCGATAGCTCCAGTCCGTCCATAGCGGCTATCTATCATATGAAAAGGGGGAGTCGGAGGTGACAACATGTGGATACGCGTATGGATCCGGTGGCTGATGATGCATGGCGTGCCACGGTTCTACCTCCTGTGGGCGGCGCGTCGGGGCGATCCCCTCGGACAGATCGCGGTCGGTCCGGATCGTTTGCTCGGCTCGTCGCAGTACATCGAGGAGATCCGCCAGCGAGGCCGGATGCCCAAGGTGTCGGGTTTGCGCGTGACCGCGGACTACGAATTGTGCCGACTCATCCTGCGAGACCGTCGCTTCAGCGTTGTCACGCCCAACCATTCGGCCTTGCCGAAGCCCATCCGCTGGGTGATGACCAAAACGGATCCTGGACTTCCCAACCTCGCGGAGCCACCCTCGATGCTGGTGACCGATCCGCCCGACCACACCCGGTACCGACGCCTGGTCGGGCAGGCGTTCACCCCGAAGGCGATCGCCAAACTACGGGAGCGGGTTGTCGAAGTGACCGATGACCTGCTCGAACGCCTGGAATCGGAGCCGCGACCGGATCTGATCGTCAACTTTTCCGCACAGTTGCCGGTCGCGATCATCGCCGAGATTCTCGGGTTGCCCGCGCATATGCATTCGACCCTGCTGAAGTGGGGAGATTCCGGTGCACCGCTGCTCGAACGCGGCCTGAGCTGGAGCACCTACCGCCACGCCATCGACGACTTGGCCGAGGTGCAGCGGTACTTCGACCAACACCTCGATGGACTCACCACCCAGCCGGGCGAAGATGTGCTCAGCATGCTGGTGAAGGGTGGTGAGCTGACTCGCCGCGAGCAGATGGCCAATGCGGCGCTGCTGCTGGACGCCGGATTCTTGACGACGGTGAATATGCTCGGCAACGGAATCGCCCTGCTGACAAGCCATCGTGACCAGCTGGAACTGCTGGCGGCGCGGCCGGAGCTGTGGCCACGCGCGGTCGAGGAAATCCTGCGCTACGACGGACCGGTGCGGATGACGGGCCGAGTCACGAACTGTGAGGTTCACATCGCCGATCAGCGCGTCGAATCCGGATCCCTGGTCCTGCTGTCGTTGGCGGGCGCAAACTACGACCCCGCCGTCTTCCCGGATCCCGAACGATTCGATGTGACCAGGGCCAACGCCGCGGATCATCTCGCGTTCGGCAGCGGGTTGCATGGTTGCCTGGGCGCCACGCTGGCCCGGTTGGAGGGCTCCATCGCGCTGCGAGCCCTCTTCGAGCGGTACCCGGATCTGTCTCTGGACGGTCCGCCGATACCGCATCCCCTGCGCAATCTGCACGCCTACCGCTCCATGCCCGTCAAACTGAGTGCTTGAGCCGGTCGCGGCTGAAATTGGGGATGGCCGTATTGAGCGCTCGCGGTCTGCGCGCGGTGGTCGGCTAGTCGGGAGATTGGGCTCTCGGCCCCAGAGGTAGCTGGGCGGCGGGTGCTGGGCGGGAATTCGGTGGGTGGCGGGTGCTGGGCGGGAAATTCGGCAGCTGGCGGATGCCGGGGCGTGCTAATTCGGTGGGTGGCGGGTGCTGGGCGGGAAATTCGGCAGCTGGCGGATGCCGGGCGCGCGAATTCGGTGGGCGGCGGGTGCTGGTCGGAGATTCGGCTGGGCGGCGGGAATGGATTTTCGATCGACTTGGAGAGATCTGGTCGGAGGAACGGAGATTCGATTCGAGTGTGGTCCGCAGGTGGGCGCAATGGTTGGTTCGTGCTGGTGACGGCAGGTTTGAACCTTCGAGCGGTTGGGCGGATGGGCCCGGATTTGTGATCGGTCACAAGGATGGGCGGGGAGAAGTGGGGATAACTTTTGGGGTGCTTGCACTAGCAAGCACGGCGGTTTGCGTTTAGTGTATCGAGGAGTAACACAAAGGAGTGTCCGATGCGTGCAATGTCGCCTGCGCTGGTGGACTTCCCTGGTCGGGTCCGGGGGTTGCTTCACACACACCGCGCCAACCTGCGGTCGCGTACCTATGCGACCGCGGCCTTCAATCCGCCGACCGGGCCGTATGAGGTCGTTCCGGTGGTCACTCGGGATGGTGCGCGTTTGCGCGTACACGTCTACGGACCGGCCGATGCGCAGACGATCGTGCTGGTACACGGCTGGACCTGCGCCATCGAATACTGGAATGCGCAGATCAACGAGTTCGCCGATCAGTACCGCGTAGTCGTCTACGACGTGCGCGGTCACGGCGAGAGCGAACTCGGCTCCAGCCCTCTGACCACCGATCTGCTCGCCGACGATCTGGCCACTGTGCTCGATGCCACACTGCGCCCGGGCGAGCGGGCGGTTGTGGTCGGCCACAGCCTCGGCGGCATGACCCTGCAGGCCTGGGCCGGACGTTATCCGGACCGAGTCGCGAAGCAGGCATGCGCAGTACTGTTGACCAACACTGCGCCGGGTCGACTGATCGCCGAGACGACCGTCCTCCCGTTCCTCAATGCCCCACTCCCGTTGCTGAATTGGCGAATCGCGCTGCCGTACGCCCTCGGCCGCCTCGGCCTCGGCGCCGCGCTCGTCTTCCCGCCGATCGCCCCGGTGAAGTGGGCGTTCACCCGACAGATCATGAGCTCGCGCTCCACCGGCGACGTAGTCGACTACAGCCTGGCGGTCGTCCGCTCCTGCCCCGCCCGCGTCCGTGCGAAATTCGGAATCCTGCTCGCCGAACTGGATCTCGGCGAATCGGCCCGCAACCTCGTCGTACCGACCACAATCCTGGCCGGCGAATTCGACGATATGACCCCGCCGGTACACGCCGAGCGAATCGCCGAAATGCTCAGGGAGACAGGCAGCCTGGTCAAGTACGAGGTGCTCCCGCAGGGACATCTGGGAAACACCGAGATGTACGAGCGGTTCAACGAGGAACTGGTTCTGATCCTCGATTCGATGCGTCAGCTCGCCAAAGCAGCCGGGTAAGGGGTCAGGAGAAGACCACGGTTCGGCGGCCGTGGACCAGGACGCGGCCCTCGAGGTGCCAGCGAAGGCCGCGGGCCAGGACTACGCGTTCGATATCGCGGCCCTGGCGGACCATATCGCGGACTTCGTCAGCATGGTCGATGCGGATCACGTCTTGTTCGATGATGGGACCCGCGTCGAGTTCGGCGGTGACGTAGTGACAGGTCGCCCCGATCAGTTTGACGCCGCGAGCGAAGGCCTGATGGTAGGGCCGGGCGCCGACGAACGAGGGCAGGAAGCTGTGATGGATATTGATCGCCTTGCCTGCCCAGTGTTCGCACAGTTCGGCGGGCAGCACCTGCATGAAGCGGGCCAAGACGACGGCGTGCGGGTCGTGGGCATCGACCAGGTCGCGGACTTCCTCGAAGGCGGGGCCGCGTTCGGCCGGATCCTTCGGGAAGGGCACGTGGTGGAACTTCACGCCGTGCGCCTCGGTCATCCCAGCGAGGTCCGGGTGATTGCCGATCACCGCTTCGATGGTGGCAGGCAGTTCACCGCTCGCGGCACGACCGAGCAGATCGTGCAGGCAGTGGCCGTCTTTGCTGACCAGTAGTACGGCTCGGCGACGCTCACCGGAGTCCAGCAGTTGCCACTCTGTCTCCGTGCCGAAGTCGGCCGCGACTCCGGCGAACCGGTCGCGCAGTTCGGCGATGCCGAACGGCACCGTCGACGCCTTGATCGCCTGACGGGTGAAGAACCAGCCGATATCCGGATCGGAGTGATAACCCGCCTCCACAATGGACCCCCCGAACTCCGCGATGAAGGAGGTGATCCTGGCGATGATGCCGGGACGGTCCGGGCACCCGAGGGTGAGCACGTAGCGTCGGTCGTCCGAGGCAGGTGGAGCGGAACTCATGGGCTCATCCTCCCAGGTCGAGTATGTGCAATTCGCACCACCTGCGGGACCAGGTGTTGAGCGACCTCGCCGCCGAGAAAGCGCTCTTGGCGGGCCGCTGTCGGTGTTTGCCTCCACCGAGACATGCTGATCTTGAAATCGTCGGCCCCGACCCGTGCCCGGAAACCCCGCAGCGACCCACCTACAACTCGTAAAACGGCTCCGCATAACGGAATTCACCAGTGATCTGCGAGTCATACGCCGACAGCGTGCGCACCTGGAAGTGGGAAACCCAGGCCGGTTCGTTCGGCGTTATGCCGAGGCGGGCGGCGGGCAGGAAGCCGAACTGGGGGTAGTAGTCGAGGTGGCCGAGCAGGCCGATCAGGGGTTCGTCGAGGGCGTCGGCGGCGCCGAGAGCGGCGTGCATCATGGCCGCGCCGACACCATTGCCCTGATGTTCGGCCAGGACGCCGATCGGGCCGAGGGCGAGCACCGGGAACGGGCCGACACCCGCGCGGGTGAGGCAGACGTGGCCGATGACGGTGTCGTGTTCCACCGCGACCATCGATAGGGTGGGGATCCAGCCGGAGTCGCTGCGCAACCGGGTGACGAGGTCGACCTCGGGTGGGTCTTCGGTGAGTGCGGCCGTCTCCCGGTCGTTATCGGCGTTCGCGTACTGCGGTCCGAAGGCGCTGCGGTGGACGGCCGCGATCGCGGCGGCATCGTCGGCGCGTTCGCGACGGATCAGCACGGTGTCTTCTCCTCCTGAACGATTGGGCCATCCGCAACTGCGCAACACCTCGGCCGTGCAGTCGCAAGCGCTGTCTAGCTCCACCGACACTATCGAGTGTGCGCGATGTGTCGGAGGCACGCAACGGAATTCGCCACCGGTGTGCCAGACTCTCACCTTGTGGCAAATTCCGCGTCGCTGACCAGGGCCGAAGTGGCGGCCATGATCGATCACACGCTACTGGCGCCGGAGGCGACGGCCGCGGAGGTGGACGCGTTGGTCGCGCAAGCACGCGAACTCGGCGTCTACGCGATCTGCGTATCGCCGTCCATGCTGCCGATTCGGGCATCCGGCGTGGTGGTCGCCACAGTCGCCGGATTCCCTTCTGGAAAGCACCATTCGCTCGTCAAGGGCGCCGAGGCGCGCCTCGCGGTCGAGCAGGGTGCGGCCGAGGTCGACATGGTGATCGATGTCGGAGCAGCGCGCGCAGGCGATTACAGCGCGGTGCTGTCCGATATCGTGACGGTGCGTGAGGCTATGGGGGATCGCGCGGTGCTCAAGGTGATCATCGAATCGGCGGCGCTGTCCGATGCCGCGATCGTCGAGGTCTGCCGCGCCGCCGAACGTGCCGGCGCCGATTTCGTGAAGACCTCCACGGGATTCCACCCCTCCGGTGGTGCCAGCGTGCACGCGGTCCAGTTGATGGCCGAGACCGTCGGCGGACGTCTCGGTGTGAAGGCCAGCGGTGGCATCCGCACCTGCGAGGCCGCCGCCGAACTGATCGCTGCGGGCGCGACTCGTCTCGGACTGTCGAAATCCCGTGCGGTGCTGGAGGGTTTCCCGGCCTGATGCCGAACGCGTCGTCGAAGCATGCCGAGCGTGTGGGCTAATTCCTCTGTTGATTGCGATATCTCGGTCGGATCGCGTATGCCGCTGGTTCGACCGCGACGACGATCGCCACCGCGGGCGGTCGTCGCGGGCTTGATCCGCTCGTGCCCCTGCTGCGCACCGTTGGCAACCCAGACCTGCGTTGCTGGCGGACCTGGGTACAGCAAACGTGACTGATGACGCGGCGGCGGTCGGTCGAACCGGATGGAACCGAGGCCTGGGTCGGGCGGTGCATGGCGGATCCGACTACGGACCCCGGGGATTCGACAACCCAGCTATGGAAATGCCTACCTAGAACGCGTTTTCACCGACCGAAAGTCCGCTGCACCGCGCGGCCCGATGAGCCGCCTCAGCAGCTGACATTGCCGTTATTCTGCGCGGCGGGCAGTTCGGTGCGCCCACCGGCCAGCTTCACCACGACGCCGTTATCGGTGACCTTGACATCGGTGGCCTTCAGGCCCAGCGGGTAGCTCTGCAGACTCTGCGTGAACACTTCGACGATGCCCGACACCACATCGGTCGGTATCCCCATGCCGAGCAGCGCCGCCGACTTCGTCTCGATCTGCACGGTGCCGTCCTTGATCTCCGGCTTCACCTGCAGCTGCGCGAGTCCGCCGAGCACATCCAGGGTCAGCATCCCGGTCGACGATGCGGACGACACGCCGCTGACCAGGCCGCCGAGCGTCTCCCGGATGCCGTCGTTGCCCCAGGTGACGTCGGCTGAGGAGCTGCCGATGGTGCCGCCGCTGCCATTATCGCTGATCTCGACGTCGTTGAACTTGGCGTGCACCACCATGCCGACGGCCGGACCGAACTTGGAATCGTCGCTGTTCACCTTCAAGTGATCGACCTTCCCGTCGATCCAGGTGATCAGCATCGGCTTGGCTCCGAAGCTCACATCGATCTTCGAACCCATATCCTTCTCGAACTGTGTGCTGATGCACCGCGAAACCTGGTAGCGCGCATATGCCTCCCCGCCGACCAGCACGGTAGCGAGCAGAATCGTGACCACGACGAGCGCGATCACGAGTGCCCGCCGGTTGACCGCCCGGGGCGGTGGGCTCTGCGTTCCTGTGTTCATGGGTCGCTCGTTGGGCTGGCTCATGCGCTCGATTCTTCCCGACCTTTCTGTGCTCGCTATGAGGGCGCTGTGAGGGGTTCGATTGTGACATGTGACACAGAATTCGAGCGTAGCCTGGTCGACATGGCTGGCGATGCGGCGGGCCGTGCACGCGATTCCGCCGAGCACGGGTGGCGTGTGCTGCGGCGATTGGCTGGGCGCCATGCCGGGTTCTTTACTACCAGGCAGGTGCTGCGCGCCGGATGTGAGGCGCGTGTTCGCGTCGGTCTGGGCGACGGCTCGGTGTCGCGAGCCGGGGTCGGGATTTTGCGGTTGGCCGAGTGGCCCACCGGCCCCCTCGACGAATACGCCATGTGGGCGGCCTGGTTCGACGGGGCCGCCGCGGTATCGCATCAGAGTGCTGCGGAGTTGCATGGACTCGGTCGACTACGGCCGCGATTCCTGCATTTGTCGGTCGGTTCCGGACGACCGCCGGTCACCCCGCGACTGGTGGTGCTGCGCCGCCCGCTGATTCCGGCCGATCTCGAATCAGCGGGCGCATTTCTGGTGACCACGCCGGTGCGCACGGTGCTCGATCTGGCCGAGGCCGATATCGGGCAATCCGCATTGGATGAGGTGGTCGGCGATGCGGTTGCCATCCATCGCTGCGATAGCGACGAAATCCGGTCCGCGAGTGTGCGACTACCGCCGCGTGCGGCGGCACGGGTGCGCCGGGCCCTCACCGCTGTGTGATCGGCGCGGTGAAGTCGCGAATGATCCGATTCGGCTATCAATTCGGTCGATCTCCGGTTTTGCCCGGCGCGCAATCATGGCAGGGTGACTGACCATGGGGACGGTAGGTCAGGGCAAGTGGGATCTCGTCTTTCCGTCCGGAGCGCCCGAGCGCATCGGCGATATGTTCGCCACCGCCGTGGTCGCCGATGCGGTGCGCAGATATGACGCCGACCTCGCACAACAGGTCGAAACCTGCCGTGACTGGCGCTGCGGCTACCGCGGCATCTTCCGTGGCCTGACCGCGCTGGCCGCGAGCTCGCCCGCGGTGTCGGTGGGGACCGCGACCGACGGTTTGCGGGCCGCACGCCAGCTGCTGCGTTTCGTGACCGGGCACACGATCGCACCGCTGCACAGCGTCGACATCGATGCGATCGCCACACCCGATGGACTCCAAACCGGTCGGATCGACGGTACTGCGAAACCTGCCCCCAGACTCGAAATCCCGTTCCGTGGAGAACTATTGGCCGAAGAGGCGCTGTGGCAGCAGCTGACCGACTGGCGTCGCCGCGGCATAATCGAGCCTGCCTTCGCAGCGGCGGTGGAGCGGGTGATCGATCATCCGGAGTGGTTGTCGCTGCCCGGTTTTCGAGTGATCGTGACCGGGGCGGCGGCCGAACTCGGTCCGCTACGGCCGCTATTGCACTGGGGCGCTGACGTTCTCGCGATAGACCTACCCGGAGCGCAGCGATGGCGCGAGATTTCGGACCTCGCGAAGGCGGGAGCGGGTCGGCTGCGCTACCCCGTCACGGCGGGACCCGGCGCGGATATCACCAGGCAGTTCCCGGCATTGGTGCACTGGATCCGCGCCCAGTTCGACCGCGACGCCCGCCCGGTATTCGGCCTGTACGCGAATGGTCCCGGACCGCAAGGGGTTCGACTGGCCGCGGCCATGGATGTCCTCGTCGAGGATCTGCTCGAGCACCGCGATGACGCCGCCATCGCATACCTCGGTTCGCCGACCGACTGCTACGCCGTGCCCGAGGACGTCATCGCGGACGCTCACGCCCGTCTGCGCGAGCGCGGCGTCGGCCCGCACCTGTTGCGCGTGCTCACCGCATCAGCCCTGTACCGGCCCCACTACCGCACCACGAACCCCGACCACCTCGGCGCGACCTGGAGCGTCGCCGACACACTGCTCTCCGCCGAGGGGCCGAATCACGCACTGGCCCAACGCCTCCTGCGCTGGCGCACGGTCCTCGCGCACACCGCGGGCCGCACGGTCTCATGTGTCGTCGCACCACCCGCCATGACGAAATCCCTCCGCGCCCAACGCTCCCTCGCCGCCTCCTACCGCGGCGCCCGGCACTTCGGCATCGAAGTCTTCGACCCCGACACCGCCCGAACTCTGCTGGCGGCCAAGCTCGTTGCCGATCTCTCCGCCCCACCCGAAGCCGACTCGAACCCCGAGAACATATTCGTGGCCGGTGCCGCCCACGGCGGCCTCTGGCGTCAGCCCTTCGAGCCGACCTCGATCCTCCCGCTCGCGGCGCTGACCGGCTATTTCCGCACGCTCCTCGGCCGTCCCTGACGACCGAGGCCGATCGCCGCCGGGTCTTCTCGGGCGCGCGTCGCCGACCGAGAAGCCCCCGCCACCAGTGCGACCTGATCTTGATCTAAGGCGTTGGGTTGGGGGCGACGACGGGCCAGGGGACCGAGAGCACACAGTCGCGCATGCGGCGGCGATAGGTGCGGACCGGGTAACCCTCCTGGCGGAGGGTCTCGGCCGCTGCACGCCAGCGCACTCGGGGGCCGAAGGGGGCGAGCGGCGCGGCACGAGCCCACGCGCGATCAGCGGCCGTCAGCAGCGCGTGGATCGGTTCGCCGGGAACGTTGCGGTGGATCAACACCTTCGGCAGGCGCTCGGCGATATCGGACGGACGTTCGACCGTGAACGGATCCCACGCCAGGGTGAGCGAGAGCGGTCCGGATCGATCCAACAGCACCCAAGCGCAACGCTTGCCCAGCTCATCGCAGGTGCCGTCGACGAGTAAACCGGCCGGATCCATCCCGGACAGAATGGTGGCCCACGCATCGGGAACGGCCGGCTCCGGATATTGGCGCAGCACATTGAACGCGCGCACCAGCACCGGCCGTAGTCCGGCCAATTCGAAGCCGCCGCGCGCGAAGGTGACGCCGTCGCGGGCGGGCACCACACGTTCCGGATCGATCTCGAGCCCGACCACCCGCACGTCCGCGCGGACGGTGCGCAGGCGGGCCGCCAACTCCAGCGTGGTCCACGGACTCGCCCCATAGCCGAGGTCGACGACCAGTGGATCGGCCGCATCGCGCAGTCGACCGGTGACCAACTCGTCGTGGATCAGCCAGCGGTCGCTACGTCGTAATCGATTGACACCAGTGGTGCCCCTGGTGATGGTGCCGACCGGCCTCAGCGGGTCGGGTTTTGCTCTTCCAGCCACTTCACGGTCTGCTCGGCCTCGCCGCGGAACAGGTCGACCAGGTTGACCAGCATCAGCTGTTCGAGTCGCGGGCCGACCATCGGGATGAACACCTTGGCCTCGGAGGAGAATCGCATGGTGCAGCCGGTGTCGGTGGGGAACAGGCGAATGGTGCCGCCGAGGCTGCCCGGCCCGGCCGGAATGGAGGCCGAGAACTTGCCGACCGACTCGTTCTCGTCGAACGGTCCCCAGCTCTCCTTGCGGGTGATGACCATATCTTTGCGCATGACCGCCTGCGCGATCTCCGGCAGCATGTCGCGCGGCAGGATGTGGTTCAGCACGACATCGATACCCGAGTCGCTGACATCGAGGCTCGCGACTTCGTTACCGGGCGCTATTTTCGACATCTCCGCGCACCGGTCTTCCCAGTACTCCCGGGTCGACATCGCCGCGTACAGCTCCTTGGTGGTGTGCAGCGGGAAGCGGGCTGAATAGTCCAGTCGGCGAGCCATGAAGATGTACGTTACCGGGACCGCATGCCGCCGCATCGCTCGGCGGTGGGTCTGGGGATTCGCCACAACTCCACACCCACGCCACGCGGAATCAGCACATCGTGTTCACTGCCCTGCCGACCAACCTCAGTGCTTGCCGACCCAGTTGTTCGTGAATTCTTCCTCGTTCGCCAGCAGTTCGGTCAACCGCTCGGCGATCGCGGCCTCGATCTTTCCGCCGAACAGCGGAATCTTCACCTCGATGGTGCCCTTGGTCTGTGCCACCGAACCGGAGCCGTCGGCCGTGAGCTCGATTGTCCCGTGGACCTCGGCGGGCGCACCCTCGACCCGCGCGGTGAAGGTGGCCGAATCGCCGGTCCAGCGCTCGGTGCGCGGGATGATCAGATCGCCGGGCCGCACCGCGGTGATCGCCGGCGGCAGCAGTTCGGCGGCGATGATCTGCGCCATCTCGACAATGACCTGGTCGCCGTTGGCGGTGACCGAATCCAGCCGGGCTTTATCGCCACCCACCTCGGCGATGCGGTCCTTCCAGTACTGCTCATCGGCGAAGGCCGCGCGTACGGCGGCAACCGGAGACGAGTAGTGAGCCGTGTACGCCAGGGGTGTAGCCATGGTCGAACAGGCTACCGTCTGGGGCGTGCGAACTTCACGGGTGGTGTCGGCGGACCAGCTGCGCGAGCTGCTGGTCGATAGCGGTGCGCGGCTGCGCGAATCGGTGCGGCTGGCCGAGCTGACTACATTGCGGGTCGGCGGTCCGGCCACGGTCGCGGAGTGCGCGACGACCGAAGCGCTGATCGCGACGGTCCGGACGCTGGACACCGCGGGCATTCCACTACTGCTGCTCGCGGGCGGATCCAACCTGCTCGTCGGCGACGACGGCTTCGACGGTGTGGTGGTCCTGGTGCGCAACGAGACGGTCGAGATCGGCGCGGACAGTGTGGTTGCCGAAGCAGGTGCGAACTGGGACGCGGTGGTCGCGGCCACGATCGAGGCCGGTCTCGGGGGGCTGGAATGCCTGTCGGGCATTCCCGGATCCGCCGGTGCGACGCCGGTACAGAACGTCGGTGCGTACGGCGTGGAGGTCGAGAGCCTGCTGCGCCGGGTGCGCCTGCTGGACCGCGCGAGCGGTGAGATCCGCTGGGTCGAACCGGCCGAACTCGGCTTCGGCTACCGCACCAGCGCCCTCAAGCATCGCGATACCGCCGTGGTGCTCGAGGTGGACTTCGCACTCAATCCCGACGGCTCGAGCGCACCGTTGCGCTACGGCGAACTCGCGAACGCACTCGGCGCGGACAATGGTGACTCCCGTCCCGCCGACCAAGTCCGGGCGGCGGTGCTGAAGCTGCGCGCGGGCAAGGGCATGGTCCTCGACCCCGCCGATAACGACACCTGGAGCGCGGGCTCGTTCTTCACCAATCCGGTCGTTGCGAACCATCGGGTCGAGCAAGTGAAGGCTGCGATCACCGCCCATGTGGGCGATGTCACGATCCCGACCTATCCGGCTTCCGACGGCGTCAAATTCTCCGCGGGCTGGCTCATCGAACGGGCGGGTTTCGCCAAGGGTTTTCCGGGCCCGGACGCCCCGGCCCGGCTGTCTACGAAACATACGCTGGCCTTGACCAACCGCGGCAGCGCGACCGCCGCCGATCTGGTCGCACTGGCCCGTACGGTCCGCGACGGTGTAGCCGAGCGATTCGGGATCCGGCTGGAACCTGAGCCGGTACCCATCGGGGTGGCTCTCTAAACGGTGAAACGGACACCACACTCTTCGCTGGCCGGGCACCCGGTTTTCGCCGCGTAAATTCGATGAAGTGAGCCATCGCCCAGTCATTCACAGACCGGCCGCCGCCGTCTCCGCCGTGCTGCTCGTGGTAGTCGCGCTGATGGCCGGATGCACGTCCGACAAAGGTGGTAAGAGTGACTCCGCCGAAGACAACGCCCCCGTCGCGAAGGTCACGCTGACACCTGCCGCCGACGCCAAGAACGTCAATCCGACCGCACCGATCTCGGTCACCGTCACCGACGGCACCATCGACCAGATCGCGCTGACCAATGCCAACGGCAAGCAGGTCGCCGGCGAACTCGCCGCGGACAAGCACAGCTACCGGACCACCGAACCGCTCGGCTACGACGCCGAATACACCTGGTCCGGCACCGCAGTAGGCCCCGACCACAGGCCGGCCCCGATCGAGGGCACCTTCACCACCCTGGCGCCGAAGAACACCTTCCCCGCGACGCTCAATATCGCCGATAACCAGGAAGTCGGCATCGCCGCGCCGATCATCTTGCAGTTCAAGGGATCTGTGCAGAACAAGGCCGCCGTGGAGAAGGCGCTCACGGTCACCACCAACCCGCCGACCGAGGGCGCCTGGGCCTGGTTCCCGGACGACAACGGCGGCTCGCGCGTGCATTGGCGGCCGAAGGACTACTGGGCGCCCGGCACCACCGTGCACGTCACGGCCAAGCTCTACGGCCTGGATCTCGGCGGCGGAAACTACGGATATTCGGATCTCACTTCGGATTTCCGCATCGGCCGCAGCCAGATCGTCAAGGCCAACGCACCGAGCCATCGCATGCAGGTCGTTCGCGACGGACAGATCATCTTGGACTTCGCGGTCAGCTATGGCCAGGGCAATGAAGCGCGCAACGTCACCCGTTCCGGTGTGCACGTCGTCACCGAGAAGTACGAAGACTTCATGATGTCGAATCCGCCGTTCTACACCAACGTTCGCGAACGCTGGGCCGTACGCATCTCGAATAACGGCGAATTCATTCACGCCAACCCGGAATCCCTTTCGGCACAGGGCTCTTCGAATGTCACCAACGGCTGCATCAACCTGTCGCCGACCGATGCGCAGGCCTTCTTTCCGACCGCCCTCTACGGCGATCCGGTCGAGGTAACCGGCACATCGATCGCGCTGTCGGCCGCCGACGGCGATCTCTACGACTGGACCATCGATTGGAATACCTGGACGGGGCTGTCGGCATTGCAGGGCGAGCCCAAGAATCCGGTATCCGCGACACCCGTGCCGCCGCTGCCGGCCGGTGGTCGCTGAGCTAGGCAAACCCAGCGCGACATGCGACGATCGGTCAGGTGACCAGCAAACCAGCCACGGAGGACCACCTACGCGAGCTCGCGCGCCTGCGTCGCATCCGTGACCGGATCGACCGGGAATACGACCAACCGCTCGATGTCGAGCGGCTGGCTCGCGACGAGCACATATCGGCCGGTCACCTGAGCCGCCAGTTCAAGCTCGCCTACGGCGAGTCGCCGTACTCCTACCTGATGACGCGGCGCATCGAGCGCGCGATGTCGTTGTTGCGGCGCGGCGATCTCAGCGTGACCGAGGTCTGTTTCGCGGTCGGCTGCCAGTCGCTGGGAACCTTCAGTACGCGGTTCACCGAGCTGGTCGGGATACCGCCCAGCGCCTACCGGGAGCAGGCCGAACACGCCACGGTGGACCTGCCGACGCTGGTCGTCAAAAGGGTGACCAGACCGATCAGGAATCGAGAAGCGCGGGTCACCTAGCAGCAATTAGCGTGAAAGCCATGGACATCATCATTCAAGCGAGCTTCCTTCCACAGGACGACCCGGAGGCCGCCCTCACCTTCTACCGCGACGCCCTCGGCTTCGAGCTGCGCAAAGACGTCGGATTCAACGGAATGCGCTGGCTCACCGTCGGCCCGGTCGACCAGCCCGGCACATCCATTGTCCTGCACCCACCGGCCGCCGATCCGGGCATCACCGATGAGGAGCGCCGCACCATCGCCGAGATGATGGCCAAGGGCACCTACGCCAGCATCCTGTTGGCTACCAAGGATGTCGACGCTACCTTCGAGAAGGTGCAGGCCACCAATGCCGAGGTCGTCCAGGAGCCGACCGATCAGCCATACGGGGTCCGCGACTGCGCCTTCCGTGATCCCGCCGGAAATATGGTCCGTATCCAGCAGTTGAGCTGAGTGCGATCGCTGCGCTCGACGCCGGTGACTACCGCGGGTCACCGGCGTCGAGCCAACGGCAAGCCACTTGCCACGACTCCCGCCGTAGAAGAACCGAAACGCACTGCTCGAAGCTGATTAGATCGAGCTAGTGGACTCCGACGGAGACCGCGCAGGCGGCCCGCGCAACCAGATGGAGAACCGATCGGCATGGCCAAGAAGACGGACACGCAACCCCACGCTGCCGACAGCCACGATCTGATCCGCGTGCTCGGCGCACGCGTGAACAACCTCAAAGACATCAGCATCGAAATCCCGAAGCGCCGGCTGACGGTGTTCACCGGTGTATCCGGCTCGGGCAAGAGTTCGCTGGTATTCGATACCATCGCCGCCGAATCGCAGCGGTTGATCAACGAGACCTACAGCAGCTTCGTGCAGGGCTTCATGCCCACACTTGCGCGGCCCGAGGTCGACGTGCTCGACGGGCTGACCACCGCGATCATCGTCGACCAGCAGCGCATGGGCGTCGATCCGCGCTCCACGGTCGGCACCGCCACCGACGCCAATGCCATGCTGCGCATCCTGTTCAGCCGACTCGGCAAGCCGCATATCGGCTCGCCGCAGGCGTTCTCCTTCAATGTCGCTTCGATCAGCGGCGCGGGTGCGGTCGCGATCGAGCGCGCCGGGAAGACGGTGAAGGAGCGCCGCAGCTTCAGCATCACCGGCGGTATGTGTCCGCGCTGTGAGGGCCGTGGTTCGGTCAACGACATCGACCTGACCCAGCTGTACGACGATACGAAATCGCTGAACGAGGGCGCGCTCACCATCCCCGGCTACAGCATGGACGGCTGGTTCGGCCGCATCTTCACCGGTTGCGGCTTCTTCGATCCGGATAAGCCGATCAAGAAGTACAACAAGCGCGAACTCAACGATCTGCTCTACAAGGAACCGACCAAGATCAAGGTCGACGGCATCAACCTGACCTATGAGGGCCTGATCCCGCGGATCCGCAAGTCGATGCTGTCCAAGGACGTCGACGCGCTGCAGCCGCATATCCGCGCGTTCGTGGAGCGGGCGGTCACCTTCCAGACCTGCCCCGAATGCGATGGCACCCGGCTCAGCGAGTTGGCGCGATCGTCGAAGATCAAGGGCATCAGCATCGCTGACGCCTGCGCTATGCAGATCAGCGATCTGGCCGAATGGGTCAGCGGGCTGAAGGAACCGTCGGTGGCGCCGCTACTGACCTCGCTGCGGCATACCCTCGACTCGTTCGTGGAGATCGGGCTCGGCTACCTCTCGCTGGAACGGCCCGCGGGCACGCTGTCGGGCGGTGAGGCGCAACGCGTCAAGATGATCCGCCACCTCGGCTCCTCGCTCACCGACGTCACCTACGTATTCGACGAGCCCACCGCGGGCCTGCACCCGCATGACATCCAGCGGATGAACGAACTGCTGCTGCGGCTGCGGGACAAGGGCAATACGGTGCTTGTGGTCGAGCACAAGCCGGAGACGATCGTCATCGCCGACCACATCGTCGACCTGGGTCCCGGTGCCGGTACCGGCGGCGGCACCGTCTGCTTCGAGGGCAGCGTCGATGGGCTGCGCGGCAGCGGCACCATTACCGGCCGCCACTTCGACGATCGGGCCGCGCTGAAGGAGACGGTGCGAAAGCCCGACGGCGCGTTGGAGATTCGCGGGGCATCGACGAACAACCTGCGTGATGTCGATGTAGACATTCCGCTCGGTGTGCTCGCCGTCATCACCGGTGTCGCTGGCTCGGGTAAGAGTTCACTTGTGCACGGTTCCATTCCGGCTGGCGCGGCTCGACTCGATGGCCGCTCCGCAAGCTCCGCGGACGTGGTGTCGGTCGATCAGGGCCAGATCCGCGGCTCTCGGCGGAGCAACCCGGCGACCTACACCGGACTGCTGGACCCGATCCGCAAGGCCTTCGCGAAGGAAAACGGTGTCAAGCCGGCGCTTTTCAGTGCCAACTCCGAGGGCGCATGCCCCAACTGCAATGGCGCGGGCGTCATCTACACCGACCTGGCGGTCATGGCCGGTGTGGCGACCACCTGTGAGGTGTGCGAGGGCAAGCGGTTCCAGGCCGCGGTGCTCGAGTACCACCTCGGTGGCCGCGATATCAGCGAGGTGCTCGCGATGTCGGTGGCTGAGGCGCAGGAGTTCTTCAGCGACGGCCCGGCGCGTACACCGGCCGCGGAGAAGATTCTCGACCGGCTCGCCGATGTCGGGCTCGGCTACCTCACCCTCGGCCAGCCGCTCACCACGCTGTCCGGCGGCGAGCGGCAGCGGCTCAAGCTGGCCACTCATATGACGGAGAAGGGTGGCGTCTACGTCCTCGACGAGCCGACGACCGGCCTGCACCTCGCCGATGTCGAACAGTTGCTCGGCCTGCTCGATCGGTTGGTCGACTCCGGTAAGTCGGTGATCGTCATCGAGCATCACCAGGCGGTGATGGCGCACGCCGACTGGATTATCGACCTCGGTCCCGGCGCCGGCCACGACGGCGGCAAGATCGTCTTCGAGGGCACGCCCGCCGACCTGGTCGCCGAGCGTGCCACCCTCACCGGCGAACATCTGGCGGCATACGTCGGCGCATGAACGAGAATCGCCCCCGCTCGGACGAACCGTGCGGGGGCGAAACGCGGGGCGATTACCGCGCGTTCTCCTTGACGAGCGAACCGTCCTTACCGAACGATTCGGCATCGACGACCGAATCCTTCTGCTGCTTGGCGAGCAGATCGCGAATCTCGATGAGCAATTCGATCTCGCTCGGCTCGGCCACCTTGGCGGTGCCGAAGCGGTTCTTCAGCGTCTTCATCGGCACCATCAGCACGAAGTACAGCACCCCGGCGACCAGCATGAAGTCGATGAGCGCGGTGATGATCGGCCCGATCGCGATGAAGGTGGCCGGCTTACCGGAGACCAGCTGAACTCCGAGCCCCAGCTCATTGGTCTTACCCAACACCGCGAGCAGCGGATTGATGATTCCCTTTGTCACTGCCGTCACCACTGCGGTGAACGAGGTCCCCATGACGACCGCGACGGCGAGATCGATGACATTCCCGCGCATCAGGAAATCTTTGAAACCCTTGAGCATGAGCCGAGCTACTCCAATCTGGTTAAATGCTTGTCCGCCTCCCCGCGCCTTTGCCCGGTGGTGCCACCCGAGTTCACATCCGGGCCGGCGGTCTTGTGTCAGCTGGGTTCGGGCGTACCCGGTGAGTTACTTGCGAGGCCGATTCGATCAGCCGCGGCGAGCGAAGCGTCCGGGACCGGCCTGATCACGGGGTTTGACGATGATCTGGTCCAGATTCACATGTGACGGTCGCGACGCCACGAACCCGATGATCTCCGCGATATCCTGCGCGACCAGCGGATCGATACCCTCGTACACCTTGGCGGCACGCTCCTCGTCCCCGGCGAAACGCACCAGCGAGAACTCGGTTTCCACTGCGCCGGGCGCGATTTCGCTGAGCCGCACCGGCTGGCCGAGCAGTTCGCCGCGCAATGTGCGGTGCAGTACGGCCTGTGCGTGCTTGGCCGAAGTGTAGCCGGATCCGTTGTCATAGGCCTCGAAGGCGGCGACCGAGGTGATGGTGACGATGAGCCCGTCACCCGAGGCGATCAGCTTCGGCAGCAACGCCTTGGTCACCCGCAGCGTGCCGAGCACATTGGTTTCCCACATCCAGCGCCAGTCGTCCAAATCCGCCTCGGTCACCGGGGCCAGCCCCTTCGCACCGCCCGCATTGTTGACCAGCACATCGGCGTTCTCGATCGCATCAGTGAAGGCGCATACGGAATCTTCCGAGGTCACATCGAGTTCGAGTGCGGTACCGCCGATTTCGTCGGCGAGGCGCCGCAGCCGATCGAGCCTGCGCGCGCCGACGACCACGTGATAGCCCTGTTTGGCGAGTTCCCGGGCGGTGGCTTCGCCGATTCCCGAGCTGGCTCCAGTGACGACGGCAGTGCGAATGCTCATGGTCCCGATCCTAAGTGCAGAAAATTTGCCGAAGACCGCGGCCGCGTGGAACGCATGAGCTGATTACGTGGGTAGCTCGCCGGGTACGTCCAGCAGCCGATCGGCCACTGACCGCCGGTCCGCGACGGGCCGTCCGCGGCACCTACGACGGGCAAAAGTCCGCCGGAGGCGGACTAGCCTCGGTGGCATGGCTATTCGGGAAGCGGTCAGTGCGGACGGAACGAGCATCGTCTATCGGGGCAGTGGCCCGGCCGACGGCAGGCCGCTGGTGCTGGTGCACGGCTGGTCGGCCAATCTGCAGTGCTGGGGCGCGGCCGCGGACGAACTGGCCGAGCGCTTCCGGGTACTCGCCGTCGACCTGCGCGGCCACGGCTACTCCGGCGCCCCGGCGACCGGCTACGACGATCCGAAGAATTGGGCCGCCGATATCGCCGCGGTGCTCGCCGCCGAGGGCGTCGACTCGGGTGCGGTGCTGCTCGGCTGGTCCTACGGCGGCATCGTGATCAGCGACTATCTGACCACCTACGGCACCGGCGCGGTCGCGGGCGTCATCTACTCGGGTTCGATGGCCAATATCGGCCGCGCACCCGGTGCGGAGACCGGTTCGGCCATGCAGGAGGCCATTCCCGGCGTTTTCGAGGAGAGTGCGGGTCGTGCGTTGCGCGCATTCGGTGCTTTCGGCAATGCCAACACCGGACCGGGTCCGGATAAGGGCGTCGATGCGCAGCGCATCTTCGGCGCGAGCCTCGGCACGCCGCCTCGGGTGCGCAAGGCGCTGTTCTACCGGACCGTCGACAACACCGAAACGCTACGTGCCCTGGACATTCCGGTGCTGGTCCTGCACGGAACCAAGGATCCGGTCGTGCCGATCGAGAATGGTCGCTACATCCTCGACGCGGTGCCCGATGGCCGCGGCTCGTTCTGGGAGGACGCCCAGCACGGGCTGTTCATCGAGGATCGCGCCCGCTTCATCGCCGAGGTCAGCGCGTTCATCGACGGTCTGAACTAGACGTCCGAAATTCGCTGGCGCCGCACGCTCGGCTCCAGCAGACTTGTCGTATCTCGGCGGATAGCGAACCGCGCGTGAGAACTCTCACGAAACTGCTGTGACGACTGTCACTTGGCCCGGTTACGGCGTCTGAGTTGGGCAATTCAACGTGCACTATGGATGGTGTGAGTCAACGCCCGGACCTACGGCCGAATCGGATCGCCGTGTTATCGGTGCACACCTCACCACTTGCTCAACCGGGCACCGGTGATGCGGGCGGCATGAACGTCTATGTGCTGCAAACCGCCATTCAGCTGGCCCGACGCGGCACCGAGGTCGAGATTTTCACCCGGGCCACCTCCTCGAACGTACCGCCGGTACAGGAGGCGGCCCCGGGGGTCCTGGTGCGCAATGTGGTGGCGGGCCCGTTCGAGGGGCTGGACAAGCACGACCTGCCGACCCAGCTGTGCCCGTTCACCGCCGAGGTGCTGCGTCAAGAGGCCAGACACCTGCCCGGTCACTACGACCTCGTCCATTCGCACTATTGGCTCTCCGGTCAGGTCGGCTGGCTGGCGCGCGATCGCTGGCGGGTGCCGCTGGTGCACACCGCGCATACCTTGGCGGCGGTGAAGAACGCGGCGCTGGCCGAGGGCGACTGCCCCGAACCCGCGACCCGCGAGATCGGCGAAAAGCAGGTGATCGCCGAGGCCGATCGGATGGTCGCCAATACCGCGGAGGAGGCGCGCCAGCTCATCGAGTTGTACGGCGCCGATGCCGAGCGCATCGATGTGGTGCCGCCCGGCGCTGATCTGACTCGCTACTGTCCCGGTGAAAAGGCCGCGGCCCGAGCCGAATTGGGTCTGGCCACCGACGAACGGATCGTCGCGTTCATCGGCCGCATCCAGCCGCTCAAGGCCCCGGATGTGCTGGTCCGCGCGGCCGCGGAATTGCTCTACCGCGACCCGTCGCGCAAGCTGCGGGTGCTCATTGTCGGCGGCCCGTCGGGCACTGGACTGGAGCGCCCCGATGCACTGATCGAACTCGCCGCCGCACTCGGCATCGCTGAGCATGTCACCTTCCTGCCGCCGCAGCCGCCGGACCGCCTGGTGCAGGTGTATCGGGCCGCCGACCTGGTCGCGGTGCCCAGCTACAACGAATCCTTCGGCCTGGTCGCCATCGAAGCGCAGGCCAGCGGCACCCCGGTGCTCGCGGCCGATGTGGGCGGGCTCGGCACCGCCGTGCGGCACGGTGAGACCGGCCTGCTCGTGCCCGGACATCGGACTCCGGACTGGGCCGATGCCCTCGGCCACCTGCTCGATGACGGTGAGCGCCTACGTCGGATGGGTATGCGCGCGGTCGAGCATGCCGGGCATTTCTCCTGGGAGCACACCGCGGACGGACTGCTCGCCAGTTATTCGGCGGCGTTGGCCGATTTTCGTGCGCTGCGCGCCGGTCTCGGTGCGGGCCGGCGCAAGGTCTTCGAGGCCGCGCGGGCGGAACTGCCGGGCGAACGCGCTAGCCTCCCGGGAGAACTCAGTGCTGTTCTCCTCGGCGAGATCAGTCAGGCCAGATCGCGGGCGCTGTGGCGGCGCCGGACGGGAGCGCACCGATGAGCACGGAAGCCGCGACCGCACAGCTGATCGACGAAACGCTGCGCGAGCGCGAGATCGAGTACACCCATCCAAGCCAGGAGACCTTCGTCGTCATCCTGCCCGGTGAGCGCAAACTGAAGACCACCGTGATGCTCACCGTCGGCAAGCACGGACTGCGGATCGAATCGTTCGTCTGCCGCAAGCCCGACGAGAACTTCGAGGGCGTCTACAAATTCCTGCTGCGCCGCAACCGCCGCCTCTACGCCGTGGCCTACACCCTGGACCGGGTCGGCGATATCTACCTGGTCGGCCGCTTGGCCACCCATGCCGTCACCTCCGACGAACTGGATCGGATCTTCGGCCAGATCCTCGAGGCCGTCGAGGCCGACTTCAACGTCCTGCTGGAACTCGGCTTCGCCGAATCCATTCGTCGGGAATGGAAGTGGCGCGTATCGCGCGGGGAATCCCTGCAGAACCTGCGCGCCTTCGAGCATCTGGTCGAGGCCGCCGACCAGCCCTGAATCCGACCGCGACGGTAGTCATATGGGTGCTGTCGAGTGCCATTCGAGCCGCCACACCTGACTACCGTCGATATGTCGCGTGCTCATGGTCCGCGCAGTCCCGGGAATACCGCGCCGGTGTGGGCGCGGTGGGCGACAATCGCGCTGTGGCGCATACGCTCGTGTGGGCCGCATAGCACGGAAGGTCGCACGGCGATGATGGTTCTTGCTCTGGATATCGGTGCGACGAAATTCGCTGCCGGGGTGGTCTACGGGGGCCGGAAGGTGCGCGATGTGCGGCGGGTCGATGTGCCACGCGAATCGGTGTGGGCCGGGTGCCGCGCCCTGCTGCTGGAAGTGGCCGGTGACGCGACGGTTTCGGCGATCGGGATCGGCTCGGCCGGGCCGGTCGATGTGCGGACCGGTGTCACCAGGCCGCTGAACATTCCGGAATGGAAGCCGGGCTTTCCGATCGTCGCCGAGGTGCAGCGGCTGTTCCCTTCCGCCGCAGTGCGGTTCGCCATCGACGGTGCCTGCCTTGCGCTGGCCGAACATCACCTCGGCGCGCTGCGCGGCATTCCGAACGGCCTGGCCATGACGGTTTCCTCGGGCATCGGCGGCGGCATCATCGCAGACGGTCGGGTGGTGCTCGGGCGCACCGGCAATGCCGGACACGTCGGCCACATCGTGGTGCCGGGTTGGGATGTGCCGTGTGAATGCGGCGGCGTCGGCTGCGTCGAGGCGATTGCCAGCGGCATGTCATCGGTGCGCTGGGCACGCGAACAGGGTTGGCGTGGCGAGACCGGTGCCGCGCTGGCGAAGGCAGCACACACCGGCAATGAGATCGCACTCGCCGCGCTGCATCGGGCCGGAACCGCACTCGGCACGGCCATCGCCTCCGCAGCCTCGACGCTCGATATAGATCGGGTGGTGATCGGCGGCGGCTTCGCGCAATCGGGCGAACCACTGTGGCAACCGCTGCGTGCGGCCGTGACCCGGCACGTCGGCTTGGACTTCCTGCGCGAGCTGCGGGTGGTGCCGTCGCGAATCACCAATGGCGCCACCCTGGTTGGCGCGGGCGTGCTCGCCGCGGGCCACGATACGGCCGATGCCATCTCCTGAGCAGTGGGAACGGATGCGAGCCCGGTTCGCGTACATGCCAGAATGGCCTGCATGACGTACACCCTCGTGTTGCTGCGCCACGGCGAGAGCGAATGGAATGCCATGAACCTTTTCACCGGCTGGGTGGATGTGCACCTGACCGATAAGGGCATCGCCGAGGGCAAGCGCGCCGGGGAACTGCTGGCCGAACACGGCATCCTGCCGGATATCGTCTACACCTCGGTGCTGCGTCGCGCGATCAGCACCGCGAATATCGCACTGGACGCCGCCGACCGGCACTGGATCCCGGTCGTGCGCGACTGGCGCCTCAACGAGCGCCACTACGGTGATCTGCAGGGCAAGAACAAGGCGCAGGTCCGCGACCAGTACGGCGACGAGCAGTTCATGCTGTGGCGGCGCAGCTACGACACCCCGCCGCCGCCCATCGACCCGGCCAATGAGTACAGCCAGGAGAGCGACCCGCGCTACGACGGCATCGACGTCCCCAAGACCGAATGTCTGCTCGATGTGGTGAACCGGATGGTCCCGTACTGGGAGTCGACCATCTCCAAGGACCTGCTCTCGGGCAAGACCGTTCTCGTTGCGGCACACGGCAATTCGCTGCGTGCTTTGGTCAAGCACCTGGATCGGATCTCCGATGACGATATCGCCGGGCTGAATATCCCCACCGGTATCCCGCTGCGCTACGAGTTGGACGAGAACCTGCGCCCGGTTCGTCCGCGCGAATATCTCGACCCTGAAGCCGCCGCGGCGGGTGCCGCGGCCGTCGCCAGCCAGGGCGGTAAATAAGCACTCAGATCGATAGGATCACGCGCCGCGACCGGGTTTCGGTCGCGGCGCGTTGCTGTTTCGACGGTGACACGCGGTTTGCCCCGATTGGAAATGGAACTGGGGCGCGAGTCGTGATCGGTTAGCTGCGCCTGTCTGGGTTAGTGTGAATTCTGCAGGTGGGCCTGAATTTTTTCAGGCTTGTGCAGGCGTTATGCGGTGTTGGTTGCTATATGTGAACCGACATTCGACTCATAATTCGGGTAACCCCGAGTTCGAACCTACTCGTCGGTATGTAAGCTCTGGTCGTTCGACCAGTCCGAGAGGCGGATCACCCCTGATGCAGACAATGTTGCGTGCCACAGTGGCGGCAGTCGCCACGGCGGTGCTCATTCCATTCGTCACCCAGAGCGCGATCGCCGCGCCGGAGCCGTCCGGTCCCGACGGGGGCGCGGCCGGCGCCGCCTGGGTCGCGGCCGAGGACGGTCCCCAGCAGTACCCGAATGTGAATATCCAGTGGGATGTCCCGATCACCATGAGCGACGGCACCGTCCTCCAGGGCAACGTGTACCGCCCGGCGGATTCTGCGGGGCGTCCGATCGACACCTCGACGCCCACCGTGGTCAATCTGACTCCGTACACCAAACTGGTCTCGAATATCGCCGACAGCGCCATGTCCATCCCTGGCCTGTCCGACGCTCTGATCGAACTGTTCCGACAGATCGACCTCAGCGGCACCCCACTATCCGGCGTCACCGATCTGACCAAATCCTTCGGCGGCGGCGAACTGCGCAACTTCGCGGTCGACCGTCAGCTCATCAAGAGCGGTTACACCCAGGTCGTCGTCGATGTGCGTGGCACCGGTTTCTCCCAGGGCACCTGGGACATGTTGCGCCAGCGCGAACAGCAGGACACCTACGAGGTGATCGACTGGGTCGCGAGTCAGCCGTGGTCCAACGGCCGCATCGGCATGAACGGCCTGTCGTATTCGGGCATCAACCAGCTCCAGGTGGCCGCGATGCGACCGCCCGCCCTGAAGGCGATCTTCCCTGTCGTGCCGGGCAGCGACCTGGTCAACGATGTGCTCGCACCTGGCGGCGGATTCGGCTTCAACTTCATTCCGCTGTGGCTGACCGCCATCAACGGCCTCAAGCTCGTACCGGATGTCGCATCGATACTCAACGGACAGTTCGATATGAAGTGGCTCGCGGATCGCGCGAAGGATCCGTTCACCTTCATGGATGTGCTGCTCAACGTCTACAGCACCACCCGGATCGAGGACCTGGACCCGCGTGCCAAGGAACTGCTGACCGGTTCGTCGACATCGCGCGCGGCTTGGCTCGGCGATCCGAGCAAGATTCAGGTGCCCACCTTCGTCACCGGTGGCTGGCACGATCTGTTCACCTACTCGGAATCCAAGATCTACAACGAAATTCCGCTGCCCGCGGGCCAGAAACAGCTGCTGATGGGCAATACCTACCACGTCAGCTCCGGCAATGAATACGGCAAGCCCGGCCTGCCGCCGCGTCTGGACGTGCTGCAGCGTGCCTGGTTCGACAAGTGGCTCAAGGGAATCGACAACGGTATCGATCAGTACGGCCCGATCACGCTGCGCCAGCAGGGCGGCGGCTGGATCACCACCGACTCGTTCGCCGATCCGCAGACCGGATCCCGAGATGCCGAATATCGCCGGATGTATCTGTCCGCCAACCGAAGTGGCACCGCGAACAGCCGGTACGACGGATCGTTGCTCGCCGCGGCGAGCCCGGACCCGGCGCGGCTCACGGTCGCGCCAGGCCTGACTACCCTGTGCTCCAACGACGCAGCGCAGGGTAGCGCGGGTTTCCTCTCGATCATCGATGGCTGTGCCAAGGACTCCCGGATCGCGGAGCTGAACGGGCTGACCTTCACCAGCGACCCGGTCGTCGAGCCGACAATCATCTCCGGCCGAATCGCCGCGCACCTCAATACTGTTCAGGATGCGACTGACGGCTACTGGGTGGTCACGGTGAACGATGTCGCTCCGGACGGTCAGTCCACCGTGCTGTCCTCGGGCCAGTTGATGGCGTCGCTGCGTCAGGTCGACGAGCCGAACAGCACCCGTTCCGCCAGCGGCGATTACACCGACCCGCGTGCCTACACATCGCTCGACCTGCGTCAGCCGACCGTGCCGGGGGAGGAGACGACCCTCGATATCGCTCTGCCCGCCACCGAGGCGATTCTGCAGCCGGGCCATCGCCTGCGCGTGGATGTCTTCGCGGGCAACTTCCCCAAGGGCCTGCCGGTACTGCCGATGCTGATCGATACGGGTCTGAAACCGCAGCACATCCAGTTGGATCCGGACCGGGCGAGCTTCGTCAACGTTCCGGTGCAGGGCAGGCCGGGATGGTGAAACTGACCTGACAACAGAGTTGAGCTATCCGCTCGGGTAGCGGCGCCTCTTCGGCTTTATCCGAATGCGCCCGAGTTTCGCGAATAACCAGTGCGGACGAACGCGGGCTGATAAGCCGAATCCGGCCCGAGCGTGCACCTCTCGCGCATTCATGCTCGAATCCGCGGGGTATGGGCGATTGGTGCACGCTCGGACCGTTCTCACGGGCTAGTCGGCCACGGCGAACGCCGCGTCCAATGGCGGGAAGATCGCGCGGGCGTCCGCGCCGGAGAACCAGAGACCGACGGTGAATACCGAGGTGGCCTCCAGGTATTTGGCCCGATGCAGGCCGCCCGCCGAAATCGGTTGGAGTGCCAGATCTTCCGCCAGCGCCGCGACCTGTTCGACGGCGGAAGCATCGTCACCGCAGATCGGTACCGCCAGCCTGCGGTCCTCGAAGACACGAGTTTCCGATTCCCAGACCTCGGCCGCGCAGACGTTGAACGCTTTCACCACATGCGCCTCGGGAACCGTCGCCGCGATGCGAGCGGCGACCGCGTCCTCGGACAGCACGAATGCCGGAACTCCTGCCGGCGCGGCCTCGTCCGGCAGGAACGCATTGGTGCAGTCGATCACAGTCCGCCCGGCGAGTTTTCCGCCGATCTCACCCAGTACTTCGTCAAGGGCGCTTACCGGTAGCGCCAGCAGCACGACCGCCCCGAATTCGGCGGCCGCGCCGACGCTTCCGGCTCGCGCTCCGTGCCCGATGGTTGCCGCCAGCGCGTCCGCGCGGGAACGAGCGCCGATGAGGACCTCGTGCCCGGCTGCGGCCCAGCCGCCGCCGAGTGCCTTCGCCATCGCGCCCGCCCCGATGATTCCGATTCGCATATCAACTCCTGATTCGGGATGTATACGGCACTGACGCTAGAGATTTCGATAGGCACCCGAAGGTGCGCAATGACGATGGCAGGCTGGTCTCATGACGGTCGAACATGCCGAACCAGTGGAATTCGCGCCCTATGGCGACTACGAGGCCGACTGTCCGGCCCGCCTCGGCGTCGACCTGTTCGGTAACCGCTGGCTCGCGGTCATCGTCTACATGTTGCGCGAGGGCCCGATGCGCCCCGGTGACCTGCGCACCGCCATCGGCGGCATCAGCCAGAAGATGCTCACGCAAACGCTGCGCCGGATGGAAACCATGACGCTCATCGAGCGCCACCGCTACGCCGAGGCGCCGCCGCGCGTCGAATACGAACTGACCGAAGCCGGACGCGATCTGCTCATTACGATCTATTCCCTCGGCGAATGGGCCGACCGCCACGGCGACTCGGTGCGCTCGGCAATGTCGGATTCCGACGAGTGAAAACGATCCGGACGCCATCGCGCGAACAACGCGTAAACAAGCGGCTAACGGGCCTGGAAGTGCCCATGACCTGCGTGAAACTTCGCGTACCCCGAGTTGGGTTGTCGGTTGGCGACCGTACGATTCAAGTGTGAGTGTTCCGCAGGCCGTACTGCTGGCAGTTCTCGCGGCTGTCGTCGGCCTGGCAGTCGGCGGGCTACTGATCCCGTTCATGAACGCCAGGCAGGCCGCCCGCAGGCAGGCAGATTCCGGTCTCACCATGTCGCAGGTGCTCGACCTGATCGTGCTCGCCTCCGAGAGCGGAATCGCGGTCGTCGACGAATACCGCGATGTGGTGCTGGTCAATCCGCGCGCCGAGGAACTAGGCCTGGTCCGCAACCGGCTGCTCGACGAACGCGCCTGGGCCGCAGTGGAGAAAGTGCTCGCCACCGGCGAATCCACCGAATTCGATCTCACCGCCAAGAACCCGATGCCCGGCCGCAGCCGGATCGCGGTGCGGGGGGTAGCCAGACAGTTATCGCGCGAAGAGACCAGTTTCACCGTGCTGTTCGCCGACGACGATTCCGAACAGGCTCGCATGGAGGCGACCCGCCGGGACTTCGTCGCCAATGTCAGCCACGAACTCAAGACCCCCGTCGGCGCGATGAGCCTGCTGGCCGAGGCCATGCTGGAATCCGCCGAGGACCCCGAGGCCGTCCGGCACTTCGGTCAGCGCGTACTCGGTGAATCCCGGCGCCTGGGCAAGATGGTCACCGAATTGATCGCGCTGTCGCGACTACAGGGCGCGGAAAAGCTACCCGAGCTAGAGGTGGTCGACGTCGACACCGTGGTCATGCAGGCGGTCGACCGCTCCCGCACCGCCGCCGAGGCCGCGGGCATCACCGTCAGCACCGATCGCCCGAGCGGACTCGAGGTGCTCGGCGATGAAACCCTGCTCGTCACCGCATTGTCCAACCTGGTGGAGAACGCCATCGCGTACTCACCCGCCGGTTCCCACGTCTCGGTGAGCCGCTCACTGCGCGGCGATCACGTCGCGATGGCGGTGACCGATCGCGGCATCGGCATCGCCAAGGAAGACCAGGAGCGGGTCTTCGAACGGTTCTTCCGATCCGATAAGGCGCGCTCGCGCGCCACCGGTGGTACCGGCCTCGGCCTGGCTATCGTCAAGCATGTGGCGGCCAACCACAACGGTGAGATCACCCTGTGGAGCAAGCTCGGCACCGGATCGACGTTCACCCTGCGAATACCTGCCCACCATGAAACCGGCGGCGAAGAAGAAGTCGACGGTCCCGCGGTGAGCATGAGAGAAACACACCCGCGCCCCTCGGGGCCGGGCAGACCCAATGGTGTGGAGGCACGCAGATGACGAGTGTTCTGATCGTCGAAGATGAGGAGTCGCTGGCCGATCCGCTTGCGTTCCTGCTGCGCAAGGAGGGCTTCGACGTCACGGTCGTCGGTGACGGACCATCCGCGCTCGCCGAATTCGACCGCTCCGGCGCCGATATCGTGCTGCTCGACCTGATGCTGCCCGGTATGAGCGGCACCGATGTGTGCAAACAGCTGCGCACCCGCAGCGGCGTCCCGGTGATCATGGTCACCGCGCGTGACAGCGAGATCGACAAGGTGGTGGGCCTGGAGCTCGGCGCCGACGACTACGTCACCAAGCCGTACTCGGCGCGCGAACTGATCGCCCGCATCCGTGCCGTGCTGCGCCGCGGCGCGGGCGATGAACTGGACGGCGGCAATGAGAGCGGTGTGCTCGAGGCCGGTCCGGTCCGGATGGATGTCGACCGCCACACCGTGCACGTCAACGGCAGGCAGGTCACCCTGCCATTGAAGGAATTCGATCTGCTCGAATATCTGCTGCGCAATTCCGGGCGAGTGCTCACCCGGGGCCAGCTGATCGACCGGGTCTGGGGCGCCGACTATGTCGGCGACACCAAGACCCTCGACGTGCACGTCAAGCGATTGCGCTCGAAGATCGAGGGCGATCCGGCCAAGCCGGAGCATCTGGTCACCGTCCGCGGCCTCGGCTACAAGCTCGAGGCCTGACCGCCTCCCCGAATATTCGCAGACGCCGAGGCCCCGACAACCTCGGCGTCTGCTGCGTGCGTCCGAGAATCAGGGCAGGTAGACCCAGGTGGGGCCGAGGCCGGGGAGGTCGTTCTTGTGCAGGGTGATCCAGCCGAGGTCGTCTTCCTGCATGCAGTCGTAGACGTCGCCCGCGCTGGTGCCGCGGCAGGCGATGGTGCGGGTGACGCCGTAGGGGCTCATGATCAGGTTCTTGCCGTTCGCCTGGGCGTTGATCGCCTCGGGGGTATTGGCGGGCAGGAAGTCGGCGGTGAAATCGGCGTATTTGGCCGGGTCGCCATTGGGCTCGGCATGCGCGGCACCGGTCAGCGCGGCGGTGGCGCCGAGCGCGATGGCGGTCAGGGTCAGGGCTTTTTTCAACATGACCGCACATCCAACCGCATCCGAGTAAAGCCTGCATGGCGGGCAGGTGAATCACCCCAGATAGGTCACCCCAGATAGGTCACCCCAGATAGGTCACGCCGACTGGTCTGTGACGTGGTCGTCGGATCTCATTCGATTTGCATGCACGGTCGCGGGATGGATCGCGATGAGGCCGAGTCCCTCGCGGCGTTTGCAGTGTCTGGCCAGCTCTTCGTAGGCGGGTGCGCCGAGTAATTCCTTCAGTTCGGGAGCGTAGGACTGCCACACCGGACGGGTGCCGACGTGGGCGTCGGGGGAGCCTGAGCAGTACCAATCCAGGTCCTCGCCGCCGGGTCCCCAGCCGCGCCGGTCGTATTCGGTGATGGTGGTCTTCAGGATTTGCGCGCCGTCCGGGCGTTCCACCCAGTCCTGGGTGCGCCGGATCGGCAGCTGCCAGCACACGTCCGGCTTCACCTCGAGCGGCTCGATGCCCTTGCGCAGCGCCATGGTGTGCAGTGCGCAGCCGACGCCGCCCTCGAAGCCTGGGCGGTTGAGGAAAATGCAGGCGCCGTCGAAGCGGCGGGTGCGCAGCGCGGGCTCGTCCTCCAGTTCGTCGAGCTCGAGATAGCCCTTCTTGGTGATCTTGCCGTCGGCGTCGGTCGCCTCATCCATCAGCTGCCAGTCGCTCGGTGTGAGCATTTTCACAGCATTGGTCAATCGTTTGCGGTCGTCCTTGTCGGAGAGGAACGCGCCGTGCGAGCAGCAGCCGTCATCGGGGCGGTCGCTCAGAATTCCCTGACACGCCGGAGTTCCGAAAACGCACGTCCAGCGCGACAGCAACCAGGTCAAATCCGCGACGATCACATGCTCGTCGTTTGCTGGATCCACGAACTCGATCCATTCACGGGGAAAGTCGAGATCGACCTCCGGTGCCGGATCGATCTTTCCCGCTGGTCGGGGCCTCTTGGAGCCGCTGTTCGTTGCGCCTACCGTCACACTTCAGGACGCTAACAGTTCAGTCGCCTGGGCTAAAGGGCCGGATCACCCAGTACCGTATTCATGTGCGGCTTGGGGTACTCGATGTCGGAAGCAATACCGTCCACCTGCTAGTGGTGGACGCCCATCGCGGTGGTCACCCGATGCCGATGAGCTCGACAAAGGCCACCCTCCGGCTATCGGAGAATATCGATTCCGACGGCTGCATCACCGTCCAGGGGGCCGAACGGCTGATCGCGACGGTGGCCGAATTCGCCAGCATCGCCGAGACTTCCCGCTGCGTGGAGCTGATGCCGTTCGCGACCTCCGCGCTGCGTGAGGCCGCGAACTCCGATGAGGTACTCGCCAGGGTCCGCGCCGAAACGGGTGTCGAACTGCAGGTGCTCTCCGGTGTCGACGAGGCCCGGCTGACCTTCCTCGCCGTGCGCCGCTGGTACGGCTGGAGCGCGGGGCGGATCCTCAATCTCGATATCGGCGGCGGCTCACTGGAAATGACCAACGGCGGCGACGAGGAACCCGATCTCGCGGTCTCGCTGCAACTCGGTGCCGGACGGTTGACCAGAGAGTGGCTGCGTGAGGATCCGCCGGGTAAGCGCCGCGTCGCGGTGCTGCGCGATTGGCTCGACGCGGAGCTCGTCGCACCGGCGAAAGAGCTGCTGGAGACCGGAAAACCGGATCTGGCGGTCGGTACCTCGAAGACGTTTCGGTCGCTTGCCCGGTTGACCGGAGCGGCACCTTCTTCGGCCGGGTTGCGGGTGCGCCGTACACTCACCAGCTCAGGTCTGCGCCAACTGATTGCCTTCATCTCGAGAATGACGGCGGCGGACCGTGCAGAATTGGAAGGCGTAAGTTCTGATCGGTCACAGCAATTGGTGGCTGGCGCATTGGTCGCGGAGGCGAGTATGCGGGCACTATCGCTGGATACCCTCGAGATTTGTCCGTGGGCACTGCGCGAGGGGCTGATCCTGCGCAAACTGGATACCGATATGAACGGCGGACCGAGAGCTACGGCTTTGCCGGGTGTCGTTGTGGAAACGAGCGGTAAGCCGGTGCCCGGCGGTGGTCTATCGGGCCCGATGGAAACGGTGTCGTCATGAGTGAGGATTCCAAGCAGCTCTCGGTTGCCGAGCTGCTGGCACGCAATGGCCAGCAGGGCGCATCCGCCGGTGGCGGCGGACGGCGGCGGCGCAGTGGTCGCGGCATCTCGGTGGCCGAGCTGACCGGTGATCTGCCCGCCATTCCGGCCGGCGGTGGCGGTGGCCATTCGGCGCACGCCGCACCCGAGGACGACGAACCGGCGTACGAGCCAGTCGCGTACGAAGCCAATGGGTACGAAGCCAATGGGTACGAGGCGAACGGGTACGAGGCGAACGGGTACGACGCGTCGGGTTACCAACCTTCCGGCTTCCAGTCGGGCGGGTACGCGTCCGGTTTCGAAACGCCTGCGCAGGAACCCACTTCGTATGCCGCGCCGGATCCGGCGCCCTACGCCGCACCCGACTTGCCCAACTACTCGCCGATGTCGGGGCCGATCACCCGGTACGACCCACTCTCGGCCTACGCCCCTGCGGAAGCACCGGCCGATCCGCTGCCCCCGCCGGGATATTCGAGCCGAGTCATGCCTGGACGGGAGATGCCGGATTCGTCGTCGCGGCATGCCGCGCCCGCGGAGCCGCTGTCCACGCCGATATCGGATCTGTACGCTCCGGCTCCCGATCCGTACACCCCGGCTCCCGATCCGTACACCCCGGCTCCCGATCCGTACGCGCGGGACCCGCTGGCCGATGGGGCGGTCGGCTCGGGAAGCACCGGCCGCCGACATCGGCACGCCGAACCGGCGGAGGAGACCACCGATGTACGGCCGCTGCGCGATCTCGGCCGAAACATGGGCGCCCCGCCCGAAAGCCCGCCGAACGGATCGAGATCCGGCGGTCGGGCCGCCCGGCGACGCGCGGCGGAGGCAGCCGAAGCCGAGGCCAACAACGCCGGACCATCGACCGCTCCATGGTCGCCGTCCACCAATGGCTTCACACCGGAATCCGCGCCGCTGCCGATATCCCCGCTGCCGGACGGTCCGTCGCGCGGAGGTCATCCCGAGCCGCCGGATCAGCGAAGATCCGCACGGCGCGATGGTCCGCCCGACCGCGCTCTGCCCGCCTGGTCGGCGCGAAGAAACGTAGCGCCCAATAACAGTGCGCCCGAATCAGAGAGCGTCCCAACTGCCGGGTGGTCACTGGCCAGTCAGGATCAGCAGCTCGTCTCCGGCCAGACCGTGGCGGGCGACCTGCTGCGCGACGAGGTCGAGCGCGCCGAGGCCCAGCGGGCGAACGGGCGCGCCGCGGAGCGCAACGGGCGTGGCCGACGTGGCAGATCAAAGCCCGTCGAGCCGGATGATGTGTACGACGGTCTAACCGATGTGTATGAACCGTTCCCGACCGGCGATGTCCTCGACGACGACGAGGATTTCGACGGTGACGATGTCGATTCGGAACATTCGTTCGCCTCCCGCTTGTCCCCGAGACGCGCTCGCTCGCGGATCGCACGCAAGTCCGAGTACGACGCCAATCGCCGACAGTGGATGATTCTGGGCGGTCAGAGCACCGGCGCGGCGGTCGCCGGAATGTTGCTGTTCAAGGGCTTCGAGCGCATGTGGGAAATGCTGCCCTGGGTGGCGCTGTGCTTGGCGATGATCGTGATCTTGGGCTTGGTGGCACTGGTGCGAATACTGCGGCGCACCGATGACATTCTCAGCACGGTGATAGCCGTCGTTGTCGGCATCTTCGTCACCCTGGGACCGCTAGCCTTTCTACTCAGTACGAACTGAGCAGGGAGCGGTTGTGGGGAACATCGGGCAGGCGGACGACACCAGAACGGCGAGCGCGGCCACAGGGCGCGCTCCAGATCCCGACGTGCGCACCGAACCCCATTCGCCGGTCGAAGCGGCCGGTGGATCCGGCGGTCAGCAGATCCTCGTCGGTCTCTCGACGGCCTCGGTATATCCGCAGAACACCGAGTCGGCCTTCCAGTACGCGGCCGAAATCGGTTACGACGGTATCGAATTGATGGTCTGGGCCGAACCGGCCAGCCAGAGCATCGCCGCGGTTCAGGCCTATTCCCGCAAATACGGTGTGCCGGTACTGGCGATTCACGCACCGTGCCTGCTGATCTCCCAGCGGGTGTGGGGTTCGGATCCGGTGGCCAAACTCGAGCGCAGTGTGCGCACCGCTGAGGCGCTCGGTGCGGGCACCGTGGTGGTGCATCCGCCGTTCCGCTGGCAGCGCAGATATTCGCAGGGCTTCGCCGATCAGGTGGCCGAGTTGGAGGAGCACAGCCACGTCATCGTCGCGGTGGAGAATATGTTCCCCATGCGCGCGGACACTCTCTTCGGCCGCAAAACCGGCTCGGCGAAGCGGCTGGAGCGCCGTGGCGGACCCGGTCCCGGCCTGACCGCGTTCAGTCCGTCCTACGATCCGACCGATACCGGATTCCGGCACTACACCCTCGATATCTCACATACCGCGACCGCGGGCGCCGATCCGCTGGCGCTGGCCGCGCGGATGGGCCAGGGCCTCGCGCACCTGCATCTCGCCGACGGCTGCGGCGCGGCGCACGACGAGCATCTGGTGCCGGGCGAGGGCACCCAGCCCTGTGTCGAACTGTGCGCGGCACTGCTGCGGTCGGGTTTCGCCGGTCATGCGGTCGCCGAGATCAATACCCAGAACGCGCGCACCACCCAGGGCCGTACGGACATGCTGAACCGCACGCTGGAGTTCGCCAGGACGCACCTCAACGCATCCGCTCCGGCTCCCACGCACGCCAACCAGGTGTGATGCCGCACCTATCTACCGGCAGAGGGGAATTCCGACCGCGAATCGCTTCGTTCTACGCTGTACGAACGCCGCGTCTCGCCGATGCGGCCGACCGACGACAGGAGTGACGATGCCGGAGCTGACCGCCGAACTCGAGCAGGCCATCACGACGGACGCACCCTTCAGCCGGGTGTGCACACTGACCGAACTGCTGTCGGCCAACCCGGATAGCGGCCGCTACCTGGGCATCATCGACAAAATCTGGACCATCGGGCCGAAGGTGCACGGCGGCACCATGGTCGCGGCCAGCGCCGCCGCGGCCACCCGCTGGCTGCGCGCCTCCGATCCGGCCCTGGTTGGCATGGCGCCCATCGCGGCGAGCTCCGATTTCCTCGGCGCGCCCGAGCCGGGAGAGGTCGAGTACGAGGTGCACATCCGCAAGGTCGGTCGTCAGATCTGCCTGGTCGATGTGAACCTGGTCCAGAGTGGGCGCACGCTGGTGCGTACCGCGTTCACCTTCGGCCATCTCGACGATGCCGACCCGATCTACGCGCAGCAGCACGCTGATATGCCGATCGAACCGCCCGCCGACGCCATCGGTTACCGGGATTCGTCGATGGGCAAGATCGTCCATGTGGCGCGCGGTGCCGAACTGTTCATCGATCGGGAGTGGGCCCGATTCCTCGACGGCGCGAAAGGTGAACCGCGCCTGCGTCTTTGGATGCGTCCGTTCGAGGGCGACCAGCGGGATGCGGACATCGCCATGTACTTCGCGATCATGTCCGCCGATATGAGCCCGCCGGTCCCGCAGAACCTCGGCCAATTCGGTTGGGCCCCGACGGTTCAGATGACCACCTACCTGCGCCGCCGCCCGGCCCCCGGCTGGCTGCGGATCATCGCGACCAGCCACGAGGTCGGCGCGCGCATGTTCGACGAGGACCAGCTGATTCTCGACTCGACCGGCGCGGTTGTCGCACAGAGCCGCCAGCTCGCGCTGGTGCCGCAGCAGCGCTAGGACCGGTTCCCCAGCGCCGTGCCGATATTGCCGCGCGATTAGCCTTAGCGCTATGACGAGAGTTGCGGTGATCGGTGGCGGTCGCATCGGGGAGGCGTTGATCGCCGGATTGCTCGAATCCGGACGGGCGGCGAAGGATTTGGTCGTCGTCGAGACACATGCCGATCGGGCCGAACTCATCGGCGATCGCTTCGGCGTGCGGGTCACCGATTCGATCGCGGACGCGATCGTCGGTGCGGATGTTCTGGTCATCGCCGTCAAGCCGGGTGATGTGGATACGGTCCTGACCCAGCTCGGCAAGGCCGAACTCGACGCCGACCGCGATCAGATCCTGGTGTCGCTGGCGGCGGGTGTGCCGACGGCGCGACTGGAGAACAAGCTGCCCGCCGGCTTCCCGGTGGTGCGGGTGATGCCGAATACCCCGATGCTGGTCGGCCAGGGCATGAGTGTGCTCGCACCGGGCCGCTACGCTCGCTCGGAACAGCTGGCCCAGGTGACCGAGCTGCTGGCCGCGGTCGGCAAGGTGGCGACTGTGACCGAGGCGCAGATGGATGCGGTGACCGCGGTCTCGGGTTCCGGACCCGCGTACTTCTTCCTGGTGGTCGAGGCCATGATCGACGCCGCTGTCGGACTCGGCCTGACCCGCGACGTCGCCACCGAGCTCGTCGTGCAGACCATGCTCGGCTCGGCCGCCCTGCTCGAGAGCTCCGGACAGACCGCCGCCGAGCTGCGTGCCGCGGTGACTTCGCCGGCGGGTACGACCGCCGCCGCGGTGCGTGAATTGGAGCGTGGCGGGGTGCGCTCGGCCTTCCTCGAGGCATTGCATGCGGCGAAGCACCGATCCGCGGAACAGGGTGCCAATGACGGGGCTGGCGGCAGCGCTTCCTGAGCGATCTTGGACGGGCGTTCATCAAACATCGTGCGTCTACAGGGTGACCGGTCGGTTCCCAGCGTGTAAACCGGATTTCTCACACCCGTCGCAGTAATCCCACTGGTCCCGCTAAGCTTCAAGGAGCACGTGCGTGTCTGTTCCGCCGGTGGGGAAGCTGGCGGCGCGGACGTGCCGGAGGTCAGTGGTGCGATGATGTCTAACAAGATGTCTGCAAATAGTTCAGGGACGTCGCCAGGAAGTTCCGGACCATCGAGTGGCCGGGCTGGTTCCCGGACCCAAGGCGGTTCGGCGAATCCGTCGCAGTCAGTGCTCGGAGGAGGTACTCAGTTCCTCACCGTCGCCGAGGTTGCCAATCTCATGCGGGTATCCAAGATGACGGTCTATCGGCTGGTGCACTCGGGTGAGTTGCCCGCCGTGCGGGTCGGTCGCTCGTTCCGGGTGCATGCCAAGGCGGTGCACGACTATTTGGAGACGTCCTACTTCGACGCTGGATGAGGCGGTTTCATCAGCTTGACGGTGTCCCGGTAGGATGAATCCTCGGTTCGTGTGCGCCTGCCGGCGGCACCGCTTTGTGGTGTCCGGTGCCAGCTGGCGGCGCGGACGCTGAAATAGGCGTACGTGATTGGCGTGCGCGCCGAGTAGAGAGAACGCGAGGACAACCCTATGGGTTCTGTGATCAAGAAGCGCCGCAAGCGCATGTCGAAGAAGAAGCACCGCAAGCTGCTTCGCCGCACGCGTGTTCAGCGGCGCAAACTCGGCAAGTGAGTAGCTGCGCATTAGCTGAGAGGCCCGTCACCGATTGGTGGCGGGCTTTTCTTTTTGAAACAGCGAATTTTGAAATTTGCTCATGTATCAGGTGACTGAAGTCATCGTTAGAAGCTGGTTAATACCCTCTGCGCATCGCAGTCGACCGGTTACTCTGGTACCGCAGTAAACAGAATTGGGGGCTGTCACAGTTGGGATCCGGTGCGGTGGGTTCTGAGATACGGGATGGACATACACCCAAAGTGGTTATGGTGACCGGTGCCAGCCGATTCTTCGGCGGCAACGTGGTCGCCCGTTTGACCCAGGATCAGAACATCGAACGCATCCTGGCCGTCGACACCATGACCCCGAGTCGTGAGCTGCAACGGCGCATGGGCCGCGCCGAATTCGTCCGCGCCGATATTCGAAATCCTTTGATTCGCAAGGTAATCGGCGGCAATGAGGTCGACACCGTTGTACACGTCGCGATGCTCACGCATCCGCCGGCCGGCGGCGGCCGGGCGGTGATGAAGGATCTCAACGTCCTCGGCGCGATGCAGCTACTCGCGGTCTGTCAGAAATCGCCTTCGGTGCGGCGCGTGGTGGTGCGCTCGACGTCCGCGGTCTACGGATGCAGTGCGAAGGATCCCGCCAAATTCACCGAAGAAATGAGCGCGCGAACCCCACCGAGTGGTTGGTTTGCTCGCGACATGATCGAAATCGAAGGATTCGTCCGCGGACTCGCTCGGCGCCGTCCCGATATAGCCGCTTCCATTTTGCGTTTGGCGCCCATTGTCGGCCCGCGATTGGCCCGCCGCGGTGTGCAGTATCTGCGTTCACCGGTCGCGCCGACGGTCCTCGGCCGCGATGCCAGGCTGCAGTTGCTGCATGAGGAGGACGCCATCGCCGCGATGGCCCATGCGGCGCGGCAGGCGCCCGGCGGCACCTACAACATCGCCGGGGACGGCGCACTGGTGCTATCGCAGGCGATCCGGCGTGCGGGGCGGATCGAGCTGCCGATCCCGTGGTCGGTCTTCCGCACCGCGGGCCGCGCGATCATGGGCCCGATCATGCGTGATTTCACGAGTGAGCAGATCGACTATTTCCATTTCGGCTGTGGCCTCGACACCACCCGCATGCGCACCGAACTCGAGTTCGTCCCGCGCTGGACGACGGTGCAGGCATTCGACGACTTCATTGGGGGCGCAGCGTCGCGGCCCGTCATCGATCCAGCGTGGATCGATGCCGCAGAACATAAACTGCTCGGCCTGCTCGGGGCCGGTACGGGAGCACATACATGAATGACGTAGCGAAAGTCATCCAACTCCACGATCTGAATATCGAAACGCGCCAGCGGACCACGCCGCGGCGCTGGCCGGAGCCGCTGACCGGCGAGGTCACGCCCAGCCCGGTGGTGACGTCGCTGACCGAACGTCTCGCGGCCGCAGAACCCCCGCCGCCGCGTTCGGTGTCGGATATGCTGCGCGGCGCCATCGGCAAGCAGATCCGCAGCACTGCGGATTTCGCGCGCCGTCGGCTCACCGGCGACTATCAGATCGACGAATTCGGATTCGACGAACATCTGCTCGAATCGTTGATCCTGCCCGCGCTGCGGCCGCTCTCGGATTACTGGTTCCGGGTGCAGGTCAACGGGATCGAGAATATTCCGGAAGCCGGTGGTGCGCTGATCGTCGCCAACCACGCGGGCACCATCCCGCTCGACGGGCTGATGCTGCAACTGGCGATCCATGACCGGCATCCGAAGGAACGCGCGCTGCGCCTGCTAGCCGCCGATCTCGTCTTCGAGACGCCGGTGCTCGGCGTGCTCGCCCGCAAGGCCGGACACACCCTGGCCTGCCATCCGGACGCCGAAAGGCTTCTGCGCGCAGGGGAATTGACCGGGGTATTTCCCGAGGGCTTCAAGGGCGTCGGTAAGCAGTTCACCGATCGCTATAAGCTGCAGCGCTTCGGTCGTGGCGGATTCGTCGCGGCGGCGGTGCGCACCGGCACGCCGATCATTCCGTGCTCGATCGTCGGTTCGGAGGAGATCTATCCGAAGCTGGCCGATATCAAGCCGCTGGCCCGGCTGCTCAATCTGCCCTACTTCCCGGTGACGCCGCTGTTCCCGCATCTGGGTCCGCTCGGTGCGCTGCCGCTGCCGTCGAAGTGGTACATCGAATTCGGCGAGCCGATCGCGACCACCGGCTATGAGGCCGAGGACGCGGACGATCCGATGACCATGTTCGAGGTCACCGACCAGGTCCGCGAAACCATTCAGCAGACCCTCTACAAGCTGCTCACCAAGCGCCGCAACCCGTTCACGGGCTAGTGCTCGCGGCGCCGGGTGACCGCCGCGGCGACCGCACCGCCGGCGGCGCCGAGTGCCAGCGCGGTCGGCACGCCGATCTTGGCTGCCTTGCGTCCGGTACGGAAATCGCGGATCTCCCAGCCGCGATTCTTGGCTACCTCGCGTAGGTCCGAATCCGGATTGATCGCCACCGCGGTGCCGACCAGCGACAGCATCGGCACATCGTTGTGGCTGTCGGAGTAGGCCGTACAACGCTTGAGGTTCAAGCCTTCTCGGATCGCCAGCGTACGCACCGCATGCGCCTTACCGAGTCCGTGCAGGATGTCGCCGACCAGTCGCCCGGTGAACTTTCCGTCCACGCTCTCGGCGACCGTACCGAGCGCACCGGTCAGCCCGAGTCGCTTCGCGATGACCTGCGCCAGCTCGACCGGCGTCGCGGTTACCAGCCAGACCTGCTGTCCGGCGTCCAGATGCATCTGTGCCAAAGCCCTTGTGCCGGGCCAGATCTTGTCGGCGATGATCTCGTCGTAGATCTCCTCGCCGAGGGCGGCGAGCTCGGCGGTGGGACGGCCCGCGATGAATGCCAGCGCCTTCTCCCGGCCCGCGGCCATATCGGTGCTGTTCTCCTTGCCGGTGACCCGGAATTTCACCTGCTTCCAGGCGACGTCCACCAGATCGGAGGTCTTGAAGTATTTGCGCGCGGCCAAGCCGCGGGCGAAATGCACGATCGACGCGCCCTGCACCATGGTGTTGTCGACATCGAAGAATGCCGCCGCGGTCAGATCCCGCGGCACCTCGGGCCCGGTGGCCTCGATATCGGCTTCGGCGAGTTCGGCATCGTGCAGCGACAGCGCCGCCTCGGCACTGGCCTCACCGGCCAGATTGGCCCGCAGCTCTTCCTCGCTCGGGCCGAACGGGCTGCGAGAGATGCGCGCGAGCTGGTCCTGCAGACCCTGGCCGAGCCGACCCTGATTCCACCGCACCGGAAACTCACCGAATCGTCCCGCGATGAAACCTGCCCTTGCCACCTTCGATCGTTCCGGCACCAGTACCTCCGCCCGTCGCGCGAACCACAACCACATTAGCTGGCCGCGGTGACAGTTAAGGCACTACCGCGCGCTCCGATCGGGGCGTGGCGAGGGGATTTAATATCGGCCATGACCAATCCCACACATTCGGTGACGCTGTTGACGAGATCGGGCTGCGGGCTCTGCGTCACCGCGCTCGAGCAACTCCGGGCGATCTGCGCCGATTTCGATATCGAGCCGTCCACCGTCGATGTCGACGAAGCCGCCGCAACCGTCCCTGGCCTGCGCGCGGAGTACGGCGACCGGCTTCCCGTGGTGCTTTTGGACGGCCGTGAGCACAGCTATTTCGATGTCGACGAGCCCCGATTGCGGGCCGACTTGACTCGCTGAGGGATTGCTGATCCGGCCCGATTCCGCCGCGATGCTGGTCGCGGCGGAAAATGAGGCCAAATTCACCGACTTTGTGAAGGGCTGCACAAGCGGTTACGGTGGTGGCACGCGACCCGCTCGCCGAGGCTGCGGATCCACCGCGTAATGAACCCAGCATTCCGAATACTTCGACCATGGCACCGGACCGCCCCGAGCCCGAGGTCGAACGACGAACCGGACCTCGCCGGAGGCCGGAACGAGGAGCCGACGACGTGACAGAGCAGCATGAGGCGCCGAGTGGCGTCTCCGGCAGGGCTCTGCAGAAGGACATCCCCCAGGCCACCGTGGCGCGGTTGGCCACCTATCTCCGGGTCTTGGCCATGTTGGCCGACGACGGTGTTGCCATCGTATCGAGTGAGGAACTGGCTGTCGCGGCGGGTGTCAATTCGGCCAAATTGCGCAAGGACCTTTCCTTCCTCGGCCCCAACGGTGTTCGGGGTGTCGGCTATGACGTCGCCAAGTTGCGCACCAGGATCGAAGATGTGCTCGGGCTGTCACAGGGACATCGGGTGGTACTGGTCGGCGCCGGAAATCTGGGCCGCGCCCTGGTGGGCTACGGCGGATTCCGGCGCCGCGGTTTCACCGTGGTCGGCATGTTCGACAACCATCCCGAGGTGATCGGCCGCTCTGTCGCTGGTCTGGTGGTGCGCGATGTCGCCGATCTGGCCCCGGCCATCGATGCGTTGAAGCCGACCATCGGCGTGCTCACGGTGCCCGACGCCGCGGCACAGGATGTCTGCGATCTGCTGGTCGCCTCCGGGCTGCAATCGATTCTGAGCTTTGCCCCGTGTGAGCTGACCGCACCGGAGACGGTGGAGGTGCGCCGGGTCGATCTGGCGGTCGAGTTGCAGATGCTGTCTTTCGAGACCGCACGCAATGCGCCGCCGCTGCCCGAGGTCGCGCACGCCGTTTCCGGTCGCATCGCCCACCGCGCGCCCGCGCACACCGCTGCCGGACATCCGGCACTCAAGCACTCGACGACCTCGCATTCGGCAACGGAGCCATCCAGCAAGGGATCGGTGGTTACACCATGAGAGAGCGCAGCGAACGAATCCTGTGCCAGCGCGCCATGCGCATGACGGAGCCGAGCGCCGGCGAGGCGCGGTCATGAGCATTCTTTTAGTCGGGATTTCGCATCGCAGCGCGCCCGTCTCGATTCTGGAGAAGGTCGCGATCACCGACGCGGACCGGCCGAAACTGATCGATCGAATGCTCGCCTCCAGTCATGTCTCCGAGGCGATGATCGTCTCCACCTGCAACCGCGTCGAGGTCTACGCCGTGGTGGACGCCTTCCACGGCGGTCTCGCCGAGGTCGGCGAACTGCTGACCAAACATTCCGGCCTGCCGCTGCCGGATCTGACCAAGCACGCCTACGTCCGCTACAGCGAGGCCGCCGCCGAACACCTGTTCGCGGTCGCCAGCGGCCTGGATTCGATGGTGATCGGCGAGCAGCAGGTGCTCAGCCAGATCCGCGGCGCCTACGCTTCCGCCGATGCCCAGCAGGCGGTCGGGCGAACCATGCACGAACTCGCACAGCACGCGCTGCGCGTCGGCAAGCGGGTGCATTCGGAGACCGGTATCGACCGGGCCGGCGCTTCGGTGGTTTCGGTCGCCCTGGATCGATCGCAGCAGGTGCTCGGCCCGCTCGCCGGGCAGACCGCCGTGGTGCTCGGGGCCGGGGCAATGGGCGGACTCGCCGTCGCGCATCTGTCGCGGGCGGGCATCGGGCGCATCATCGTGGTGAATCGCACGTCGGCCCGGGCCAAGCGGCTGGCAGCGACCGCGCGCAGTCACGGTGTCGAGGCACATTCGATGGAACTGTCGCGCCTGACCGGGGCCATGGCGGCCGCGGACGTCGTGATCACCTGCACCGGCGCGGTCGGCGCGGTGGTGACGCTGGCCGACACCCATCGCGCACTCGCCGAACGTGAGCGCGCCAGCCAGGTGGAACGGCCGTTGGTGTTCTGCGATCTCGGTCTGCCGCGCGATGTCGAACACGCCGTCGCCGGACTGCCTGGCGTCACAGTCATCGATATCGAGACGTTGCAGCGCGATCCGGCGGCCGGTGCGGCCGCCGACGATACCGTCGCCGCCCGCTCGATCGTCGCCGACGAACTCGCGAAATATCTTGCGGGCCAGCGCATGGCGGAGGTCACCCCGACCGTCGCCGCCTTGCGGCAGCGCGCGGCCGAGGTGGTCGAGGCCGAATTGCTGCGCCTGGATTCCCGACTGCCCGGACTGGCCGATCCGGAACGTGACGAGGTGGCGCGCACCGTGCGTCGCGTGGTGGACAAGTTGCTCCACGCGCCGACGGTGCGCGTAAAACAGTTGGCCTCCACCCCGGGCGGCGATACCTACGCCGAGGCGCTGCGGGAACTGTTCGAGCTCAAACCCGGTGCGGCGCAAGCGGTTGCGGCTCCTATGGAGCTCAGTTCGATCAGCGACGAGCACACCGCGATTCGCTTCCTCGGCGATGTTTCGGTCGACCCGCAAGCGATCGTCGACGGCAGCGAGATCGCATTGGCCGACGACTTCACCGCCGGACACCGCGGCGAAGAACAGGGGCAGACGGCATGACAGTCGTGCAGGAAGAGGCAAACGTGACCGCAGGCAGCATTCGCGTGCCGTGGCGGATCGGCACCAGAGGCAGTTTGCTCGCCCTCACCCAGGCGGGCACCATCCGCGACAACCTGATCGCGGCCGGACACGATGCGGAGCTGGTGGTCGTCAAGACCCCGGGCGATCTGTCCTCGGATCCGGTGCAGCAAATCGGTGTCGGCGTGTTCACCTCGGCACTGCGCGACGAACTGGCCGCCGGGAATATCGATATCGCGGTGCATTCGTACAAAGACCTGCCGACCGCCCAGGATCCGCGTTTCACCATCGCCGCCATCCCGCCGCGCGAGGATCCGCGTGACGCACTGGTCGCGCGCGACGGTCTAGTGCTCGGCGAACTCCCCGCCGGTGCCCAGGTCGGCACCTCGGCGCCGCGCCGCGTGGCCCAGTTGCGTGCCCTCGGACTCGGCTTGGACATCGTGCCGCTGCGCGGCAATCTCGACACCCGGCTGCGCAAGGTCAGCGAAGGGGAGTTGGACGCGGTCGTGGTGGCCAGGGCCGGACTGGCCAGAATCGGTCGGCTCGACGTGGTCACCGAGGCGCTCGAGCCGGTGCAGATGTTGCCTGCGCCCGCACAGGGTGCGTTGGCGGTCGAATGCCGCAGCGATGACAGCGGACTGATCAAGGCGCTGACTGAACTCGACGACGCCGCGACCCGTGCGTCTGTCATTGCCGAACGGTCGCTGCTGGCCGAACTGGAGGCCGGTTGCACCGCGCCGATCGGCGCGATCGCCGAGGTCGTCGAATCGCTCGACGATGACGGCAGAATTGTCGACGAACTCTCGTTGCGCGGTTGCGCGGCGGCCGTCGACGGCTCCGATGTATTGCGAGCCTCCGTGGTCGGCGCTCCGGAGCGCGCCGCGGAGCTCGGCCGTGAGTTGGCCCGGGAACTGCTCGATCTGGGCGCTCGCGAGTTGCTCAGCACGCCGGAATCAGCGGTTAGTCCGTCCACTGACTTTTCCAATTCCAGCCCAATGGAGAACAACCAATGAGCGAGCGCAGCGAGCGAATCAACAGCACAGCGCCCCCGGCGATGTCCGTGCCGAGCGCTAGCGAGGTACGGGCATGAACCGAGCACACAAGAAGCATCCGGGTCGGATCCTGTTTGTCGGGTCGGGGCCCGGCGACGCGGCACTGCTGACAGTGCGTGCGCGCGAGGTGCTGGGGCGGGCGACATTGGCCTTCACCGATCCCGATGTCGACAAGGGCGTGCTCGCCCTGATCGGTATCGCGGTCGAACCGAGCGAGGACGGTGAGCGTCCGGTGGACGTGCGGCCCGCGCTCGGCGACCCCGCCGAGGTAGCCAAGACGCTGATCGCCGAGGCCCGCAGTGGGCACGATGTGGTCCGTGTCGTCGCGGGCGATCCGCTGACGACCGATTCGGTGATCGCCGAGGTCAATGCGGTGACGCGCTCGCATATGGTTTTCGAGGTGCTGCCGGGCCTGCCCAATGGTTCCGCCGTGCCCAGCTTCGCCGGTATCGCGCTCGGCTCCGGACACACCGAGGCCGATGTACGCGGTGAGGTCGACTGGGCCGCACTGGCCGCCGCGCCCGGCCCGCTGGTGCTGTCGGCGACCTCGGGTCATCTGGCCGAAACCGCGAGTGCGCTGGTCGAACACGGTATGGCGCCGCAGACCCCGGTCGCGGTGACGGTGCGTGGCACCACCCGCCAGCAGCGCACCATCGAGGCCACCCTGGCCACGCTCAACAGCGCGGCCTCCGAATTGGTCGGCCCGCTGGTGGTGACCATCGGCAAGGTGGTCGCGCAGCGGTCGAAGATGTCGTGGTGGGAGTCGCGGGCGCTGTACGGCTGGACCGTGCTGGTGCCGCGCACCAAGGATCAGGCCGCCGAGATGAGCGAGCGGCTGGTCACCCACGGCGCCATTCCGATGGAGGTGCCGACCATCGCGGTCGAGCCGCCGCGCAGCCCGGCGCAGATGGAGCGCGCGGTCAAGGGCTTGGTCGACGGCCGCTACCAGTGGGTGGTGTTCACCTCCACCAATGCGGTGCGCGCGGTCTGGGAGAAGTTCGCCGAATTCGGTCTGGACGCACGGGCCTTCTCCGGTGTGAAGATCGCCTGCGTCGGCGAAGCCACCGCGGACAAGGTGCGCTCGTTCGGCATCAACCCGGAGCTGGTGCCGAGCGGCGAACAGTCCTCCGAGGGGCTACTCGCCGACTTCCCACCCTACGACGATGTTTTCGACCCGGTGAACCGAGTCCTGTTGCCGCGCGCGGACATTGCCACCGAAACCCTGGCCGAAGGTCTGCGCGACCGCGGCTGGGAAATCGATGACGTAACTGCCTACCGCACCGTGCGCGCCTCGCCGCCGCCCGCCGAGACCCGCGAGATGATCAAGACCGGTGGCTTCGACGCGGTGCTGTTCACCTCGTCCTCCACGGTCCGCAATTTGGTCGGTATCGCGGGTAAGCCCCACGCGCGCACCATCGTTGCGTGCATCGGCCCGAAGACCGCCGAGACGGCCATCGAATTCGGCTTGCGCGTGGATGTGCAGCCGGAGGTCGCCCAGGTCGGTCCGCTGGTCGAGGCGTTGGCCGAGCATGCGGCTCGACTGCGCGCCGAGGGGCTGCTGCCCCCGCCGCGCAAGAAGAGCCGCCGCAGCCGCTGAATATCCGTTGCCTACCCGGTTGTGCGGCGAAGGCAGGCCTTTCGAGCGACCTGCAAGCAATCGCTAGCTGACCGTTTCGAGCGACCTGCAAGCAATCGCTAGCGGTGTGGCCCTTCGCCGCACAACCGGAGCTGCCGCAACCGTTGAGCTCCGTTGATCAGCGGCTGTAGCGCATCAGGGTCCGCACCAACCGGCAGGTGGTGTCGGACGGCGGGCGGATATCGATGAGTTCGGCTGTGCGCCGGATCCTTTCGTTGCTGGCTTGGCTCGGCAGGTAGATCCCGGAGTCGAGCAGGGCGATGGTCAGCCGCATGGCCTTGAGCCGCCGATTGTGCGAGATGTACCACTTGCGCGGCCGCCCGGTGGGCAGTGGCCGCTTCTGCAGCGGAACATAGGGCCGATCGATAACCTTCGACTTCGGTGCGGTGTTGGGCACGGTGGCGTCCTCCCGTCGCGATCGGGAACCCGGAGCGATTCCCTCGAACACACCTTCGATTTTACTCCTGCCCACCGACAAAAAACGCCCGCCCACAAGGGCTTTCGCACGCTACAGCCAACCGTGCGGTGATCCGCGAATCCCGCGTTCCAGCCGGAACAACCGGGGACGCGGTGCCCGGCTGTGAGACGGGATGCTCGGTGCGCGTGATTTGTTGGCGGGTGCGTGTTCAGACATCATCCGCCCCTCGCACCGCACTCTTCGAGCGCCGGTACATCACCCCGCAGCAGGCCGCGGGAATGCGCACCGATCCGAGACCGTCGTTGCGGTGCGCCACCGTTACCGATCCGGCCGCAACGGCCGCGGCCGAACCGCCGGACGAGCCACCAGAGCTGGGCGCGGGATTCCACAGGTTCCGGGTGATGTGGCCGGCGACCGCCGGGGGCTCGCGGTGTCGCGCAGCGGGCTTATCGAATCTTCGAGACATCCTTCACGGGGATGATGTGGTGTCCTCCGATCGGCCGAAAGGTCGGGCCGGTAGGAGGAAGTGGCCCGCGCCACCCGCCGAGATGATCGGTGCATGCATACGGAATCGACACCGGATACCGAATCCACTGGGGGACAGAGTCGTTCACGCCGGGCGTTCATGGGACTCGCGGCCGCCGGTGCGGGTGCCGCCGCGGTTGCGACGGCCGTTGTGGTGCCGCCGTACCTGCGCGATCCGCCGACCGATCCGCTTCCGACGGCGGCTTCGAGTGGGCGCTTCGCCGGGAAGGTGGTGCTGGTGACCGGCGGTACATCCGGTATCGGCGAGGCCGCGGTGCGAGCCTTCGCCGCCGAGGGCGCGTCCGTGGTGTTCTGCGGTCGCCGCGAACAGCTCGGCAAACAGGTCGCCGAATCCATCGGCGGCGCAGCACACTACGTGCGCGCTGACGTTCGCGTTCGGGCTGATATCGAACAACTGGTCGCCGAGGTGGAGCGCCGGTTCGGTCGCCTGGATGTGGCATTGAACAATGCGGGGATCAGAATCGAGGGCGCGGCCGAGGAACTGCCGATCGAGCAGTGGGACGACGTCCTCGACACCAATCTGCGCGGAGTCTTCCTCTCGGTGAAATACGAGGTACCGCTATTGGAGCGCTCGGGCGGCGGGGTGATCCTGTGCACGACCTCGAAATCATTGATGGCCGATGCGCCGGCCTACTCGGCGAGTAAGGCCGGGATCGAGGGGATGGTCGGCTCGATGGCCCAGCAGTACGGCCCGCGCGGTATCCGGGTCAATGCGATCGCGCCGGGTACCACCGATACCGCGTTGATCCGCCCGGCCGGCCTGCCGGATGCGATGTGGTCGGTGTTCAAGGACGCGTGGGGTCCACTGAATGTCTCCGCGCTGGGCCGAATGGCCGAGCCTGCGGAGATCGCTCGTGCGATCCTGGCACTATGCGGCGACGACCTCGGATATATGGCGGGGTCGACCGTATTGGTCGGCGGCGGTCCGTTCGGCGGCGGAAAGATGCAGATGCCGCCGGGGTTCCCGGCCCGCTGATCCGTCGGCGCACCCGCCGCCTGCGACTCGCATTCGGACCGGGCGTATCGTGCGGTTTATGACCGGATTGGACCGCCCGCGGCGGTTGCGCCGTACCCCCGCCCTGCGTCGTCTCGTGGCCGAAACAACTCTCGAGCCACGGCAATTGGTGCTGCCGATGTTCGTCGCCGACGGACTGGAGGAGCCGCGCGAGATCGGCTCCATGCCCGGCGTGCTGCAGCATTCGATGGATTCCCTGCGCAAGGCGGCGGTCGAGGCGGTCACCGCCGGTGTGGGCGGGCTCATGCTCTTCGGTGTGCCGCTGCCCGAGGACAAGGACGCCACCGGCAGCAAGGCCAGCGATCCCGACGGCGTTCTCAACCGGGGTCTGCGCGCGCTCGCGGACGAGGTCGGCGATTCGACGGTGGTCATGGCCGATACCTGTCTGGACGAATTCACCGATCACGGGCACTGCGGCGTGCTGTCGGCGGACGGTGCCGTCGACAACGACGCCACCCTGCACCGCTACGTGGAGATGGCCCTCGCACAGGCCGAAGCCGGTGCGGATCTGCTCGGTACCAGCGGCATGATGGACGGTCAGGTCGGCGCGATCCGGCGCGGACTGGACGCGGTCGGGCGCACCGATACCGGCATCCTCGCCTACGCGGCGAAGTACGCATCGGCCTTCTACGGTCCGTTCCGCGAGGCGGTCGCGTCCTCGCTGGAAGGGGATCGGCGCAGTTATCAGCAGGATCCGGCGAACCGCCGCGAGGCTATCCGGGAGCTGCAACTGGATCTGGCCGAAGGCGCGGACATCGTGATGGTCAAGCCCGCGATGTCGTATCTGGACATCCTGCGCGATGTCGCCGACCAATCGACGGTGCCGGTGGCCGCGTATCAAATCTCGGGCGAATACGCGATGATCACCGCCGCCGCCCAGCGCGGCTGGATCGACCGCCGCGCCGCCATCCTGGAATCGTTGATCGGCATCCGCCGGGCCGGCGCGGATATGGTGCTCACCTACTGGGCGACCGAGGCCGCGCACTGGCTGTCGTGACGAATCCGCCCAGACCCGAGGCCCCGGAGTCGGAGTCCGGCAGTCCGAAGTCGTTGGAGTCGTCGAGTTCGGAGTCGGCATCGCAGTCATCCTCCGAGCCGGGTGGATCCGATTCGCCGGACCGCGAGTCGGGCGGGGCGGAGTCGCGCGGGTCGAGTCCGCGAGGAGCCGATACTCAGGGACCGAATCCTGCCGAGCCCCTGCCGGAGGGCGTGCATCCAGCTGCGGCGCATCCGCCCGGCGCGATTCCGCCCGGCGCGATTCCGCCCGGCGCGATTCCGCCCGGCCCGATTCCGCCCGGACTGCCTCCACAGGGCGCGATTCCGTCGGGGGAGTATGCACCGATGCCGTACCCGCTTGGGATGTATCCACCGGGGCCGCACCCGCGTGGACCAATTGTCGGACCGCCGCGGCCGCGGCCCGAACCGCCGGAGGACATTCGGACGGCGCGGCAATTGTGGTGGGGCGTAATTGGATTCGGCCTTCTGCAGATGATCGGGTCGGTCGTTGCGGCGTTTCAGCAGCGCAAGGATTTCGCACAGAAGATGTACGACCAGGTACACGTCGGCGATCCGAATTTCACGATGGCCAATGCCGAGCTAATGGTCTCGTTGGCCTTTGTTGTCGCTGTGGTGATCGGGTTGGCCCTGGCCGCATTCGCTTTGCTGTTCGTGCACCAGTTCGTGCGCGGAAAGCTGTGGGCGCGCACGCTTTTGACCGCTGTCGGCGTCTGGCTCGTACTGGTCGCGGTGGGCACGCTGTTCGCGCTGGAAGCGGTGACCGGGGCGGCCTCGCTGCTGGCCGGTGGTGCGGCAATCGTGCAGGGCGTGCTGGCGGCGGGTGCGGTGTATTTGAGTCACCGTCCGGACTCGACTGCCTACTTCCAGCTGAATCGCAGGTGACCCGCGGCTGGAGCGGTCGCGAGTTTGTCAAGAAATCGGCAGCATGTATCGTGAGGGTTGTCACAGAGGACATGGGAACCGGAAGTCACTTGTTGCGCGTTGTCTTACGTTTTGTAAGTACGTCGACCAGATGGCTCCGGGAGATCGGAGGCATCGATGCGAGTGGTGATCCAACAGCCGCAGAGCATTCGACGAGATCTGCTCGTGCTGAGCCTGCTGATCTTGTTCGCGTTGGTCACCGTCGCCGTGCTGCTGTTGCCCGGCGCGGTCGGCTGATCAGGAGTCGGGTGTCGATTTCCGTCGCCGTGCTCGGCGCGACCGGGAGCATGGTGTGACGGCTTCTGGGGATGGCGCGACCATCTTGTTCGCCGAACCGGGCGCGCGCTGGCGTTCGGTGGCCTACGGGCCGTTGTTGTGCCTGATCGTGCTGATTCTGGAATTGGTGACCGCTGACCAGGTGCATTGGTTCGCCCTCATCTTCTGTGCCGCGCTGATCGCGGGTTTTGTTGTCCTGCAGGTGATCGCGGGACAGCGGCATGTGAGCGTCGAGCTGACTCCCAGCACGCTGCGCGAGGGCACTGAGACCCTACCGCTGGCGACCATCGACGCGGTGCTGCCCGAGCGGGACGAGGACTCCTGGGATGATGAGGACTGGGAATCGGCGCGTTCGCTCGGCGAGCTGAGCGGAGTGCCGCGCCGGCGCAAGGGCATCGGGCTGCGGCTCGTCGGTGGTGAACTGGTGCAGGCGTGGGCGAAGGATCATCGCGGTCTGCGGGCCGCGCTCACCGAAGCGCTCGGCGGGACCGAAGATCTGTCCACGCGGACCGAGGAAGTCGAAGACAGCGAGAACGGAGCGGATCGTTGACGCGCTTGATCGCGATCGGTGACCGGATGCTTGCGGCATTGGTCGAATTGACGCTCGCGCTCGGGTGTGCGGTTCTCGCGGTGGTGAGCTGGCGCAACGGGCTGATCACCACCACCTTCGCGCCGTCGGGGGACGTGCCCGGCTTCGACTCCACCCGCTACGGCGCTCCGTGGCTGGTGCTGGCCGCTTTCCTGGTAATGGTGGCCGGTGTGCTCGCGATCGATGCCGTCGCCCGCACGGTGCGTGCCGCGCGTTCGCGCTGAACCAGGGCAATCACCGGCGATCCACATCGCCGCACCAGTTCGGTCGTGAATTTCGCGGGAAAATCGCAGGCATGATGCCCACAATCCCGTCGTTTTCGCTGCTGAACCTGCTTCCGGTCCCGTTGGCCTGTCTGCTGACAACCGGCTTCGCCTTGTTCTGCGTCGGCGCCACCGCGTAGCGCCGTATCACGCTCGGGCGCAACGGCCGATCCGGGACGTGCCCTGGCGCATCCGCCGCGACTGCACTACCGTGCAAGTGCCGCGCCGCGAGGTGCAACGGTCGGCATTCAGTGAATACTGTTGTGGCCGTTACGCTTTCGGCCGGTATCCGAATTGTGTCGACTGGGAGAAATGCTTGTGATTCGTTTTGCCGGGAAAGTGTGCGCTGCGGTCGTCGCGACGGCCGCGATCGGTGCGGCGCCCGCATGGGCCGCGCCGGGACTGCCCCTGGAGCCCGCCGCCCAGACCGACACTCAGACCGAGGTGTCCCAACCCGCGCCGATCTTCGTGCCCGATTCGGGTTCGGCGGGTGTGTACAACAACTTCATGTGCCAGCTGCACACCATTTCGGCCTCGGCGCCGTGCATGTATACCTAGTCCCAGCTCTGATAAATGTCCAGCGCGCGGCCGTCCCTGGTGCCCGGCGCGTTGACATACAGGGTGACGGTGCCGTCCGGATGGCTGGCCGCCTCCATGATGACCTGGCGCAATGAGGCGTGTACTCCGCCGTTCTCGTCGCGGTAGATCTCGGTGTCACTCTTGAGTCCGGCACCGATCCGGTTCAGCGGCACCACCATGGTGACCAGCGCGGGCAGTGGTCCGTCGCTGAGGGCCGCGGTCTCCGCGTGATTCAGATGCAGCCCGACCCGGTCGGGCTGGCTGACCGGATCCGCGGCGGCTGCGGTCCCGGCGCCGAAGGTGACGGTGGCGAGCGCGGTGAAGAGCGTGGCGCTGATGACGGCGAACCGCATTGGACTCTCCCGATGGGCTAGATGGTGCGACGACGCACCGAGATTACGCATCAGTAATCGGTCAGTGACCGATATCGGTCGCAACCATGATCGGCGTGTTGCGCCGAAGAGGCTGCGGTGCGTGCGGTCTGCGTCACTCGACTACACCCTGTCGTCGACTCGTTCCAATCGGGCTGAGACACTGGATGTCGTGAGTTCTTCTCCGCGCGTGACCAGGGCATCGGTGCCGGTCTCGGCTCAGCTCTTCGACCGGGCCGCTTCGGTGATTCCGGGTGGTGTGAATTCGCCGGTGCGGGCCTTCAAGTCCGTCGGCGGCACACCGCGATTCATCGCATCGGCCAAGGGCTACACGCTCATCGATGTCGACGGCAACGAATACGTCGACCTGGTGTGTTCTTGGGGGCCGATGATTCTCGGCCACGCGCATCCCGAGGTGGTCGCGGCGGTGCAGCGTGCGGCCGTCGGCGGACTGTCCTTCGGTGCGCCGACCGAAGCCGAGATCGAGCTCGCCGAGCTGATCGCCGAACGGATGGCGCCGGTGGACCGGGTCCGCTTGGTCAACTCTGGCACCGAGGCGACCATGAGCGCGGTCCGGCTGGCCCGCGGCTACACCGGCCGCTCCAAGATCATCAAGTTTTCGGGTTGCTATCACGGCCATGTGGACGCGCTGCTCGCCGATGCCGGCTCCGGTGTCGCAACGCTCGGCCTGCCGACCTCGCCCGGGGTTACCGGCGCGCAGGCGGGCGACACCATCGTGCTGCCGTACAACGACATCGAGGCCGTTGCCGCCGCCTTCGCCGCGCATCCGGGCGAAATCGCCTGCGTGATCACCGAGGCGGCGGCGGGCAATATGGGTGCGGTCGCGCCGCTGCCCGGTTTCAACGAGGGCCTGCGCAAGCTGACCGCCGATGATGGCGCGCTGCTGATCATGGACGAGGTGATGACCGGATTCCGGGTGAGCCGGTCCGGCTGGTTCGGCCGCGACGGTGTCGCCGGTGACCTCTACACCTTCGGCAAGGTGATGAGCGGTGGTCTACCTGCTGCCGCATTCGGCGGGCGCGCCGAGATCATGAATCACCTTGCGCCGCTTGGTCCGGTGTATCAGGCGGGCACCCTCTCCGGTAACCCGGTCGCGGTCGCCGCTGGGCTCGCCTCGCTGCGTGCGGCCGATGACGCGGTGTACGCGGCACTCGATCGCAATGCCGAGCGACTGGGCGGCTTGTTCACCGAGGCACTCGGTGCCGCAGGGGTCGAGCATCAGGTCCAGTTCGCGGGCAATATGGTGAGCGTGTTCTTCGCCGACCGTCCGGTCACCGACTACGCCACTGCCAAAGCCAGCCAGACCTGGCGTTTCCCCGCCTTCTTCCACGCACTGCTCGACGGCGGTGTGTACGCGCCGCCGAGCGCGTTCGAGGCATGGTTCGTCTCCGCGGCGCTCGACGAGGACGCATTCGACCGTATCGCCGCCGCCCTGCCCGCCGCCGCACATGCGGCCGCGGCCGCCACCCCCGAAGGATCCCGCGCGTGAGTTCCGACCAGCCAGATTCAGAAATGCGCGAACTACCAGATACCTCTGTCGACAGCGCGGAAGCCGCCGTTGTCGCCGACGAGTCCGATGCCGCTGCGCCCGAGCAGTCCAGCGCCATTGACGAATCGGGCATTGTCGCGCAGCCCGGCGACGCTGCCGCATCCGGTGTCACCGCCGAGGCCGTCGGCCAGCCTGATTCCGACGAGACCGAGGAGTCTGTCGCCGTCGCGTCGCCGCGTACCTCCGGCACCGTCACCCGTCCGCGCGGCGAGGAGTCGGTCGATGACGATTCGGTCGAGACCATCGTGCATGTGCTGCGGCACGGCGAGGTGCACAACCCGAAGGGCATTCTCTACGGTCGCCTGCCCGGGTTCAGTCTGTCGGTCACCGGTCGGTCGCAGGCCGGTGCGGTCGCGCGGTCGCTGGCCGATCACGACATCGCGCTGGTGATCGCCTCGCCGCTGCAGCGTGCGCAAGAGACCGCCGAGCCGATCGCGCGTCAGCACGGGCTACTGGTTCGCACCGACGAGAATCTGATCGAGGCCGGTAATACCTTCGAGGGCCTGCGGGTTTCGGTCGGCGATGGTGCGCTGCGCAAGCCGAGGCACTGGTGGAAGCTGCGCGATCCGTTCACCCCGTCCTGGGGCGAGCCGTATCTGCAGATCGCGCACCGCATGCTGGCCGCGGTCAATAAGGCCAGGGTCGAGGCGGCTGGACACGAGGCGGTGCTGGTTTCGCATCAGCTGCCGGTCTGGACGCTGCGGCGGTTCCTGCAGGGCCAGCGGCTCTGGCACGATCCGCGGCACCGGCAGTGCTCGCTCGCCTCGCTGACCTCGCTGGTCTACCAGGGCGACACCCTCGTCGACATCGTCTACTCCGAGCCCGCTGGCGGTTCGGATCCCACGGTGCACGGCGCATGAGAACTTCTTCCCGGCCGTCGGCCCGGCGTTCGGCGCCGGTCCTGCTCGCGTGCGTGGCCCTGATGGCCGCGCTCGCGGGGTGTTCGACCGGGAAGGATGCGGTGGCCTCCGGCGGTACGTTCGAATTCGTCTCGCCCGGCGGCAGAACCGATATTTTCTACGATCCGCCCGCCGCGCGTGGCACCATCGGCAAGCTCGCCGGGCCGGATCTGATGACCTCGGGTAAGACCACCTCGGTCGCCGACTTCCCGGACAAGGTGGTCGTGCTCAATCTGTGGGGGCAGTGGTGCGGGCCGTGCCGTGCCGAGGCGCCCGCGCTCGACAAGGTCTACGAGGCAACCAAGGACAGGGGCGTCGTTTTCCTCGGCATCAATGTCCGTGATTTCCAGCAGGACAAGGCGCAGGACTTCGTCGTCGACAACAAGGTCGGTTATCCGTCCGTCTACGACCCGTCCATGCGCACCCTGCTCGCGCTCGGCGGTAACTTCCCGACCAGTGTCATTCCCACCACGTTGGTGCTGGACCGGCAACATCGGGTCGCCGCTGTCTTCCTCCGCTCGCTCTTGGCGGAAGACCTCCAACCAATTGTCGAACGCATTGCGGCGGAAGGTTCGCAGTGATTCGTTCGGCCCACGCCGTAATTACGTCCCGCTCGGTAGCGAGCGGTAGGAAGGTGCAATCGTGAATCGCGATCGCCGTACTCGTAGCCCGCGTGCCTGTCGCCCGCGGCAGGCCGCCCGTCTCGTCCGCGGTGTCTGGACGGTCGATGACCGGTGGGTCGGCGTTTCCGCCGTACCGCGCAGCGCCGCAGCCGATTCCATGATGGACTTCGCACCGGAACCCGCGCCGGTGCCCGAGCGAGCTGATCGACCCCCGGTGGAGTCCGACTGATGGTGCTTGCCGCAGTAGGTGATTCGTTCCAGCAGACGGCGGCGACGGGGCCGCTGTTATTGGCGCTCGGTGCGTGCGTACTGGCCGGACTGGTCTCGTTCGCCTCGCCGTGTGTGGTGCCGCTGGTACCGGGTTACCTGTCCTATCTGGCCGGGCTGGTCGGCGCCGAAGCGCCGCCCGCCACCGCTGCGCAGACCAAAGGTCTTGGCGGCAAAGCGGTTTCGGTGGATCGGGCTGCGGCACGTACGGATCGAATCCGAGTGGCCGGTGCGGCCGGACTGTTCGTGGCGGGCTTCACCGTGGTGTTCGTGCTCGCCACCGCAACGGTTTTCGGTGTCATCCAGACCTTGAACGTGAATCGTGAACTGCTGCAACGGGTCGGTGGTGTGGTCACCATCCTGATGGGTCTGGTGTTCATCGGCCTGGTCCCCGCGTTGCAGCGCGATACCCGGATGGAGCCGCGCAGGCTCACGAGCATTCTGGGCGCTCCGCTGCTCGGCGCGGTTTTCGCGCTCGGTTGGACACCGTGTCTCGGGCCGACGCTGTCCGGAGTGATGGCGGTTTCGGCCGGGACCGAGGGCACGACGGCCGTGCGCGGGGTTGCGCTGATCGTCGCCTACTGTCTCGGCCTCGGACTGCCGTTCGTGATCCTGGCCTTCGGGTCGGCGAGCGCGTTGCGCGGCGTCGGTTGGCTGCGGCGCAATTCGCGCACCATTCAGATCATCGGGGGCATATTGCTCGTCGCGGTCGGGATCGCGCTGGTCACCGGGGCGTGGGACCAATTCGTCGCCTGGGTGCGCGACGCATTCGTTTCCGAGGTGACGCTGCCGATATGACCGTGCTCGACAAACCCGAGGCGCCGGTGACGCCGCCGCGTCAGTCGCTACCGGGTCGCGCGTGGGCGCTCGTGCGCAATGGCTGGCGTGGGCTCACCAGTATGCGCACCGCGCTGGTATTGCTGTTCCTGCTGGCCTTGGGTGCGATTCCGGGTGCCCTGCTGCCGCAGCGAAATCTCAACGAGGGCAAGGTCGATCAATACATCGCCGACCGGCCGACGCTCGGGCCGTGGATGGACCGGTTCCAGCTGTTCGACGTGTTCTCCAGCTTTTGGTTCACGGCAATCTATGCGCTGCTGTTCATTTCGCTCGTCGGCTGTATTCTGCCGCGCTGCCTGGACCACTATCGCGCACTGCGCACCCCGCCGGTTCGGGTGCCGCGCAACCTGTCTCGGCTGCCGCATCACTACTCCGAGACGATCGATGGCACCCCGGACGTCGTGCTCGAGCATGCGCGAAAGGGACTGCGCGGCTGGCGGACCGAGGTGCGCGAAGGTACTCGAGAAGGCGAGATCACCCTCTCCGCGGAGAAGGGGTACACCCGCGAACTCGGCAACCTGGTCTTCCACCTGGCCCTGGTCGGGCTACTCGTCGCCATCGCGGTCGGCAAGCTGTTCGGTTATGAGGGCAGCGTGATCGTCATCGCGAACAACGGGCCCGGCTTCTGTACCACTTCGCCCGCCGTCTTCGACTCGTTCAAGGCGGGCAATATCAACGACGGCACCGGTATGGCGCCGCTGTGCGTGCGGGTCAAGGACTTCAAGGCCGACTACCTGCAGAACGGGCAGGCCGAGATGTTCACCTCGCATATCGAATATCAGGCCGGGGGCGATCTGCAGAGCGATACCTGGCGTGATGCGCAGATCCAGGTGAATCATCCGCTGCGCGTCGCGGGGGACCGGTTGTATCTGCAGGGCCACGGTTTCGCGCCGACATTCACGGTCACCTTCCCGAACGGGCAAACCCGCACCGAATCCGTGCAATGGCGGCCCGACAATGCGCAGACCTTCCTGTCCAGTGGTGTGCTGCGGATCGATCCGCCCGGCGGCATGTACGCGACCGACGAAGAGCGCCGCAAGAACCAGATCGCAATCGAGGGCCTGTTCGCGCCGACCGCGCTACTGCACGGCAGCCTGCTCACCTCGTCGTTCCCGACCATGGACGATCCGGCCGTCGCGGTGGACATCTATCGCGGCGATACCGGTCTCGATACCGGTAAGCCGCAGTCGCTGTTCGCGCTGGATCCGGAGCAGGTCAAGCAGGGGCGACTGACCAAGGAGGCGAGGGTCAACCTGCGTCCCGGCGAGTCGGCGACGCTGCCCAATGGCACCAAGGTCACCTTCAACGGCGCGCAGGAATACGTGAATCTGCAGGTATCGCACGATCCGGCGCAGCAGTGGGTGCTGGTGAGCGCACTGGCCATGATGGCCGGGCTGCTGGTGTCGCTGCTGGTGAAGCGGCGGCGCATTTGGATCCGCGGCTACCCGGCCGAGGACGAAGCAGGTACCGTGGACCAACGACGCACCGTAGTAGAGATGGGCGGGCTCGCCAGAACCGATCAGGCGGGCTGGGGCAGCGAATTCGATCGCCTGCGCAAGCGCCTGCTCGGTGACCGATCCGCCACAGGAGAGTGACCATGCCGATCGACGAGACCATCGCCCAGTACAGCGATCTCGCCTTCAAATCGGCGATCGTCGTGTACGCGCTGGTGCTGGTGCTACTGATCGTGCAGTACGCGGCGGCGCGCACGCAGAAGGTCGTCGCGCGTGAACTGGTGACCGCGGGCGGCGGCTCCGATCGTCCCGCCGGACCCGGCCGGGTCGAGACGCCGCAAGCCAAGCCGTTCGCCGAACGCGCTGGCAATATGGCGTTCTCGGTACTGTTCGTCGCGATCGCCCTGCATGTGACCTCGATCGTGTTGCGCGGCTTCGCGACCCACCGCTTCCCGCTCGGCAATATGTACGAATTCGTCACCATGGCGACCGCTGCGGCCGCCGTGGTCGGCATGGTGTTCCTGCGCGAACAGCGTTACCGCTCGATGTGGGTATTCCTGCTCGTCCCGATCCTGATCCTGCTGTTCCTGGCCGGCACTGTGCTCTACGCCGACGCGGCACCCGTTGTGCCCGCACTGAAGTCGTTCTGGCTGCCCGTGCATGTCACCATCGTCAGCATCGGCAGCGGCGTCTTCCTGGTCTCCGGCATCGCCAGCCTGCTGTTCCTCTATCGCCTGCGTCAGCCCGAAGGCGCCGAATCCGACAACATCCTGGGCACCATCGCCCGCCGCCTCCCCGACGCCCGCACCCTCGACCGCCTCGCCTACAAAACCACCATCATCGGCTTCCCCCTCTTCGGCGCCGGCGTAATCCTCGGCGCCATCTGGGCCGAAGCCGCCTGGGGCCGCTTCTGGGGCTGGGACCCCAAGGAAACCTGCTCCTTCATAGCCTGGGTGTTGTACGCCGCCTACCTCCACGCCCGCGCCACATCAGGTTGGCGCGACACCAAGGCCGCGTACATCAATATCGCGGGTTTCGTCGCGATGCTGTTCAACCTTTTCATCATCAACATCGTGATCAGTGGGTTGCATTCGTACGCAGGGCTTAATTAAGGACTTTACCAGCGGAAATGCGTGTCATTCCGGTACTTCCGTACCGGTAATTTCACACTCGGCACGCCGGTACGGGAGTAGCTTCGAGCCGAGCTCGGAGTACGCCACCGACAGCGGTACGCGTCGACTGATCGGCATCGGGCTATAGATGGACGTAGTGCCGCAGCGTGGCAACTGCACTTCCGTGACGGACACGCGCCAGCACGGAGTCATACACGGGATATCGCAGGATTGCCGGAGGCGCTCGCGAAACTCTGAGGGCAGCATCGCCCATGCGATCTACCAGTCGGGCGCGACGAACGCACGGCAATACGCGATGATGACGAATGAACCCCCTGGTACAGCAATTGATCTCAGCAATCACTGCTCTACCAGGAGTTCGCTCAAATCTCGAGCGTCACACAGCCAATACCGGAGTTCTCAGACCCTCACTCAGAAGCACCAGACGGCACTGCCGAGGGGGATACACCACGTCGCTGATCCGAATGATCCGTCGACCGGAGCTATGGTGGACGATGGAGGCGCCGCGGTCGAATCGGCAGTGGCTGCGGGCGCCGCGAGGACGAGCAGGGGCGCGGCCATAACAGTCGCGGCTAGGGTTTTGACGATTTTGCTAGACATTTTGCTTCCTTACAACGAGCTTTATGATGTCCGCGTAGTGGGCCGCGCTGCCGAGCTACCCGGACTGGGGCTGCGAGTGCGATACGTGCCGAATCGACTTTGCGACACGCGATTCGCTACTTGGTGACGTACATGATGCATTCCCGATAGGGACGTCAGGCTGGCAGCTACAGCATCGACCGAACCCGAGACGTCATTCGGTACCGCGGAACGCGTCAACAACAGCTTACCGCTGGCTACCAGACGATTCGGCCGCACGAGAACATTTAGAAGCTAACTTTTCTGTTTGAGTCAGCGTCTGAGAACTGTGTCAGGTGTGGGCGGGCCGGCGTGACATGACGGCGATCATGGCGATGTAGACGATGGCTTCGTGGTGGTCGAGTGTAAGGGGCTTGGCGCGCGCGTTACTCGAGCATCCCCGGCTCGCGGTCGGGAGGTAACCGCCGGGAGCGGCAAGAAATCGGGAATCCGTGGGGTGCAGGGGCTTCCGGTGTTGTCGTGCGCCCGGCGATAGCTACAAGCGGTGGACGCAGACTACGAATTGGCGTTGTTGGTACACGATTCCGCGGTCGCTGGAGGAGCAGACGTTCACGTTTGTGGTGTTTTGTTTGATGTCCATGACGCGGACGGCGTTGGGGACGCCTTTGGTGTTGCACTCGAGGCGCTTCGGGTTGTCTTTGTTCGGGTCCATGCAGCCGCCGATTACCCAGTCGATGTCCAGGCAGAGGGCGGCGCGGTTGACGCCGCGCAGGGTGTCGTTGAGGGCGCGGTCGGCGTCGGTGGGGCAAGCGGCGTTTTCGGCCGCCTTGTCGATGACCTTGTAGTTGGAGGTCGCGCTGCCGCAGGCGGACTTGCCGAGCGTCGGGTTGTCGCCGCTGCCGCCGATCTCGATGCAGTCACCGACGTCGATCTTCAGGCCGCCCGCGATCTTGTCGAAGGTGCTGCGGATGGCGGAGGTGGTCGGCGGGGCCTCGGGAGTGGTCAGCGGTAGCTCGGGGAACGGTTCCGGCGAGGTGGTCGGCGCGAGGTCGTTCTGAGCTGCGGGCGACGGGCTGCTCGCGGTGGACTTGTCGTTGCTCAGCGACATCGCCGCCACGGCCACTACGGCCGCGGCCAGCGCGGTTACAGCTATGAAGACCGTCAAGGTGAGACCCGCACGGACACGTTGACGCGACACCTGTGACGTCCTCCAGGGCTGTTCGAACTCGCGCGCCGAGATACGAAGTTGAAAGTTGCAATGGTGAGAGATCACGTCATGCCTACACCATCAGATGCGTGCGCGTCGAGTCACCCATTTTTGAGGATAAAAAGGATACTTGTGTGAAATGATCATAGGTCGGATGTCGGAGTAACAATCGAATAACGATGGCTGTCAGGGGTTCCCAAATGCCGTGCGGGGCAACAAGCTACGTGGCGCTAGACGCGTCAACCGGCTACCGGGGCCGGTGCTTGTCAGAAGGAAACCTTGATGAAGTTCGGCACGTTCGCCGTCACCCTCGTGTCCATCGCCGCCGTGGGAATCGCAGCGGGAACCGCGAATGCGAAGCCAGCGGAAGTTGCCAAAGAGGTGTCGGCCTCCGGCGTCGAGCAGGGAATCGGTTACCACACGGTGGCTTCCGAAATCTCGGATGGGCACCGGGACCGCGTCCTCACCACCGAGGTCGACAGCGGCAAGTTCGAACTCGCCGACAACGGCACCAAGGTCCTGCTGAAGTCCGATGCCGGCGCTGTGGTGACGGAAGTCCCCTTGACCTACGAGCTCTCCGGCACCAAGGTCGCGGTCGACCAGGCGATCTCCGATAACGGCCGAACCCTCGCTCTCACGCCGAAATTGACCGCCAAGAACATCGGCGAGATGCAGCCGGTCAATTCCATGGCCCGCCTGACCGACGAAATCAACAAGAACATCGTCGGCGTGGTCCTCGGCGGCGTCCTCGGCCTCGTCATCGGCGCCATCGTCGGCGTCTTCTTCTTCAGCATCATCACCGGCCCGATCGGCGCCGTAATCGGCGCGATCGCCGGCGGCTACATCATGGGCGGGCAGTCGTTCATGGACGCCCTGATGGCCGTCATCAACGGCGAGCCGTGATCGTTTGAGCAGTCGAACGGCACGCTGAGGAATACGACGGCGGCCTTCGCTGACTCGAGTTTCGGCGACCTCGCGGCCTATTGACCGAGGAGGATCTGCGGCCGGTCGTACTTCGCTTGGTTGCCGGCCGCGTCGGTCGGCCGCGGATCGAGAAAAAACACCCGAGCCTCGGAGGCATCTCTCATTCGCGTGGGCTGTCGAGGCCGAACCCGACTTCGCGTCCAGGTGCCAGGAAGTGCGTTGGCGCGACCGCGGTGGTCGTGAGTGATCATTTGCGATACCAGCCCGCTGGTGGCTGGTTGCGAAACGGTAGAAACCGATTTGCGGCGCATGGGCGCGATTCAGCATTGGCGCAGAAAAACAAACCGCGCGGGCAATATGCGTTGCGCGACTGAAGGATTCGCGTCTGCCTGCCGGAAACGCCCGGCGAACCGGGCGTACCCTACTCAGCGCTCGGCAGACCCGTCACCATCACGATGCTGGCGCGAAATGCGCCAGAGGAATTCGGGGTCGTCATCGGGCCCCATGATGCGCTTGCGCTGCGGCGAACGCGTGGGCGGTCCGGCTGTCTTCTCGGGGCCGAACGCCTTCCAGCACAACACCGCGACTGCCACAACTGCGATGAGTGCCAACAGGTACGTCACGTCGCTCACCTCCTGCTAACGAGGGTAGTCGCGTGCGTAGCCTTCGAACACCGCAGACACGAAATTGGTGGGTGCGGGCCCCTAGACAGGGATATCGAACTCACAGCTACGGGCCCGCGGACCATGATCAGCGCGCGGTGGCCTCGGTGGTCAGCGACTCGAGCAGCTGGAGTACTTCGGATTCGCGGAACCGACGGTGCCCACCCGGTGTGCGCAGCGATCCCAGGCGCCCGGCGTGCGCCCAGCGGGTGACGGTCTTCGGATCGACGTGGAACATGGCGGCCACTTGGCCCGGTGTCAGCAGGGTGTCCTGGCCGCCGACGGTGATCGCAGTCATAGCAAACCTCTCCGTTCTCGACAGTTCCCTCATCAGATGGCGCCATCGTTGCACTGCAACCCCTAGGTACTCGAACCACCTACAGTTGGTAAAGGGGAAGTAATAGACAAAACGGATACGCGCCCTGGCCTCGACGGCAGGTAGCGCCGAGGGTGGGCCATAGCTTCGCATAGGCTGGACGGCGTGAGTGAGGCAACTCCACCGAAGGGTGAACCCGAACAGCAAACCACTGGCATCAGCGCGCGGCTGGCCCGCAACCTGGCGCTGTACACGCTTGCCAGGCTCGGTCTGGTCGTGGTCATCACCGCCGCGATCGTCGGCGTCGCCAGGCTCGTCTCGGTGGAGATCCCACTGGTGGTCGCCGCCCTGTTCGCGTTGATCATCGCGATGCCGCTGTCGCTGACGCTGTTCAAGAAGTTGCGCGCACGGGTCAACGAGGACATCGCGGTCGTCGATGCGAAGCGCCGCCAGGATAAGGCGCAGCTGCGCGCCCGGCTTCGGGGTGACGACGACCCGCCCGGGACGGACTCGTGAAGTACTGCGATCGCAGTGCGCCACGCGCCTGGGTCGACAATGCCGTGCGGCTCATCGAGGCCGATACGCAGCGCAGCGCCGACACCCACCTGATCCGGTACCCGCTGCCCGCCTCATGGCGCGTCCAGCTGTATCTGAAGGACGAGTCGACCCACATCACCGGCAGCCTCAAGCACCGGCTGGCGCGGTCGCTGTTCCTGTACGCGATCTGCAACGGCTGGGTCACCGAGGGCACCACGGTGGTCGAGGCGTCCTCCGGTTCGACCGCGGTCAGCGAGGCGTATTTCGCCAAATTGCTCGGCCTGGATTTCGTCGCGGTGATGCCCGCGAGCACCTCGCCGCAGAAGATCGAGTTGATCGAAGCCCAAGGCGGCCGTTGTCATTTCGTACAGCGACCACCGGATATGTACACCGAGGCCGCGCGTCTTGCCGCTGAATGCGGTGGCCACTTCATGGATCAGTTCACCCATGCCGAGCGCGCCACCGACTGGCGCGGCAATAACAACATCGCCGAATCCATCTTCCAGCAAATGGAATTGGAGGCGCATCCGGTGCCGGACTGGATCGTGGTCGGTGCGGGTACCGGCGGCACCAGCGCCACCATCGGTCGCTACATTCGCTATCACCGCTACCCGTCGAAACTGGCCGTGGTCGACCCGGAGAACTCCGCGTTCTACGGCGGCTACGAAACCGCTGACGCCGGTTATCAGACCGGAATGCCCTCGCGCATAGAGGGAATCGGCCGCCCGCGGGTCGAGCCGTCGTTCATCGGTCAGGTGGTGGATCGGATGATCGAGGTGCCCGATGCCGCATCGGTCGCCACTGCCCGGCTCGCGAGTCGGGTAATCGGCCGCCGCGTAGGCGGTTCCACCGGAACCAATCTGTGGGGTGCGTTCGCACTCATCGCCGAAATGATCTCCGCCGGTCGTTCGGGCAGTGTGGTCACCCTGCTCTGTGACGGCGGAGATCGTTATGCCGGAACATATTTCGATGACGCATGGGTCCAGGCGCAGGACATGAACCTCACCGAACCCGCCGCGATCCTGGACAAGTTCGCCGCGACCGGAATCTGGTCCGGCTAGCAAGCGATACCGCAACCCCGGCCGCAGTGCCGGGGTTTTCTTTCGGCGAACATCGTCAATTTTCGTTGACAACTCCGGAGTTCGTCAATCAAAATTGACGACATGACTGAAGCGACCACACTGGCGGCCGCCGCAGGCAGTCCCGACCCCAAGGTCGGGCTGCGCGCGGTGCTCGCACTGCGTCGGCTGCTCGAACGGCTCGAAGCGATTCAGGTGACCAATGCCCGCGAACAGGGCTGGTCCTGGCAGGCGATCGCGGAGGCGCTCGAGGTCAGTAAGCAGGCGGTCCACCAGAAATACAACCGGAGAGGCGGGAACCGCTGATGTTCGAACGGTTCAGCAGGTCGGCGCGGACGGTGATCGTTATCGCCCAGGAAGACGCGCGCGAACTGCGCGCACCCAGGATCGAGGTGGAGCATGTGCTACTCGGTCTGTTGTCACAGGGCGAGCCGGAATTGAAGACACTGCTCGAGGAGGCGGCCGGGCTCACCCACCGAGACGTGCTGGAAAGCCTCGGCCAACAGGCCAAAGGCCAGCCGCTCGGTGCGGAGGACGCCGAGGCGCTGCGCTCGATCGGCATCGATCTGGATGCGGTGCGCGAGAGTTTGGAGGCCACCTTCGGCGAGGATGCGCTGGAACGGGCAGTGCCCGAGGAGCGGTCCCGATTCGGCCGCGGCCGCGATCGGAACTGGGGGCACATTCCGTTTACCAGGGACGCCAAGAAGGTATTGGAGTTGGGACTGCGCGAAGCCTTGGCCCGCAAGGACAGGTCCATCGAATCCGGGCATCTGCTGCTAGGCATTCTGCGCGCGCCCAATGCGACCACAACCCGCATCCTGGGCGGTCCGAAGGTGATCGACGCCCTCCGACCGAAGGTGCACGCGCTGCTCGACCGTGCGGCGTGAGAGGTCGGGCATGTGCGCGCCACCCCATTCGCGCTTTGGGGCAGCACATGCCCGCCGGTCGGGCCTAGCATCAAGCCATGCAGCTTCTGATTCGCTTGATTATCAACGCCGTTGCCATCTGGCTGGCGGCAGCCTGGGTCGACAAGATCGAGATTTGGAGTCCCGAGGACAAGGGCAATGGCGGCAAAGTCATTGTCATCCTGGCCGTCGCCGTGGTCTTCACCGTGGTGAATGCCCTGGTCAAGCCGATCGTGAAACTTCTATCGCTACCGCTGGTCATCGTCACCCTCGGCCTGTTTCTGCTGGTGATCAACGCGCTGATGTTGTGGCTCACCGCGAAGATCACCGAGACCACCGACTACGGCCTACGTATCGACGGCTTCTGGGCAGCGGTGTGGGGCGGCATCATTGTCGCGGTGGTCAACTGGATCCTCGGCGTCCTGGTTCCGGACGGCGACGACTAGTAGCTTCCTGGCGCGCTCACGGCTCGCTCGAAGGCGGAATGGGTCCGAGCGTGCATTCTTTGCGCGAACTAGGCGGAAATCGCCGAATTCGGCCGGAAAGTGCATGCTCGGCTCCGCCGGCGCCAACCGGGTGCCGCGCTTCGCGGTCCCTAACCCACGATACCCAGCGCCAACGCGCTAACCGCCGACCACACCAACAGCGCCAACCCCGAATCGCGCAGCGCCGGAATCAATTCCAGCCCGCCCTTACCGGAGCGCACCGGTGCGTTGGCGCGCACTGCCAGCGGCACGGCGACCAGTCCGACCAGTGCCCACGGCGTGCGGACGACCAACAGCAGCGTCGCGATGAACGGCACCGCGAGCAGCGCCAAGTGCAGCGTGCGAGTCCGCGGATCGCCGAGTTTGACCGCGAGGGTGACTTTCCCGGATTCGGTATCGGTCGGAATGTCACGCAGATTATTGGCGACCAGCACCGCGCTGGAGAATGCCCCGACGCCGATCGCGAGCACCAGGCCCGCCCATTCGATCCGCTCGGCCTGGACGAATTCGGTACCGAGCACACCGATCAGACCGAAGAAGACGAAGACCGCCAACTCACCGAACCCGCTGTAGCCATACGGCTTGCTGCCGCCGGTGTAGAACCAGGCACCGGCCAGGCATGCCGCGCCGACCAGCAGCAACCACCACGCCGTCGCGATGACCAGCACCAGCCCGAAGATCGCGCCGATGGCCAGGCTGATGATCGCGGCATTCTTGACCGCGGCGGGCGAGGCGAGCTTCTGCCCGACCAGCCGCAGCGGACCGACCCGCACGTCATCTGTTCCGCGGATACCGTCGGAATAGTCGTTGGCGTAATTCACCCCGATGATCAGGGCCAGCGAAACCAGCAGCGCGAGAACGGCTTTCCACCACACCGCGCCTTCGATGGAGGCGGCGGCGCCGGTTCCGGCAAGAACAGGGGCGATCGCGTTCGGCAGGGTACGGGGCCGTGCGCCCTCGATCCATTGCGCTGCAGTAGCCATATTCGCAGCCTAATGCGCGGCCGCGGTTCGGTCCGCTCGGGCGGTTCAGTTGGCTTCGGCGGCGGTCTTCAGTCGGTCGAGGCCCTTCTCGAAGTCCTTGCCGATCATATTGTCGATCGGGAACACCTTTCCGATCACGCCCATCAGGCCCTTGTGCTGGCCTCTCATCCGCCAGACCACCTCGGTGCGGGGTTCTCCTCCTTCGAGGGCCGAGACCGGGTTCAGCTCGAAGGTCGTCTTGTTGGTGGCCTTGAACGGCTTCTCGAAGGCCAGCCGGATATCTATTTCCCGGTCGTCGCTGGAGGTGATCTCCATGCTGCCGCGACCGGCCTTGCGGTTGCCGTCCCAGGCGTACTGGGCGCCGACTCCAGCGTCCGGCCCGGAGTACTTCCGCTGCAGTTGCGGATCGACGTCCTCCCACGGCGACCACTTGGTCCACTCGTGGAAGTTATCGATCAGCCCATGAATGCGCGCGGGCTCGGCCGTGATCACAGCCTGCCGAACGATTTCGAACTCAGCCATGCGCACAGCGTAAGCGCCTTACCGGTCCGAACAGGGGCGAAAAACCATGTCAGCCTGGCAGACAGTATTCGATTTCGGCACTCCCGGGTCCCTTCATGGGCCCGCCCGTCTCCCACCGCCACCCTCGACGGACGGCCTGGCGGCCGACTGTTCTTGCCGTTGCGCTACCGCCTCCGGGCCCGTCGCTCGCGCCGGGGCTCGCATACGATAACCACGGAATGTTTCCCGATCAGAGCGGCCCGAACGGCCGAAGTCAAACCCTGACGACGCCCGCAGGCGAATCGGTCGTAGTGGCCCTGCTGGGCGAAATCGCGCTACGCCGAGACGGCACGCTCGCAGCGCTCCCCGGCGCACGGTCGCGACTGCTGCTCGCCGCGCTGGCCCTGCGTCCCGGCCGCAGCCGCAGCGCCCAGGCGCTGATCGATGAGGTGTGGGGTGAGCAGCCGCCGCGCGCGCCGATGAACGCGCTGCACACCCAGGTGTCGCGGCTGCGCTCGGCGCTACCGGATGCGGCCCTGGAGATCGGCCCGGCGGGCTACCGCCTGAGGCTGACCGCCGATCAGGTCGATTTGACCCTCGTGGACGACTTGGTGCACGCGGCCCGCGTCAAACAAGCCGACGGTGACCACGCCGGATGTCTCGAGGTGCTGCCCCAGGCCAGATCGCTCTGGCGCGGCGAGCCCGGTGCCGACTTACCCGCGGGCGACCTCGCCGACGAACTGCGCACAGCGGCCGCGCGCCGGTGGTCCGAACTGGAGGCGATCGAGGTCGCCGCCCGGGTCGCCACCGGTGATCTCGACGGCGCGGTGGCCATCACCCGCCGCACCGCGGTCGCAAAGCCACTCGACGAGGCCGCGCACGCCACCTTGATGCGGCTGCTCGCCGCGGCCGGGCGGCCGAACGAAGCCCTCGATGTCTTCGCATCGATGCGCGGGCGGCTGGTCGAAGAACTCGGCGCGGATCCGGGCCCGGTGCTGGTGGAACTCAATACCGCGATCCTGCGCGGTGATCCGGTGCCCGGATTCGCATCGCGGGCCGATCATGGTGGGGCCGTGCCGAAGCCGACGCCCGCTACGAATTCGGCCACATCGGGTGATCCGACGATATCGGTCGCGGTAGGTGATTCGGTCGCGCGGTATTCCGCCGGGCGGGACTCGGTGTCACTGGATTCGATTGGACGAGTCTCCGATTCGGCCGTTGCCGCACCGCCGAGTACCCTCGCCGCGATCGGACTGCGCGCGGCCCCCAATGCGCTGCTCGGACGTGCCGCCGATCTGGACGCACTCGAGCAACTGCTGCACCGCTCCCGAGTGACGACCGTCCTCGGCCCCGGCGGCACCGGAAAGACCAGGGTGGCCAACGAATTGGGTGCTCGGGTCGCGCGCAGCGAATCCGTGGTGCTGGTGGAGCTGGCGTCGGTACGGGCCGATACGGCCGCCGACGCCGACCCACGCGCCGATATCGAAGCCGCGATCAGCACGACCCTCGGCCTCGGCGAGATCGTCCGGGAGACGGCATGGCGGCGCTCCACCGGCTACAGCGATGCCGGTCGGCGATTGCGAGATGCGCTCGCGGCCCGTCCGACGCTGTTGATATTGGATAACTGTGAGCATCTGATCGACGCGGTCGCCGAAGTGGTCGCCGATCTGGTCGGCAGCTGCGACCAGCTCAGTGTCCTTACCACAAGCCGAGCACCACTGGCGATCACCGCGGAAACGGTCTATCCGCTGGCGCCCTTGGCAATCGACGCGGCCGGATCACCGGCCACCGACCTGTTCATGGCCAGAGCGCGTGCGGTGCGGCCGACCGTGCGCCTGGATCCCGAAGTGGTGGCCCGGCTGTGCGGCACGCTGGACGGCCTGCCGCTGGCCATCGAACTCGCGGCCGCCCGTGTGCGGACCATGAGCGTCGAGGAAATCGAGACCCGCCTGGAACACCGATTCGCCTTGCTGCGCAGCGGAGATCGCTCCTCGCCGGAACGGCACCGCACCTTGCACGCCGTCATCGCGTGGAGCTGGAATCTGCTCGAAGCGCCGCAACAGATCGCCTTGCGCAGGCTGTGCCGCTTTCCGGCCGGATTCACCCTCGATGCAGCCGAAGTGGTGGCGGGTGGCCCGGATGTCGACGATGTGACCACGGCCGTGGACGGACTGGTCAGCCAATCGCTGCTCACCGTCCTGGACGACGACGAGGGCCTGATCGGAACCCGCTACCGAATGCTGGAAACGGTGCGCGAATTCGGTGAGGAACAGCTCGCACTGACCGGGTCCGATGCTGCGGCAGGCATTTCGGATGCGGTCGACGAGCGTCCGGTGGTGATGGATCGCATGTCGCGCTGGGCCCGTGACTATTCGATCGCCACGGTGCACCGTTATCTCTCCGACGAGCAGGTGGCCACGGTGCTCTCGGCCGGTGCGGAGCTCGACAACCTTGTCACGGTGCTGCGATATGCGTTGGAGCGCAGGGACGCCCGCACGGTGTACCGAGTGTTCCCGATCGCCGGCACGCTATGGGTAATGCGCGGCGCGCACATGGAGCTGAGCAGTTGGGCGCGCCGGATTCTCCCCCTGGCACCTGAACCCGGTCCGGTGCGCGGTACGGTCGCGGATCTGCAGATGCTCGCGCACTTGCAGATCGGTATGCACATGTTGTACCTGAACAGCGGTCTGCGTCAGGTGGCGACCACGCGGGCACGGATCCGTCGATTGCTCAGCACTGCAATAGATCTCAATAGTGGAGCGCGTTTTCTCGGCGTCATGGCCTGCGGGGATATCTCGGGCTCGGATTCGCCGAGGCTGTTCGCGGACGGCGCCCGGTCGCCGGACCCGCTGGTGCGCGCCGCAGCGGTGTTCATGCGCGCGAATGTCCGGGAAAACTCCGGCCATGTCTACGGTTCCACCCGGGACGCGAAAGCCGCCCTGCAGCTGATCGAGGGAAGCGATGTCTGGGGGACGGCCATGGTCACCCAGCATCTCGGGCAGCTCGCCGGACAGACCGCACACTATGCCGATGCGGTGGTGTACTACCGCCGGGCCGCGGAACTGTTGCGGGAGTTGCGCGCACACGAGGAAGCCGTGGAGATGCGCAGCTATCTCGCGGTGTCGTTGATCGGCGCGGGTCGGCTCGACGAGGCGCGGCGGGAATTGGGCTTCGCGCTCGGCGCCGCAGATGGTGATCCGGCGCACGGTACCGCGATCGACGATCCGCACATCCGACGCAACCACCGCCTGGCGCCGGTTGTCATCGGAATGGCGGAACTCGAACTTGCCGAGGGCGATACCGACGCCGGGCTGCGCCATTATCGGCGGGCACTGGACCTGTACGGCTGGCCCGATGACGAACCGATGCCCGGCCCGGGCATCCTGATGACCGCGAGCGGCGCCGTGGACGCATACGTGCTGCACGGGCGGGCGGCGGAGGCCGACGATATCGCGCGCACGCTGATTCGCCTCGCGACGGGCCGACTCGGGCAGTTCTACGACCTGCCACAGATCGGTGCGGTCGGCAACGCGGTCGGAACATTTTATCTCGCGGTCGGACGCGATTCGAAGATCGGCTTGGAGTTGCTTTCGCTGGCCACCAAGGTGACGGCGCGACAGGACAATCCGTCGGCCCAATTGCGACATCACGCGGCACTGCACCGAACAACGGTGGGGGACGGGCGCTTCGACGAAGCACTGACCCGGGCCGCCGGCATGCGTCGGCGGCAAGCGGCGGCCAGGATCCTCGACCTCCTACAGGAACTGTCGTGCGACAACGAAAATCGCGGTGGGTGACTCACCCACCGCGACTTCCGGGAATCATGCTCGGCGCATGTACGCCTTGATGCTCAGCGGTGCGAAGATCGCGATCACGATCACCGAGCCGATCAGCGACCAGGCCAGATCGCTGCCGTAGACATTGCCGTTCATCAGCGCTCGGGCCGCGTTCACCATGTAGTACACGGGATTCACGTGATTGAGCCCCTGCATCCATCCCGGCATGGTGCTCACCTGAGCGAACGCGCCGGACATGAAGGTCAGCGGGAACATCACCATCATCGAAATGCCCTGCACGCCTGCGGCACTCTTACCGGTGACACCGACCAGCGCCCAGATCCAGCTCACCGCGAACGAGCAGACCACGATGACCAGACCGGCCACCACGACACCGGCGACACCGCCCTCGGGCCGGTAGCCGATGGCCAGGCCGACCACGATGGTCAGCGTCGTCGCCAGCGCGTAGCGCACCATATCGGCGATCAACGCACCCGCCAGCACCGAAATGCGGGCGATGGGCAGGGATTTGAACCGGTCGAAGACGCCCTTGTCCATATCCTCGCGCAACTGGGTGCCGGTGACGACCGAGGTCAGGATCACGGTCTGCACCAGAATGCCGGGAATCAGGACCGGCAGATAGTTCGAAACGCTCCCGCCGATCGCCCCGCCGAAGATGTAGGCGAACAGCGCGGTGAACAGGATCGGCTGAATCGTCACATCGAACAGTTGCTCGGGATTGTGCTTGATTTTCAAGATGCCCCGATAGGCCATGGTGAGCGAGGTCGACATGGTCTGTTGCAGGCTGATCTTATTGCTGACCTCGGGAATCGAGGTCGCTGCCGCATGCCGCGCGGTGGTGCTTTCGGCGGTGATGGTCGTCATGCCGCGCTCCGTTCCGAATCGTTGTCGTCGGCCGGGTGGCCGGTGATGGTGAGGAAGACCTCGTCGAGGCTGGGTTTGGTGACGGTGATCTCGTCGATCTCGATCTCCCACTCGCGCAGGCGGATCAGCAGGTCGGCGGTCATGCCCGCGTCCGCGAGCGGCGCGGTGAGCCGTCCGGCCTCCGGCGTGATCTGGGCGTCGACGCCGAGGAAGTCACCGACAACCCGGCGGGCTTCCTCGAGCTGGGCCCGGTCGACCAGCGTCAGATGCAGTGAAGAGCCGCCGACCGAGGATTTGAGTTCGTCGGCGGTGCCATCGGCGATCACCTTGCCGTGGTCGATGACGGCGATCCGGTCGGCGAGCTGATCGGCCTCGTCCAGGTATTGCGTGGTGAGCAACACCGTCGCGCCCTCCCGGACCAAGCGGCGGATGGTCTCCCACATCTGGGCGCGGGTGCGCGGATCGAGTCCGGTGGTCGGCTCGTCCAGGAACAGCAGCGGTGGTGTCGCGATCAGGCTGGCGGCCAGATCGAGACGGCGTCGCATGCCGCCGGAGAAGTTCTTCAGCGGCTTATTCGCCGCCTCGGTGAGGTCGAACTCCTCCAGCAGTTCGACCGACTTGCGCCTGGCATCGACGCGGCTGAGGCCGAGCAGGCGGGAGAAGATGATCAGATTTTCGGTGGCGCTGAGATCCTCGTCGACCGAGGCGTACTGCCCGGTGACGCCGACCAGGGACCGGACGGCCGTCGGTTCCGCGACGACGTCACGGCCGAAGATGCGGGCGCTGCCGCCGTCAGGGCGCAGCAGGGTGGCCAACATGCGGATGGTCGTGGTCTTGCCCGCGCCGTTCGGTCCGAGCACGCCGTAGACCGAGCCCTGCGGAACCGCCAGGCTCACACCGTCGACGGCGCGCTGTTCCCCGAACACCTTGACCAGGCTGTCCGCCTCGACGGCGAGCGCTGAAGTGGGTGTGTAAGAAGTCATGCCCAAGACTTTGCGGCCCGTGTCTTGCACTGTCCTTGCACCGCGGTGTCACCGCACTCTTGCACCCGCTTGCATGTTCGCGCGCCCCAACAACATCGAGGACCTATCGCGAGCCTGCTCGGACGAGGTACCGGCCGCACGCGGGCCATCCTGGCCGTGTGCGTCGCGCGGCTGCGAGTCTGTTGGGCGTTTCCGCGCTCGTCAGCCTTGTACGGTGCCCGACTCGAGCCGTTGATGTCGATCGTCGACAGCAGCGGTCGCTACGGATTCGGCCGCGGGCCCCGGCCTCAGTGCGCCGATTCCGCGAGGAGATGCTCACGGAGCCTGGCTCGGTCCGGCTTGCCCGGTCCGCGCAGCGGGAGCTCGTCGAGGATTGCCAGCTCGCGCGGTGCGGCGATGGAATCGAGTTCGCGCACGACGTGATCGCGCAGTTCCTCGAGAGTCGGGCTGGCGCCGGGGGCGGGAACCACCGCGACCGCGACCCGCTGGCCGAGCCGATCGTCTGGTAGGCCGAGCACCACGCATTCGCTGATGCCGGGATGGGTGATCAGCACGGCCTCGACGACCTGCGGGACGACGAGCAGTCCACCGGTCATGATCGCCTCGTCGAGACGTCCGGTGATGCTGAGCACGCCGTTCTCATAAGTGCCCGCGTCTTCGGTGCGGAACCAGCCGGGTTCGGCGAACGCCGGATGGTCCGGATGGCCGCGATAGCCTTTGGCGATCATCGCGCCGCCGAGCAGCACGCGGCCGTCCTCGATGCGAATCTCGGTGCCCTCCAGCGGAACTCCGTCGTACACACAGCCGCCGCAGGTTTCGCTCATGCCGTAGGTGCGAACGACGTTGATACCGGCGGCTTTCGCGCGCTCGTAGACCGGTGCAGGGGTGGCCGCGCCGCCGACCAGCACGCCGTCCAACTGGGCAAGTGCCGCCGCGGCGGTGGGCGCCTCCAGCGACTTGATGAGCTGGGTCGGTACCAACGCGGTGTAGCGGCGTTCACCGCGCATACCGGAAATCGCGCCGGCCAGCGCCTCGGGTAGGAAGCCACCGGAAACGTCCAGCACACTGGGTTCGGTACCGGCCAGAATGCTGCGCAGCAGTACCTGAATGCCCGCGATGTGATGGGTCGGCAGGGCGAGCAGCCAGGTGCCGGGACCACCGAGTCGATCGTGTGTCGCGGTCCCGCTGGCCCGCAGCGCGGCTGAACTGAGCATGGCGCCCTTCGGCACGCCGGTGGTGCCGGAGGTGGTCACCACCAGCGCGACCTCGTCATCGATCAGTTCGCCGGGTGTGAGTGCGTCGCTCAGTCGCCGGGCCTCCCGACGGTCGCTGGTCGGTATCGGCAACCACGCGGGGCCGTTGCCCTCCAACACTTCTCGCAGATGCGGCATGACATCGCCCAGTCCCGATCCGGTCGGCATCGGCAGCGTCCGCAGGGTGCGGCTCATGCCCGCGCCTCGCTAGCGCTCGGCACGGTCATGCCCGAAGGCGCTGCGCTGTTGATTCGCTCGCTGGGCTCGCTCATGGATTTCGCCCCCGTCATGCGCGACCGCACCTCGCTGGTGCTCGGCGCCGTCGTGCGCAGGCGCGCTGTGTTCATGGTTCGCTCGCTGCGCTCCCTCACGAGTCTGATCGTGTCATGTCAACGTGACCGCACGCGGCAGGGGTCGGTTTGCTGGGGCGGCGCGCTGGAGGTTCGGCCGCGTCAGGGGAGGAGAAGGCAGGTACGCCGGACATCGAGACTGCGATTCACTCGGAGGACGGTACTCAGCGGTGGTCGCCCGGACGTCGGCGGTCGAGCGGCCATGTGTGGGTTATCGTCCTCGTCGGTGTCGGCATTGGCAACTCGAGCCGCCCCGCCCGTGCCACCGTTGCCGTCGTGATCAGTCCGGTGACCAGCGCGAATCACGTCGGATCGGATGCTCGGCGGGAACTTCGACCAAAACGATCGGCACCCCGTCCGGATCGCGCACCCACATTTCGATCAGTCCCCACGGCTCCTGCACCGGCTCCCGCTCGATGCGAATCCCCTTCAGCGCGAGCTCTGCCGCCGCGTCCGAAATGTCGCGAACCTGCAGCCAGAGCGCACCTTCGAAGGTGGTCGATTTGCCGGATCCGCCGTGCGCGGCGACCTCGATCAGCGACTGTCCAGCGAAGAAAACCGTGCCGCCCGGATACTCGCGTGCGATCGCCAATCCGAGTCCGTCGCGGTAGAACGCGAGGGTCGCCTGGTAGTCGGCGGGCCGCAGAATGACCCGGCTGCTGAGGATGTCCATCAGAAGTACCAGGGGTAGGGGGTCCAGTCCGGCTCGCGCTTTTCCAGGAAGGCGTCGCGACCCTCGATCGCCTCATCGGTCATATAGGCCATCCGGGTGGCCTCGCCCGCGAAGAGCTGCTGACCCACCAGACCGTCGTCGAGCAGATTGAACGCGTACTTCAACATGCGCTGGGCCTGTGGGGATTTGCCGTTGATATCGGCGCTCCACTCCAGCGCGACGTTTTCCAGTTCGGCGTGATCGACGACCTTGTTCACCGCGCCCATCTGATGCATTTCCTCGGCGGTATAGGGACGACCGAGGAAGAAGATTTCCCGCGCGAATTTCTGGCCCACCATTTTCGCCAGATACGCGCTGCCGTAACCGCCGTCGAAGCTGCCGACATCGGCGTCGGTCTGCTTGAACCTGGCGTGCTCGCGGCTGGCCAGGGTCAGATCGCAGACCACGTGCAGACTGTGCCCGCCGCCCGCGGCCCAGCCGTTGACCAGCGCGATGACCACCTTCGGCATGAACCGGATCAGCCGCTGCACCTCGAGGATGTGCAGGCGGCCCGCACGCGCCTGGTCGACGGTGTCCGCGGTCTCGCCCTCGGCGTACTGGTAGCCGCTGCGGCCGCGAATGCGCTGGTCACCACCCGAGCAGAAGGCCCAGCCGCCGTCCTTGGGGCTGGGGCCGTTGCCGGTGATCAGCACGGCGCCGACGTCCGGGGTCATCCTGGCGTGATCGAGCGCGCGGTAGAGCTCATCGACCGTATGGGGGCGGAACGCATTGCGAACCTCCGGCCGATCGAAGGCCACCCGGACGGTGCCCTGCTCGATATGCCGGTGATAGGTGATGTCGGTTAGGTTCTCGAATCCCGGAACGGGCCGCCACAGCTTCGGATTGAACGTCACCCCTGTGATTATTGCCCCCACCGATGTTTCGGATGCCAGCGACTTCCATGCGAACTTCTATGGTGTCGATTCCATTACTCGGCGGTACGACTTGACGGTGTATAACAACGCGATACCGTGCAAGCATGACTTCAGCATCGCGGAGCGATTCGATGAGGGGCGGCGGTCGGGCGACGGGAGGGCGTCCGGCAGTTCCAGAGCGCGCCGGCGGGCGGTCCGGTCCGCGCATCGACGACAGCGCGGTGGACGAATCCCGGTACGAAAGCCACGGCGGCTTCCCCAAGGTCTCCCGCGCGCGAGTCGGCGCCAACTTCGGCCCGCTCGTCGAGGCCCTGCGCACGCTGCAGGATCTGGCCGTCTGCGTGGACGCCCCCGACGAGATCTACGGCGAGGCGCTCGACCGCACCCGCGAACTCATCGATCTGCTCGAGCCGCATCGCGCACCCGAACTCCAGGGCCCGGCGGGCCGCGCGGTCGAATTGCCCGGGCGCGGCAGCCTTTTGCTGCTGCCGTGGCAAGTGGTCGAAGCGGGACCAGACGGCATCGTGATGACCGGTGAATTCCGTCGCTTCCATCTCGGCGGCAACGGCGCCGCACACGGTGGCGTGCTCCCGCTGCTGTTCGACGATCTGCTCGGCATGATCGTGCACTACGCGGGGCGACCGATCAGCCGCACCGCCTATCTGCACGTGAACTACCGCAAGATCACCCCGTTGCAGACGCCGCTGACCGTGCGGGGTCGCGTCGATCGCATCGAAGGGCGCAAAACCTTCATCACCGCCGAATTGGTCGATGAGCAGGGCAATTTCCTCGCGGATTGTGAAGGACTGATGGTCCAGTTGCTGCCGTGGCAGCCGTAGGCGAGGGCGGACTTCGTCCGGCTGCGCCTCATTAGCGGATGAGTACCGTGTGACTCCGCGCACCAGTGCGTATAGTGACGTGCGCTCGTTCATCGACATTGATCCCGGAGGAACCTGAAAGTGGTTGCAGCACTGTCTGAATCCCTGCTCGACGACGCAAAGCGCACGGCCTTCCTTGCCGATGCCAAGGAGGTTCTGGATGCCGAGGTGTCGGACAAGGGTGGTGCGTCGGGCCTGGCCGTCAAGGGTGGCTACGCGGCGGTCAAGAAGATCAGCCCGTCCATCGTGCCGGACGCGCTGGAGTCCTTGGCCCCCAAGCTCGTAGCGCAACTGGAGCCGTTCTGGCAGGAATACACGGCGAGCGGGTCCGGCAAGTTCGCCGACCTGCTGGTCGCCAAGTCGGATGAGGTCGCCGAGGCTCTGCTCTCGGTGACCGACGCGCGCGCCGCGGCCTCCACGCGCCCGGCGCTGCAGAAGGTCTACTCCTCCATGCGTTCCTCGGCCAAGAAGAACGTCATCGAGGCCCTGCCGCGGCTGGGCGACCTCGTACAGCGGCACGCCTGAGCTGTGTCTGATGGCCGCGCCTTCGGCGCGGCGTGTTCGCGGCCCCCTGGTGTCTCGCGTCCGAGTCGTCGAGACTCGCGCCTGCGGCGCATGCGCTTCGACGACTCGGAC
>NZ_JBFANH010000033.1:0-104752 GCF_040674755.1 Nocardia sp. NPDC049737 | reverse complement strand
GCGGCCGATACTGGCGACTTCGTCGCGTGCGCTTCGGCCGCTCGGCCGCGAGACGGGCCGCGAACGGTCGCTCGTAAGACTCGCTCCGTGGTGGCTGAGTAGTGGCGAAACTCGCGGACTTCGTCGCGTGTGCTGTGGTCGCTCGGCTGCGAGCGGGTCGCTCGTGAGACTTGCTGTGTGGCTGAGTTGTGGTGAAACTCGTGGCACCGCTCGCACCATCTTTCACGATGGTGCGAGCGGTTTCATTTGTGGTGGAGGTCTATTCGGAGAAGGGTGCGCGGCCGACCAGTTGACGGAAGCCCGCGGTGCGTATGAGCCATCGAGTGCGTCCGTCCGGCACCGCGGACGCCTCGTTCGTCAGCGCTTCCGTCATGTGCTTTTTGAAGTCGTGTCGCGGATGACGGCGCAGCAGTTCCTCGACCCAGCGCGGATCGAGATCGGACATTCGAGCTCCGAACACGTCCACGGCAGCACCGGCGGAAACAAAGCCGAGATCGTCGACCTTATCGGCGACCCCGATGGTGAGATGCGCGGCGATCGCGGCACCGACCGTCTCCGCCTGCTCCGGTGTGGCACCTGCGCCGAGGACGAATCCGACGGCGCGCTCCGCCCCGGTCACCGCGAAACACCTTCCGGGCGTTGGATGTTCGAGCTGCAAATCGTGCAGCAGGCAGGAGACGTAGGCCAGCTCGTCGTCGTATTTCGTGCCATCGAATTCAGCGAGCGCGCGCCCGAAGAAATAGCTCCGATACGAGTGTTCCGATACGTGCACCGAAAGGCATTCCCGCGCTTCCTCTTCGGCGGCCTTGGCCAGCTTCGAATCGGGCAGTCGGAGTTCCGCGAAATCCACCCGCCCGCTGCCGCCTCTCCCGAGTGCCAACGCGGCCTGCCCGGCAACGAGCCGGGGCACGCCCGCAACGAGCTTGGCGGTCAGCTGCCTGCGCTGACTACTGGAAAGCGCCCCACCGGTACGCCTCGCCCATTCCCAATCCATCCCCGCAGGCGCACCCACGTTGATCTCCTTCTCCTCGAACACGTCTCGCTCTCAGTGAAGCCCCCCAGTCCCACACCGACGAGTGGCGCAAATGCCAGTAACCCTCGGATTCCCGCCAATTGTGCGCCCCGCCAATTCGTTGAACCATCGCAGCCCGGTCGTCTCCGTCACACCGACAGCCGCCCCGGCCGCCGACGGCCCCAACCAACGCCCAGAACCGGCGCACCACCCGGCTCGGACCCAACGGCTCCATCCAACAACCCCTTCGATCACCCGACGGTGCTGTTGCAGTCACCCCTCGAGCCCAAGCGAGAAGCCTCAGCCAGTTCCACCTGATCTCGATCGGTCAGCGGAAGTCGAGAGCGTGATCTTGTGCCCACTGGGCGAAGGTGTGGGCGGGGCGGCCGGTGAGGTCTTGGACGATCGTTGATACCTGCGGCGGGTCGGTAACTCCGGCCTTCCATCCGGCCAGGACGGCCTCGACGCCGATTTCCGGCATGGTCTTGAGCATCTCCACGCGGGCCTGCTCGTCGGAGATGACTTCGAAGGCGATTTCGCGATCGATGGCCGCGCCGATCTGCTGCACTTGCTCGCGCAGCGTCAGTGACTCGGGACCCCAAACGGTGTAGGCCTGGCCTTCATGACCAGGTTCGGTCAGCGCGGTGACCGCGAGCTCCGCCAAATCTTTCTCGTGGATGGGTGCGGTTCGGGCATCGGGATACGGCAGCCGGACGACACCCTCGTCACGGATGGAATGCTGCCACCACCACAGCGCGTTCGTGGCGAACATGCCGGGGCGGATGAAGGTCCAATTCAGACCGGACTTCTCGATCGCCGACTCGATAACGCTGTGCATCAAGGCAATTGGATTGCTCGACGCATTGCTCTGCAGCACGGCGCCCGACGATAGGAACACCACGTGCTGGATCCCGGCGGCTTCGGCGGCTGCCACGAAACCGTCGATCCCCTCGGGCTTGGCGTAGAGGAATACGCGCTGCGCACCTTCGAGCGCGGCGGGCAGCGTTTCGGGCTGCTCGAGATCGGCCGCGACGACCGTCGCGCCCGGCGGGGAGCCCGCGACGGAGGGTTCCCTGCTCGTCGAACGGACCTGTTCCCCTCTCGAAATCAGGCCCGCCACCACGTGGCGACCGACATTGCCTCTGGCTCCGAAAACAACTGTGACCATGGCGGCAGCGTAGGCCGGCAGGCTTACCTGCGGTAAGGACATACCTTCAGGTAAGCTCCAGAGATGGCGGTACGTTCGCAGGTCCAGCCCACTACCTGGCAGGGCATGAGTGACGCATTCAACAGCGAGTGTCCGGCGCGTGAGGTGCTCGACCACATCACGAGCCGCTGGGGCATGCTGATCCTGACCGCGTTGACCGATGGCCCGCACCGGTTTTCGGAGCTGCACACCAAAATCGGTGGCATCAGCGAGAAAATGCTGTCGCAGACGTTGCGCACGCTCGGGCGCGACGGGCTGATCGCGCGCACCGTCGAGCCCAGCACGCCACCGCGGGTCAGCTACGAACTCACCGAACTCGGCCAGGGACTCACCGAGTCGCTGCATCAGTTCCTCGGCTGGATCCGTGAGCACACGGTCGAGGTGATGGCCGCCCAGAGCCGCCACGACCGTCGGATCAGCCCCACAACATAGAGCCGCTCCGCGAGGGGCCGCCGCAGTGCTGAAGACGAGGGCCAGCGGTGCACAGCAGGTGGCAGGAGTTACGTTGACACTCGGATTCATGCCAGACTGAGAGTGTGAAGCAGGTAGTCGCGCTGGCGCTGGATGGCGTCATGACCTACGACCTGGCATGTGCGGTGCAGGCATTTCGCCACGGGCCGGGCAAGACCGGGGAACCGGTGGGGTTGGAGATGCGGACCTGCGGCGTGCGGCCGGGGCCGGTGTGGACGCCGAATGGTTTCGAACTGCGGGTCGACGAAGGGCTAGAGGCGCTGGCGAGCGCCGACATCGTGGTGGTTCCGGGCATCGCATTGCCCACGCTGCCACCGGCCTACGAGGTGCTCGATGCACTCCGGGCCGCATCGGCGCGTGGCGCGACCATGGTGAGCATTTGCGTCGGCGCATTCATCCTGGCGCGGGCCGGAGTCCTCGACGGACGGCCTGCCACCACCCATTGGGCGTATTGCGATGAGTTCGCTGCGTTGTTCCCAGCGGTCAAGCTCGACCCCGCCGCACTGTATGTGGACGACGGCGATGTGCTCACCTCGGCGGGATTGTCCGCGGGAATGGACCTATGCCTGCATATCGTGCGTCGTGAACTGGGCGCGGGTGTGGCGGCCGATCTGGCCCGCTGGAATGTGACACCACCGCACCGTGAGGGTGGTCAGGCGCAGTACATTCCGGATGCTTTGGGCGGCAATGAGTTTCCCGGCGCCCTGGCCGCGACCATGGCCTGGGCGGCGGCGAATCCGGCGGCGGCGCCGGATGTTTCAGCGCTTGCTGGACATGCGCTGATGAGTGAGCGCACGTTTATCCGTCGATTCAAAGCTGAGGTGGGCACCACGCCGCGGCGCTGGTTGGACGGGCAGCGAACGGCGCGTGCCAGGGAATTGCTGGAGGTCACCGAACTGCCCGTCGAAGTTGTTGCGGCACAGTCCGGATTCGGCAGCGTCACCGCGCTGCGGGTGCATTTGCGCGCCGCTACCGGGACGACGCCCGCCGGTTATCGCCGGTCGCTGCGCCGCTAGCGGATCTCGTCGGCGAATGCGCGTGCCGCGTGGTATCGATCTGCCGATGTTCTCGGATTGTCGGACCTGCGGCCGCAGGTGCGCTACCGTTGATTTGCCCGGACGTGCTTCGTACTGAAAGAAGGCCGGTCCGGCAGGGGTTTATGCTTTGCGTGTTCTTCGTCTCATGACCGAACAGTTCGATTGCTAATTATTAACTGTATGACCTATATCGACTGAACTACTTCCCTTTCGACTCGCGAATCCGCCTACCAGCGGCCAGCGATGAGATCGACGCATGAGAGGTGGTTGGAGCATGACCGATCTCGAAATCGGCCGGTTGGCGCCGCAGGTCGCCGGTATCGAGCCAGCGCCGGCGAGCACCCCGCTACGGCGCGCTGCCGGACGTTTGCAGGAGGTGCTGCCAACGGGTTGGCAGGTCGAAATCGTCGACGCCGGTGCGCCGAGCATCGTCGACGCACCGGGCCGTCAGCCGGTAGTCCGGGTGGTTATGCCGGGGGCTTGACTACTCCGTCCAGCCCATCGGCATGAGCAGGGACTTCTGCTCGCAGAATGCGTCCAGACCCTCCGGTCCGTTCTCCCGGCCGAGGCCGGAGTTCTTGTATCCGCCGAACGGCGAACTCGGGTCGAACGCATACCAATTGATCGCGTAGGTTCCGGTGCGCACCCGCGCCGCGATTTCCGCGCCGTGCTCGATATCCGCGGTCCAGACCGAGCCGGCCAGGCCGTATACGGAATCGTTCGCGATGGCCACCGCTTCGTCCTCGGTCTCGTACGGGATGACCGACAGGACCGGGCCGAAAATCTCCTCCTGCGCGATCGTCGACTTGTTGTCGACATCGGCGAAGATGGTCGGCTCGACGAACCAACCGCGGTCCACATCCGCCGGGCGACCGCCACCGAGTACCAGTCGCGCACCCTCTTCCTTGCCCATGGCGATATAGCCCTCGACACGGTCACGCTGACGTTCGGAGATCAGTGGGCCGAAGGTCGTCGCTGGATCGGTGGGATCGCCGGTCTTCAGCGTCTGCACGTGCTCGACCAGCGCGTCCAGGATCTCGTCGTAGCGGCTGCGTGGCGCGAGAATGCGGGTCTGCGCGACGCAACCCTGGCCGCTGTTCATCAGACCGGAGAACGCGAGCACCGGAATATTGGCGATATCCATATCAGGCAACAGGATTGCCGCCGATTTGCCGCCGAGCTCGAGCGAGACGCTCTTGAGCTGTCCGGTCGCAATGGCGCCGATCTTGCGACCGACCGCGGTGCTGCCGGTGAAGGTGACCTTGTCGACACCCGGATGCGAGACCAGGTACTCCGCGGCATCCGCCTCGGCGGGCAGGATCGACAGCACGCCCTCGGGCAGGCCCGCCTCGGTGAAGATTTCCCCGATCTTGTTGGCGGTCAACGGAGTCAGCGGCGCGGGCTTGAGCACCATCGTGCATCCGGCGAGCAATGCGGGCGCGATTTTATTGACCGCGAGGAACAGCGGGACATTCCATGCCGTGACGGCCGCGACCACCCCGCGCGGTTCCCGCGAGACTCGCGCGGTGCCGAACAGGCCGGTGCGGGTTTCGTTCCAGGGGAAGGATTCGGCCAGTCCGGCGTACGCGTCGAGCGCGGCCACCGCCGGAATCTGGTTGAGCGTCATGGCGATCATCTGCGGTGCGCCCATTTCCGCGGTGAGCGTGGCGAGCAGATCGGCCGAACGCTCCTCGATCAGGCGGGCGGCGCGTGTCAACACCTGGGCGCGCTCCGCGGGCGGTGTGGACGGCCAGGGACCGTTGTCGAAGGCGTGCCGGGCGGCGGCGACGGCTGCGTCGACATCGGCGCGACCAACCACCGGGACGCTGCCCACCGGCTCGACCGTCGCGGGCGAGATGACCTGGAGGCGCTCGGTGCCGGCGGGCGCGGTCCAGCGGCCGCCGATGAACAGGCTGTCGTAATGCATGAGAACACGTTACAGTTTTGTCGCCCGATTGTCTGTAACGTGTTTCAGTTTCCCGTGCGGTCGACCTTCTGAACAGCGCGAATTCCAACCTGTCGGTTCGCTTTTCAGAGAACGCACTATTGCGTTCTGTTAATGCACCGGTCATGCTGTAGCTACTGATCAGCTCGCTCGATTCATGAACCGATTACGCAATTGGGGAGTCAGAGCCATGGCGGTGCAAGTGATCGGCCGGTCGCTGATGACCAGCGACCAGACCGAGCATCAAGCTAAAAGCGTCGGCGCAGGTGGGTGGGTAGTTTCCTTCCTACCGGGCCGGACGCTGACCATCGAGCAGGCTACGGCCGCGATGCAGGCCGCCGAGGCGGTCGCCGTCGTCGGAATGCTGGCTGATCAGGTCGGCCTGACCACCCTCGAGACGGTTGGCCTGGCCATTCAGGAATCCCCCTGGGCGGCCAGGATCAACGCATGTGGGCGCAGGAACTGGCGCCGGGGCTGGCTGGAGAAGTAGCCCTACGGTTTGGTGGCCACAACCACCAGATTGCTCACCAATAACTCTCGCAATACGGGTACGCGAACCACCCACCAGGCCCAGCGTGGGTGGTAGCGGGGGAAAACGATGCGCACATCTGCGGAAGTGCCTGCCGCCCAACGCAACCCGTCGGCGGCACGGACCGCGAACAGCGATTTGCCGAAGCGGTTCTTCGGTTCCCGGCCGGTCTTGCGACGGTATCGGCGCGCTGCGAACTCGCCACCGAGGTAGTGCCACGGTCCCGTTTCGTGGCCGCCGAACGGGCCGTGCCACACCGTGTACGACAGCACGATCAAACCGCCAGGACGGGTCACGCGGACCATTTCGTCGGCCATGACCCACGGCTGCGGCACGTGCTCGGCAACGTTCGAGGAGAAGCAGATGTCGACAGCGTTGTCGCGGAACGGCAATGCCATACCGGACCCGCGCACCGCGCCGGCCACCGAAAGTCCGGCGGCGTGCATCTCCGATGGGTCGGGCTCGACGGGAATGTAGCGTGCACCGGTCTTCACGAATTCGTCCGCGAAGTAGCCGGGGCCACCGCCGACATCCAGGATGGTCGCGCCATCGAGGCCGTGGCCGCTGACGTCTCTGTAGAAATCGCCGATCATCGCCCCGCTGTCGGCGGCCAGACCGCCGTAGAACAGTGCGGGATCGGTCTGCTCGAACCGGAAACTGCCGAGCAGCCGCAACGACCGGCGCAGGGTCGCCCGCCGCGCGAACCGGGACATGGCTCGTCCGCTCCGTGGGGCGTGCGCCACCACGGCCTCGGCTGGCTCGGTTTCAGCTGTCGGCACGGCGCAGAGTCTCGCATAGTGCGGGCGATGCACCGCAGTCCCGCCTGCCTGGGGTGGGAATTCCCGCGCGGTGCGGACTGGCCGGTTGGTGGCGCGGGTTAGGGTGTACGGCGATATCCGTGACCCTGCTGACCGAGAGAAGCTCCACCGTGCGCGAAGTCCTCCTGCTGTGCTGGCGAGACACCGGGCACCCGCAGGGCGGCGGCAGCGAACGGTACCTGGAACAGGTCGGTGCGCAGCTCGCCGCGCGGGGGGTCAAGGTCACCCTGCGCACAGCGCGGTATCCGGGCGCAGCGAAGCGGGAGCGTATCGACGGCATCGATATCAGCCGGGCGGGCGGGCGCTTCTCCGTTTACCCGCGGGCGCTGGCCGCGATCGCACTCGGACGGCTCGGCATCGGTCCGCTGCGGGGCCTGCGGCCCGATGCGGTGATCGATACGCAAAACGGGATCCCATTTTTCGCGGGTGCGGCGACCAAGGCGCCGTCGGTCGTACTGGTGCATCACGGGCATCGGGAGCAGTGGCCGGTCGCCGGACGGTTCGTCGGCTGGATCGGCTGGTGGATCGAATCGCGGCTCTCGCCCCGGGTGCATCGGCACAACCAATACCTGACCGTTTCGTTGCCCTCGGCCGAGGAACTGGCCACACTGGGAGTGGACGGTTCCCGGATCGCGGTGGTCCGCAATGGCGCTGAACCCGTTCCTGTGGATGCGCCCACCGGCTGCACCGAGACACGCGCCGAAGAACCGCGCATCGTTGTGCTCTCGCGGCTGGTGCCGCACAAGCAGATCGAAGACGCATTGGCGGTTGTCGCCCGGCTACGGAGTCGGATACCCGGCCTGCGGCTCGATGTGATCGGTGACGGTTGGTGGGCGGACAACCTGAAGGCCGATGCCCGCGCACTCGGCATCGCCGATGCGGTCACCTTCCACGGCCACGTCGACGAGCGGCGCAAACACGAATTGCTAGCGCGCGCTTGGGTACATGTGCTGCCGTCGCGCAAGGAGGGCTGGGGCCTGGCGGTCATCGAGGCGGCGCAACACGGCGTACCGACGATCGGTTACCGCAGCTCGCGCGGCCTCACCGATTCCATTGTCGACGGAGTGACCGGGATGCTCGTCGACGATGTGAGCCAGCTCTGCGAGTCCGTCGGTGAGCTCATCGGTGACACCGAAGCGTGCGCTGTCATGGGTGAGAAGGCCCGGGCCCGTGCCCGTGAGTTCTCTTGGGAGCAAACCGGGAACGGCGTGTACGAGGTGCTCGCGGCTGCGGCTCGAGGGGAGCACACCTCGGGGCTCATCCCGCCTGGGCCCTGATCGCTCACGCCTGCTGTCGGGCGACGAATTCGTCGGTGACGGTGCGTCGTTGGGAGGTCGTGGCCGGTGTATCCGATCGGGGAGTCGGTGCGTGGTGCGGCCCAGGTGTGAACGCCGTCAACGGTTTTCACGTGGTGGGGCGTGGGCGCAAGGTGGCCGCCAGCAGCAGGCCCCCGACCAGGAGGGCGGCCCAGAGGAGGTGGGCGGCGTAGGTGATCACACGGTGTGCCGACTGTTGATGGTCCGGGGTGTCGGGGACGCGGTACAGCGCCAGTTGGGGGTCGGCGTAGACCGACTCCAGCTGGGCGAGTGTCGTTTTCGACTCGCCGAGCGGTCCGGGTGTGGTGCGTTCGACGAGGACCCAGCCGACCCCGAGCTCAGCCAACCGCCGCGCCGAATCACCGTGCAGCAGTGCGGTTTCCACCTCCCGCGCCCTGGCGCCCTCACCGGCCACGGTGCGCCCGTGTACCGGAAGCTCACCGGTTTGCAGCACATCGCGCGGCAGCATCCGCGGCGCCGGATCCAACACCGCCACCTTGCCGCTGTACGGAAACTTCCGAAACATCCCGCCGGGCAACACCGCAACATCCCCGGGCCCGTCGATCCGCTCCGCAACCCGCTGCCAGCCGACCGGATAATGCACCGGCTTCAGCGCCCCACCGACGCCCCAAGCCATATCGAACAGCGGCAGCACCAGCAGTGCGATGAATACCATTGCGGTCGATGCCATTCCGGGCGAGCGGGCAGGCTGCTTCGTCGCGAAGCGCACGGCGACCGCTCGGCACCCAGCGGCGGCGCACAGCGCATACGCGGGCATGGCAAGCGCCACATACTTCTGCGTATCCCGCAATAACCCCGCCCCCGGGACATGAGTAACAAGCCACTCCATACCGCTCATACCCCACGACGTCGCCCCGAGTGCAGGCAGCACGACGGCGAAAGCCGCCAGTACCAGCAGCCGGCGACGAACTCGCAAGCTCTCACGATCGATGCAGTCGCCAGCGGGTGCAGCGTTGTCTCCGCTGGTCGCGAGAGTGGTATGCCCGACCTCGGGATGCTTCGACGGGGTTGTCGCGGTGCCGGTGTTGGACTCATCGATACGTGCAGTGCTGGTCGGGGGTGTGGACTGAGCAGCGGCATGGCCGTTTGTGCTCGTCTTGATCCCGGCGGTGCTGCGGAGACCAATGGCTACGAGGATCAGGAGTAGGGCGGTGGCGATCAGGGCGAGGGGGGTGGTGCGGGAGGCGGGTACCGAGTCGGCGTTCCAGATTCCGCCCAGTCCGGCCAGGGAGCCGAGTGTGCCGAGGGCGGGTTCGGCGCGGGCTGCGAAGGCGACGATTCCGGCCGGGTCCGAGGGCGCGGTCCCGGCACCCGACAAAGCCGCCGCCGCCAACCAGGGAGCGGACGCCGCCGATAGTAGAACCAGCGCCCCGAGCACACTTCGACGCCCGACCAGCACCAGCGCGATGCTGCCCGCCAGTAGAGCGCCGGTCGGCGTCAGCCCCGCCGCCGCAAAACACCCGGCCAGGGCACCCCAGGAACCGACCGCGCCCGTGCGTGCCCCCGCGTCGGAGCCGCTCGCCCGTCGCCCCCGGATGCGAATTCGATAGGCGGCCAGTGCGGTCCAGGGCAGTGCCGCGTATCCGGTCAGCAGGCTCCAATGCCCTTGGAGCACACGTTCGGCCACGTAGGGGTTCCAGAGCGCGACGGTCACGGCGACCAATTGCGGCCCAATCGATACCCGCAGCAGTTCCCTGGCCAGCACCGCCGCCCCATACCCGGCCGCCCACAGCGCCACGAGCAGGATCGTCTTGACGATCAACCCGCCGTCGACGATCGGCGACAGCGTGGCCAGCATCGCATCCTGGGGAACCGCTCGCGGAGCGGCGTCACCGAGCCCGAGCGCAGAGTCCGTCAGATACGACCGGGGTGTGCTCACCGCATCTCGCAAAAGCAGATAGCCCGGCCCCAACAGTGGCCCAGCGATCACCACCGCCAGCGATCCGCTGTAACCGGCGGGGACGAAGCTTGCCCACCGGTTGCGTCGAGTCAGGCCGCTGCCACTCACGCCTGTGCACCTTACGTACCGACGAGCAAACCACCACCTTCCGGTACCCAGCGCCTGCTACCGGCTGGGCGACCTCAATGCCGCCCTTGCAGAGCCGCACGACGTTCGACCGCCCGCACTGCGGGAAAGTCGGCGGCGAAGCCGCGCAACAGTCGCAGCGTCTCGTCGACGGGTTGACCCGTGGTCGCCGTGTCGATCGCGCCGTACAAGCGCTCCTCCACCCGCGCCACCTCCGCGGCGAGGCGGCCTCCGGCGGGGGTGAGGCCGAGGGTGATCTGGCGTCGGTCGGTGGAGCCGGTCTGCTTATCGATCAGGTCCATGGCGACGAGTCGGTCGACGAGTCGGCTCGGGCTGCCACCGGTCTCACAAACCAGCAGGTCGCCGAGCCCGGCCAAAGTCAGCGGCTGATGGTCGGCAAGTACGCGCAGCACCTCGGCCTGGGATGGAGTCAGTCCTAATGGCCGTAACTCGGACAACAGTTTTCGGTTTCCCTCCCGCTGAATGGCGAGGATGAGATAGCGCAGTTCCTCAGCCGGCCGCACGGGTTTGCACCTGTCGAGTGCCGTCGAATGAGCGGGTGGACGTCATGGGCTACCACTTTAGATGTCGTGTAACGGGCTGACGCGGTGCATAGGCAGCTGGCTGCTGAGCTCCTCGTCACGGAGGAACTCGGCGATGGTGTTCGCGTAGGTGTGCGGGTGGGAGAAGCGGAACATGTGGCCGGTGCGTTCCAGGATGACTTCCCTGGCGTCGGGGATGCCCTCACGTAGCACCGTCGCCGCCGCTTCGCCGATCAAGACGTCATGTGAGGGCGTAAGGATAAGCGTGGGCACCGCCACTTGCCCGAGTTTGCCTGTGTAGTCGGCGTTCAGTGCCGCGATCGCCCGGGCGCCGAAGGATTGGGCGGGGGTGTTGTCGAGGAACAGGTTACGGCTGTCGGCCTTACTCCATGGGATCTGCCCCTCGTGATCATGCGGCGAGGCCAGATTGTGGGCGTGGGCGCGCAGGGCTACCTGACGGTAGAGCGGTCCGCGCATCCGCCCCATGGCGCGCATCGCGGTTTTCAGGACTGGCGAAGAGATCGGATTGGCGGCGAATCCACCCGACAACACCAGGCCTTTCAACCCGCGCGGTCGGCGGACGGCCAGCGCCAGCGCGATATTCGCGCCGAAGGAATCGCCGATCAGCACGAACTCCTTCAGATCCGCGACTACATCGGCCACGGCATCGGCATAAGCCTCTATATCGGCGACGGCTTCGGGGAGCCGCATCGTGCGCATGGGGTGGGCGGCCAGTGGCGTGAGCTGCTCGATATCCCACGGGGCGCCGGAGAAGCAGGGAACAAGTACGAGAGTTGGTTCGGTCATGTATTTAGATTACACGACATACATGTCGTGTAATCTAAATAGTGGCGCAGGTCACGATGGCGGGCGCTTGCGGGGCGTGGAGTGATGGGGTGGGACGATTGCCGCGTGCCTGCAGTGCGTCGCCTCCCCGTCGTGGCGGATCTGACGTTGGTCACCGCCGGGGCGATGACGGCCAATGTGGCGGGATATCTGCTGCAGATGCTGGCCAGCCGTTGGTTGGGGGTCACCGGATACAGCGAATTCGCCAGCTTGCTCGCGGTGCAGCTGTTATGTGCGGTACCCGCACTGGCGTTGCAGAACGTGGTGGCCAGGGAACTGGTGCGCGGTGCGCGTGTCGCGGCGCTGCGCGGGTTGCAGTGGCGGTGTGCGGTGATCGTCGCGGTAGTCGCCGCGGTGCTGGTACCGGTTGTGACCGCAGTACTGGACGTCGGCGTACTCGCCAGTGCAGCCGCCCTCGGCGCGGCCCCCGCGTTGGTCCTGCTATCCGGTGAACAGGGAATCCTGCAGGGCAGCAGACGCTTCCGGGCCCTGGCCGTAGTCCTGGGCGCGGCCGGAGTAGCGCGCGTGGTGCCGGCATTGGTCGTCCTCGCAGCGGGTGGCGGCACAGCTCCCGCATTGTGGGCCGCCGCGACAGGAATCGTCGTCGCCGCCGCATTCGCCCGCTCCACCGCAGGCTCGCCCGCATCACGCATTCGCCCCGCTATTGCCCCCGCGACGGAACGGTCGCAAGGGCCGCCGGATGCCGCGGCCGCCGACGGACCGATGCCCGGCCCAGCGCGGCCGCCATCTCCGGGACGCGATGTTTTCGAGGATGAGGCTGCGCGATCTCGATGCGAAGATGCAGCAGATCCTGCGGCTGAGCAATCGCGGCTCGGGGGTGCGGCCGAGGGGAGCGCAGCGGGAGGGCGGACTCGCGGGACATCGGGCGAGGCCGCACAGGGTGTGCGTTCGGTCGGCGTGTTGCCGGTGTTGCGGGCGGCGCAGGTGCAGGCGGCGTTGATGGCATTGTCGTCGGCGGATTTGATCGTTGCGCGAATAGTTTTGGACGAGGCGGATGCGAGCCGCTACGCGCTCGGGGCGATCGCGGCGAAGATCGCGTTCTGGCTGCCGCAGGCCGTGGGAGTCGTGCTGTATCCGCGGATGGCGCAGCCGACGCATTCGGCGCGTGCGATTCGGGATGCACTGGCAGTGCTGTCGGGCATCGGAATCGTGGCGGTATTGGGCGCTGCCCTGGCGGCGCCGGTCGCGCCATTGTTCGCGGGACAGGATTACGCGCCGATCCAAGGCTTGCTGTGGTTGTTCGCTCTGCAAGGAGCCATACTCGCGGTGCTACAGGGTGCACTGCTTTCGGCGATCGCGGTGGACCGCACCGCACTCGCCGCGGTGACCTGGCTCGGGCTGGGGATCGAGGTGGTCCTCATGACCTGCTTCGCCCGCTCGATACCGACGCTGATCACCACCGCCGTCGGTGTCGCTGCCGCTACCACCATGTTCGTTGCCGTGATCGTATTGCGTACCGCGGACCGCTCCGGCACGGGCGAGCCGCGCGTATCCGGCTGAACACGCGCTATCCGAGGCATAACCGACTCGGCGGGCCGACAGAACAGCCGTCGCGGAGCCCTCCGCTCACCTAGCATCACCAGCATGATCACCGCTGTGCACACACTGGTCTACGCGGAGGATCCGGACGCGGCCCGCGCCTTCTTCCGTGACGTTCTCGGCTGGCCGAATGTCGACGCCCACGACGGCTGGCTCATATTCGGGACCGGGCCGAGTGAGCTCGGAGTGCATCCCGCGGATGGGCCGCCGCGCCACGAGATTTCGCTGATGTGCGATGACATCGAGCAGACGATGGCGGAATTGGGCGGACGTGGGGCGCAATTCGTGGGTGAGATCGCCGAGCGGAGTTTCGGGCGCTGCATCGATATGAAGATTCCTGGCGCGGGGGTGATGCTGCTGTATCAGCCGTCGCATCCCGTTGCCTACGCGCTGGGTTCGTCCACGCCCTAACCAACGCCGAACGAACTCGGCTCCCCGACATAACGTCGGGGAGCCGAGCTGTCGGACTAACTATCAGAGATTCTTCTGGATCCTGATCTGCTCGGTCGGAGCATCATCCCCACCACGACCCGGCCCACGCCGACCTGCACCGGCCGGGGCAGCTCCGTCGCGGATCCCGAGGAAAACACCGCCGACCACGGCGATGACACCCAGCACGCCGAGCACGATCGGCATGATCCGGCCGTACAGCGACAGCTTGTCGATGTTCTCCTTGGCCACCGAGATCTGCGATTCGACGGTGTTCTCGTCGAAGACGAGGTGCGACTTCAGCGCGGTGACATCCGGGTGGTCGCCGCTGCGTGCGTAGTACAGGTGGATCTGCTCGCCACCCTTGATCACGGTGCCGGTCCGCGGCTCGACCCACAGGTCGCGGGTGTCGGTGTAGAAGCGGGTCATGGTGACCGGGTCGTCACCCTCGAGTCCCCACTTCGAGGCGGGCAGGCTCAACTTGTTGGTCGGCGACTGGATCACGTCCCACATGTTGGTTACCGGCACCGACATCTGGAAGCGGTAGACCTTCATGTCGTTGATCTCGGACTCTTCGATGAACTTGGCGTCGTAGGACTTACGCGCATTGACATCGAAGTACGGGTAGCTCTTCTTCTCGGTGCCGATCGGGAAGCGGTACTGCAATCCGGTGTGCTGAACCGGGTCGGCAATGCTCTGCATGTCCTTGTTCACCGTGACGGCGATGGAGCCGTTGGGGTCCTTGGCCACCGGGTCGCCGGACTTGCGGTCGATGGTGACCCGGTCGACGGTCGCGGTGAGCAGGCCGGTGTCGCCCTGCTTATCGATGCGCCGCAGAGTCTGACCGGCCTGCACGGTCATCTCGGTGGCGTCGGAGGGCTCTTCGACGGTGAGGAACCGCTGCGAGATCAGCGGCACGTTCGTGTCGATCTTGGCCGCGCCTTCCGGTGCGGTGAGCGACTTGGAGTCCAGGACCAGGCTGTCCTCGCCCGGCTGGTTCGTCGCGATGGTGGTGATCTCGAGATCGAGTGGAGTTTTCGCCAGTTTGCTGACGGTGTAGGTCGGGATCATCACCGCGGCGACGATCAACAACGCGCCCAGACCCACGAGCAGGCAGGCCACCGTCCTTCTGGTTCCGGCACTCAGTGCCATGCAAACTCTCCTCGTCGTAGAACACAGGTCTGTACGGCGAGTACTGCGGGCGCGCCGCTGCACTCGTGAGCCCCGACACTAACAGCCCGATGTCGTACCATGCGGTGCCGAGGCCGGATTCGACCCAGAAATCGCCCGAGTCTAGCGTGAAATCTGAAACGTTGGGTTACCAGCTGGTAGGAGATTCCCGTAGCGACTGCTTGCAGGTCGCTCGAAAAGGCCTGCAGACTGGAGTTCGATGACCGCCACCCTACCCGCACCGACCACCGACGCTCCCACGCGCGCACGCGGTTTCGTGCCCGCTCTGGAAGGTATGCGCGGCATGGCGGCACTCGGTGTGCTGCTGACCCACGTGGCATTCCAGACCGGCGCCGCGAGTACCCCTGTGCTGGGGCGGATTTGGGAACGGTTCGATATGGCGGTCGCGGTGTTCTTCGCGCTGTCGGGTTTCCTGCTGTGGCGTCCGCACGCGCAGGTGGCGCGCGGACTTGGGACCGCGCCGTCGGTCGGCTATTACCTGCGGCATCGGGCGGCGCGCATTCTGCCCGCGTATTGGGCTGTGGTCGCCGCGGTGCTGATCCTGGTGCCGAGTGCGGCCGATACCGCCGGCCTGCGGGTATGGGCGTCGAATCTGGCGTTGACGCAGGTCTTCGTGCCGCTCACGCTCACCGACGGACTCACCCAGATGTGGAGTCTGTCGGTCGAGGTGGCCTTCTATGTTGTGCTGCCGCTGCTGGCATTCGCGGCGGTGCGGCTGCGTGGCGATGCCGCGCGCTGGCGCATTCCGGCGATCCTCGCGCTCGCGGTGGTGAGCCTGGGCTGGAACTTCATTCCGGTGCCGACTCCCGATGCCATTCACGCCGACAATTGGCTGCCCGGATATCTGCCGTGGTTCGCGGGCGGCATGTTGCTCGCCGAGCTCGTCGAAAATAGCGACCAGCTATCGCCACGGCTTCGGATGCTCGCCAATCAGCCGGTGATGTGGAGTATCGCGCTGGTCGCCTTCCTGATCTCCGCCACCGATCTGGGCGGTCCCGCCGGTCTGACGCGCGCCGAGCCATGGCAATACGCGGCCAAGATGGGTTTCGGCGCGATCATCGGTTTCGCGCTGCTCGCACCGCTGGTGCTGCGCCCGCCCGGCGCCCGTCCGCATCGCTGGTTGGAATCAGGGGTCGCCGCGATGATCGGCCGCTGGTCCTACGGCATCTTCCTCTGGCACCTCGCGGTGCTTTCGGTGGTGTTCCCGGTTTTCGGAATCCTGCCGTTCGGCGGCAATTTCGGGAAGGTGCTCATCCTGACGATCGCGATCACCGTCCCGATCGCCGCGGCCAGCTATGCCCTCGTCGAGGAACCGGCGCGTCGGTTCGCGCGTGATCGGGATCGTGCCAAGGCGGCGCGGCGGGCCGAGGTGAGCTGAGCGCCAGCTGTCGGGCAGATGGTGTTCAACGATGCTCGCGTCGCGTGGGCAGTGCGGCGACGCCGACGGCGATCACGGCGATCAGTGCGGGCAGTTGGACCCAGAGCGAGCCGCCCATATATCCATTTGCCGCGCGCCACGGTCCGGTGGACAGGGCCGCCGCGGCCGCTGCGGTACCGAGACCGGCAACGGCCGCAAGGACTTTCGATGTCACCTGTGCGGCGAATCGGCTCGCGACGAGAGCGGCGACGGTGAGGGCGGTGCCGACGGGTCCGGCGATAACCGTTGCGACAGTGGCGATTCCGAATGCGCCGAGGATGCGGGTGCCCCAGGTTATCGAGGGTGAGTCGGCCGCGTCATCCGGCGCGATGGTGTCGAAACCACCGCTTCGCGTGAGAGTTATCGGAATTCGGCGGGGGCGTGCCGGCCGGGGGATGGCGAGTAGGGCCAGCGGGACGAGGAGAAGTAGGCCGCCGAAGATGCTGAGGCGGTACCAGCGGTCGATGGGGAATGAGACGGTGATGGGATTCGAAGGGGCGGCGTAGTTGTCCGGCAGCAGCCAGCCTTGCTGCCAGCCGTTGACCACGACGGGCTCGAGTTCTTTGCCGTCGGCGGTGCGCGCCTGCCAACCGACATTGGTGCTCAGTGGCAGGACGAGGAGCGGTCGCGATGGCGTTGGCGCGGCGGCAGCGTCGAAATCCGTGCGGTTCAGGCGAAGTCGGTCGACGAAGAACAGATCCGTCGGTGCGACCGTCACGTCCGTTCGCCCTGCGGCCAACGCGATCTCGCCGGTGGCGCCCCGACCGTCGGCCAGCTCGGCAGGAAGCTCCGAATCGGCGCACACGCTTGCGGGAACCGGTGCACCAGAGCGCAATTCATCAGCAGTCGCGGTGACCGACGTATGCACGAAATGTCCACCGAGCGCAATCGTCGGGCCCTGCGCACACGGCACGGTGATCGGCCGATCCCCTGGGGCGGGTGCGGGATAATCGGGCCCGAGCACCGACACCTCGGCGATACCGGGCGGCTGCGCCTGGGCGAAACCGAGGGCGGTGCGGTCGAGTACCGGCTTCCAGGTCTGGATGCTCAGTTCGATGCGGTCGGTCACGGTGGGCTGCAATGAGATTCGGGTCGATTCGCCCGGTTCGACTTCGCGAACCTGTGGGCCGTCGCCGAGATTCACCGCCACCGATGTCGGTGCTGCGGGCAGCCCACCGAGCGACGGTGTCACCTCCAGACCTGTCACCAGCGCGGGTTGGGGCAATTCCAGCGTCAGAGTCGGTTTGCCGCCCGCCAGATTTCGCACCGAATCCTCCGGTGCCGTCCAACTTGTCCGCGGATCCCCATCGGTCGCCGCAAAGGCGGATCCTCGCAGGTCACCGACATCGGCCTTACCCCGGGCAACGGGATGGGTGTGGTCGGTGAGGAGTGCCTCGAGCGCCGGACCCTGCCGAGTTCGCACGGTCAACTGCGGCGTCACGCTCGCCGGTTCCGGTACCGACAGCGTGCGTTCGAATGTGCCGGGCTCCTCGGGTGCCAGCGCGAGTCCCTTACTGCACCGCACCCGGTCCGGTGCATCGAAACACGCACTACGTCCGGGAAATTCCTGACCGAGATCCCAGCCCCGCACCTGCGCGCCCGCCGGGGTTGGTGGCAGTACGGTCCGATGCCGGATATCGACCCGCACCGGCGCACTGCGGTCGGTGTAGTCGTCCAGAGTCAGCTCGCTGATCCCGAATTGTCCACCGCGCGTGCCGTCCTCGGTGCGGATGGCGGAGATGGTGAGCCAGTCCGTCTTGCCCGCAGGCAGCGAAATGGACACCGGCATACCAGGTTCGGGAATCCGCGCGGACACGCTGCCGTTCGTGGTCCGCACCTCGACCCATTTCACCGGATCGCCGATCGCGGCCGCGCTGGTGGTCAACTGCAGTAGCCCGGAGCTGATCGGATGGTCTAGATCGAGCCGAAGCCATTGCCCCAGTGAGTGTTCGGCGCCATTGCTGATCCAGGCGGTCGACGGATCACCATCCACAACCGCGGCGGTCGAACTGCCCGGCGCGGATCCGCCCAACTGGGTGGCGTCGGCGGCGGAACTGGATGCGGTGACCGTCGCCCCCGACCATTCACCGCGCACCAATTCCGCACCGGGAACCGGATAGTCGGGCACCAGATTGTGCGTGCGGCGCGCATCGTCCGGCGCGCGCAGTGCCGAATTGTGATTGTCCACCCGACCGAAGTCGGCCTCGCGATCCATCGGCGTATCCGTCACGGTCAACGGCCCGAGCGGCAGTCCGGCCGCCGCCGCATCAGATGCGAGAAGTGCCGGCGCGGTTCCGGAATCACGGCGCATCCGTTCCAGCACTTCGGGCCCGCCCTGAACCGTCCCGACCGAGGTCATGGGCACCGTATAGGCGCCGGGGAACGATGTCGGCGCGCCTGCGCCGCTGTGGATTTCGATCGGAGTGCCCGCGGCCCTCGCCTCGACGCGATAGATCTCTACCGCCGGATACACGGGCCGCAGATCACCATCGGCGACCAGACCATCGGGTCTGACAGCCTCGATCGGATCGCCGAATTCGGCGACCTTGTGCAATCCCGGCGACCCGTCGATCGCTTGATGCGCCAACATCGGCCGGGTCGAACGCGACGTCTCCGGATCGAGGTCATTGCGCAACACCAGAATTCCGATGCCCTGCTCCGTCAGCGTCGCGGCCAGGCCGGTCGACGGCCTACCGTCGGCGATCAACCGCTGCACCGAATCCATGGCCCGGATGGTGCCCGGCGGATTCAGCGGCACCGCATCCCGGATCGCCCACGGCGTACTCGCCAGCGCCTGCAGCGGTTCGTCACGGGTGAGCCCCCACACCTGACTGCCGAAGGGCGCGCCGGGCACGACCAGCGCTCGGGTCTCGGCGGCATTGTGGGATAACCATTGCGCCGTCTGCTTCCAGTATCCGGGCACCTCGTCGTAGGCGCCGCGCGGTGCGAGCTTCCCGGACCAGGCCAATGATGTGGACAGCGCGAGCGCGGTGAGGATCAAGGCGGCGACGGCGACCGACTTATCGCGTTCGGGATGTGCGAAGGCTTTGCGCCACATCGGCATCGGGACGGACGCGGGTAATGGCACCCTGCTCAACAGATGAGCCAGGCCCAGTACCAATGGGATTCGGATCAGCGGTTCCAGCTTGTGCACATTGCGCAGCGGCGCGCCCCCGGCATCCAGGAACACGCGCACCGAATCCGCGAACGGTCCGCTCAATTCACCGACGAATCCGGCACAGATCCCGACCAGCCCGACCAGCAGGATCAGCGCGAGCCGCCCGCGATGCGGCATGGACCGCATCGCCAATCCGGCCATACCCGCCGCCGCGAGCAGTCCGGTGGCCAGCACCGCGGCCGGCTGGGTCACCAGCACCGCGCCCGCGATCCGCTCTGGCGAGACGAACGGCGTCCAACTGTCGGTGCCGCGCAGCACTTCGCCAAGGGACGCCCACTGCGTGGTCACCCCCGAGGATTCGATGTAGTCCAGGAACGGCGGACTCACTTTGCCGAGCAGCAGCAACGGCACCGCCCACCAAAATGTGGCCAGCACCAGCAGCGGAATCCAGGCCCGGGTGAACCGCCACCACCGCCGGTTCGGCCGATACGACGCCCACCACAGCGCGGCGGGTAGAAATGCGGCGACCGTCGCCACCGCATTGACCGCACCCATCAGCGCCAATGCCAGCGCGCTACCCGCGGGCGAGGCCGCACCGCCGCGCCGCTTCCGGTAGGCGGTGGTGCCCAGTGCGGCGGGCGCGATCAGCACCCACGGCGCGAGCACCATCGGCAGCGTCTCCGAGGAGATCGAACCGAGCGTGGTCAGCACCCGCGGTGACAGCGCGAATGCGGCCGCCGCCACGATCCGCGACCCGCGCGAGCCGATACCGAGCGTTTCGCAGAGCCGCACGATGCCCCAGAACCCGGCGAGCAGCAGCAACGCCCACCAGATTCGCTGCGTCGCCCACGCGGGCAGACCGAGCACATGTCCGGCCGAGAAGAACGCGCCGTGTGGAAAGAAGTATCCGTAGGCCTGGTTCTGCACCTGCCCCATCGGGGCCTGACTGCTCCACATATGGGCGGCGCGTTCGAGGAAGCCCACCGGATTCTGCGCCAGGTCGTATTTGGTGTCGGCGACCGTCAAGCCGGGCGCCTGGAGAAAGGTGAGCAGGAACGCCGCGACCACGGTCCCGACGAACCAGCCTCTGCCCAGCGGGGCGCTGTCATGCTGATGCGCCGCGCCGGAGGTTCCGAACGAATCGGAAAGTGGGGCGGGAGGCTGTATTGAATCTGCGGTGCTCACCGGCCCTCCGTGGTTACGCGGGCTGCCGCCTACGGGCCTATCGCTCGCACCGCCGGGGATCAGCGGCTGCCGTACTCAACGTTGTTGAGTAGCGAAGAGGTGGAGTCGCTGCGCTCGATGTCGGGCCGCGTGTTCTGCTGAACTGCCATCGTGATGACGAACACCGCGATCGCGCCCAACACGGCGCCGGCGACCGCACTCGCAACACCAGGGACAGCAAACTTCATCGCGGCACTCCAATACATCGATGCAGGCACATTCTGGGCCAACCTAGCAGGGCCGCGCGCGATCACCTACGTTCAGGCCACCGATAGCGGAACCGAATAGCGGGGCGCGGGTCCTTCAGCTCGGGATGGCGCAGTGCAAACTGCCGAGCAATGTGCGCAACTTGGCGGTGGTCTCGTCCAATTCGGCGTGCGGATCCGAAGCCGCCACAATGCCACCGCCCGCGAAGGCGCGGATCGAACGCCCGTCGGCGGCGATTTCCGCGCTGCGAATCGCGACCACCCATTCACCGTCGCCGTACGCATCGCACCAGCCGACCGCGCCGCCGTAGAAGCCGCGTTCCTCTTCTATGTGCGCGATGGTGTCGAGGGCGAGATCGGTCGGCGTGCCACAGACCGCCGGGGTGGGGTGCAGTCGGATCGCCAGGTCGAGCGCGGTCGTCGCGGGATCGCGTAGGCGGCCGGTGATCGGGGTGGCGAGATGCCAGACCTCATGGGTATTGATCAGCCGCGGGCTGTCCGGAATGGTGAGTTCCGCGCAGACCGGCGCGAGCACCTCTCGGATCCAATCGATGACGAACGCATGCTCATCACGATTCTTGGTGCTGGCCAACAACTCTTGCGCCTGCGCGGCATCGGCGTCCGGATCGGCGAGGCGCGGCAGTGTCCCCGCTAGCGGATGCAACGTGACGGTCGCGCCGTGCCGTGCGACCAGCACCTCCGGCGTGGCGCCGACCAGCGTCGCACCCGGCCGATCCGCCGCCGTCAGGTCGACCGCGAAAACATTCGCATGCGGATGTCTGGTCAGCAGATGTCCCGCGACCAACTCCGGTTCCAACGCGCTAGCGGCCTCGGCCAGCACCGATCGAGCGGCCACGACCTTGCGCAACGGCTGCGCCGGATCGTTCAACTGCTCGACCAATTTCGTCACCCGCGCGACATGCTCTGCCGGACTCGGCATTTCGGCAATAACCCGAACGGCGGGCAAGTCCGGAAGTGCTGCGGGCCGCCATGACCCGACCGTGCGTTGCGCCTGCTCAGGAACGCACAGCGCGGCCGAATTCCGGGGATCGAACGGCAGGGCCCCCACGATCAGCTCGGCGGTCCCGTCCCGCAGCGCCGCCACCGCCCGCGCCGCCTCATCGAAGGCGACCCGGGTCCCGGACGCGCGGATCACCCCACCGGGCTGAGCGAGCAAGAAACCGTTCATGATTCCTCGACCATAACCCCGCAAACCCGGAGCAGAGCCACCTGAGCGACCCAAATCTCAGCGACGCGGTTCCTTACCAGGCGGCACCATCAGCACCGGGCGGTGGCAATGCTTGAGCACGGCGTCGGCGACGCTGCTGTGCATCAGCGCTCGAATACCGGTGGCGCCGCGCGTGCCTGCCACGATGATGTCGACGTCCAGGTCGTCGGCGGTTTCGACAATGGCGTTCCAGATCGTCGACGTGCATTCCGCCGTGCGCGCCTCGGCGTTCAGACCGGCGAGTTTGGCCAGGCGGACGCCCTCGATATTGGTATTGCGGGCATCGACATAGGCGACGTCCTCGATCTCCTCGTCGGGCACCCATTCCGGCTGCATCACACCGGAGAGTCCGGACAGCCGAGCGGCCTGACGCACCATCGGTTCCCAGGCGGTGAGCACCACCGCTCTGTTGGCCGCGAGAAACCGACCGGCGTATTCGATGGCCCGCTTGGCATTTTCGGACCCGTCATAGGCAATGAGCATGAGATCGCACGGCACGATGACCTCCAGTTGGGAGTCATTTGGCTACGCCACAAGATTACTCCGGACAACCTCGCCTCGCGGTATTGCCGCGCGCGGATAATTTGCTGTGGGAAAGGATTGCACAGAAAAATCGACTGGGCGACACGGACCAGGAGCGGATATGCCCGATGCGAACGAACTGGTGTTCTTCGGCAGGCACGAGATCGACCCGCGGACGCTGCTGTTCTATGAATGGCGGCAGCGGCTCGAATCGGGCTATCCGGTAGCCGAGTTCGAGTCCGAGGTGCGCGCATTGGTCGCCGCCGATCATGCGGAACCGGCCGAATGCTGGGCGGTTTTCGATCGACTCGAAAGCACCGAACACGATCCCGACTGGGGTTATGACGAATCCGAAACCGCGGCACCGCAGTCGGTAATGCGGCCGGTCGCGGCGATACCCGAGCTTTTCGAGCGGATCCACGGCGGCTGGCTCGGGCGCTGCGTCGGCTGCACGCTCGGTAAGCCGCTGGAAAACGGATTCGTCTGGACGCCCGCGCGAATCCGCGCCTATCTCGAGCGCACCGATGCCTATCCACTGACCGACTATGTGCCCGCATTATTGCCGCCGGCAGCGGAATATCCGTTGAATCCGACCTGGCCGGTATCGGCGAAGGGCCGAATCGACGGCGCACCGCGCGATGACGATGTCGATTACACCGTGCTGGGACTGCACCTATTGGAAACGTGCGGAACGAATTTCACGCAGTCCGATGTCGCGGACGCCTGGTTGGCACATCTGCCATTTCTGCAGACCTACACCGCGGAGCGGGTCGCTTACCGCAATCTGATCGCCGGTCGGAAACCGCCGCAGGTGGCCAGGTATCGGAATCCGTACCGTGAGTGGATAGGCGCGATGATCCGCGCGGATATCTACGGTTACGTCAACCCGGGTAATCCGGTACGTGCCGCTGAACTCGCCGCCCGCGATGCCGGACTTTCCCATACCGGCAACGGTGTGTACGCGGCGATGTGGGCGGCCGCATTGGTGGCCGCGGCTTTCACCGCCGACGGCATTTCGGATGCGCTCTCGGTTGCCCAACAATGCATTCCGGAACGTTCGAGGTTGCGCGTCGCGGTTGCCGAAGTGTTCGCGGACCATGGCAGCGGCATGCCATGGGAGCAGGCTCTCGAAGCCATCCATCGCCGCCACGACCACTACAACTGGGTGCACGCCATTCCGAACGCCTGCCTCGTCGCCGCTGGATTACTTTGGGGCGCAGGCGATTTCACCCGCACCATCGCGCTCACGGTACAGGGCGGTTGCGATACCGACTCCAACGGCGCGACCGCGGGTTCGGTCGCCGGAATCCGCGTCGGCGACCGTGGTATCCCGACCCATTGGACCGACCCGTTCCACGACAAACTGCACAGCGCGGTCTTCGGCCATGACGGCAGCCGGATCGGCGACCTGGCCCGCCGGACGCAGCGACTGGCCGCTAGCCGTACCTGAGTCGGACCAGCCGGAGCGCGCCGATTACCGTGGACTCTCATGCGGAAGACGCCTCTCGTCCTGCTCGCAATCCTGGCCGCCGTCGCGACGGCGTGCTCGAACGGTGACTCCGGCCCCGCGCCGTCGAAATCCGCGACTCCCGCCGCGGCGACCGGTTCCGCGGCTCCCGCCACCACCACCGCCAAAGGCGACTGCGGCGCCGACTACCTCGCGAAACTCACCCTGCGCGAGAAGCTGGGGCAGCTGCTGACCGTCGGTGTCACCGGTGCCGACGACGCCACGAATGTGGTGCGCAATTCGCAGGTCGGCGGTATTTTCGTCGGCGGCTGGACCGATAAATCGCTGCTGGCCGATGGCCTGATCAAACAGGTCAAAGCCGCCGCGAAGGTGCCGCTGATGGTGACCATCGATGAGGAGGGCGGCCGGGTCTCCCGGGTCAAGGATCTGATCGGTCCGGCCCCATCGGCCCGGGTGACCGCCCAGACCATGACCGCCGAGCAGTTCCACGACGCCACCGTGACCCGCGGCCGCGCGCTGAAGGATCTGGGCGTCACGGTGGACTTCGCGCCGGACGTCGATGTGAGCAGTCAGCCCGACGAGTCCGTCATCGGTGACCGGTCCTTCTCCGACGATCCCGCGGTGGTCACCGAATTCGCCGACGCCTACATCCGCGCCATGAACGAGGTCGGCGTCGGTACGGTGATGAAGCACTTTCCGGGCCACGGCTCCGGATCGGGCGATTCGCACACGGGTGCCGTCCGCACCCCGCCGTTGACGCAGCTGCAGAGTGTCGACCTCGTGCCGTTCCGCAATCTGGTCGACTCCGGTGCCGCCGCCATGGTCGGTCACCTCGACGTACCCGGTCTGACCACCGCCGATGTCCCTGCCAGCATCAGTCCGCAGGCCATGGCGTTGCTGCGCGATGGGACCGGCTACGGCGCGGCCCCGTTCCAGGGTCCGATCTTCACCGACGACCTCGGCGGCATGGCCGCGATCACCAGCCGGATGAGCATCGAGGACGCGGTCGAGGCGGCGCTGATCGCCGGGGCCGACAATGCCCTGTGGATCACCACCGATGCGGTGCCGCAGGTGCTGGACCGCCTCGAGCAGGCGGTATCGAGCGGACGCCTTTCGGCGGACCGGGTCGACGCGTCGGTGCTGCGGATGGCTCGATACAAGGGCGCGCTACCGTCCTGCTGAAACCCGGCTCTCGTATGTTGTACAGCTGCCTTATCGCCGGACAGCCGTAGTATTCCTCTGCTGGTCAGCTGAACAGCTGCGCCCGCGAATCCAAGGACATCGCGGTCCGCAGGATGGGAGCCGAGTGCCGATAGTTCGCCGAACTTACGAACGCGCAATCCGACCCGCCGAACTTACCTTGGAGTAATATAAGAGCTCAACCATGCGGTAGGAGAGTGATGGCGGGCGGAACGAAGCGACTTCCTCGGGCGGTTCGTGAGCAGCAGATGCTCGACGCCGCGGTCGAGGTGTTCTCGCGTAAAGGGTTCCACGACACCTCGATGGACGCGATCGCCGCCGAGGCGAAAATCTCCAAGCCGATGCTGTACCTCTACTACGGCTCCAAGGATGAATTGTTCCGCGCCTGCATCCAGCGCGAGGGACTGCGCTTCATCGAATCGGTAGCGCCTGCGGGCAATCCGCAACTTTCCCCGCACGAACAGGTCCGCACGGCCCTCGAGGGTTTCCTCGGATTCGTCGACAGCAACCGCAACTCCTGGCAGGTGCTCTACCGCCAGGCGATCGGCCAGCAAGCCTTCGCCTCGGAAATCGAAAACGCCCGCGAACGCGTCATCGAACTGACCGCCAAACTCCTCGAATCCAGCGCCAAGCACGCCGAACCCGGCACCAACTTCGACGTCGTCGCGGTGGCTGTCATCGGGGCGGGCGAGGCCATCGCCGACCGTGTGGCCAGCGGCCGCATCGAAGTCTCCGAGGCGGTCGACCTGCTGGACGATCTCGCCTGGCGCGGTCTCGCGGGGCGCAAGAAGGCGGAGTAACTCCCTGCCCCGGTGGCAGTGCACCTCTATTCGCAGTTGTACACCTTGTCCACGGGGTGATGCGGTCTGTGCGCATGTGTTGATCGCGGCTCGGCTTGCGGCGGCGTTAACGGACTGCCAGAGTGCGGGAGATCAAGAGAGTGGACCGGCGTAGTGGTCGGGGAACGGGGGCGGAATTGTTCGGGATATTGCGGCCGTGTTCGCAGGGGGCCGAGAAGTACGGCATCGATGCGAGCACGTGGCGCACACATATGTGTGGGCTGTGTCTGGGGCTGCGGGATGGGCACGGGCAGTTGGCGCGGGCGGCGACCAATACCGATGCGATCGTCCTGAGCGTGCTGACCGAGGCGCAGATGTCCGGCTCGATAGGGCGAACGACGGCGGGGCCGTGCGCACTTCGGGGGATGCGTCGCGCGGAGGTGGCGAGTGCGGATTCGCCGGGCGTACTGCTGGCCGCCACGGCGTCACTGTTATTGGGATCGGCCAAGATTCGCGATCACCTCGACGATGGTGACAGTTCGCTACTCACCCGGCGTCCGATGACGAAGGTATCGAGCCGCTGGGCTGACCACGCGCGCTCGCAGGCATCCCTGATCGGCCTCGATGTGGAACCGCTTGTCGCCGCGATAAATTCGCAGTCGCGGCTGGAAGCTCTCGCCTCGGTCGATGCCAACCGCTCCGCAGCGGACGCATTGCTCGATGAAGCGTCGGCCTCTCGCACAATCTCTCTCGATGATCTGACCGCGCCGACGCAGGTCTGCGGCGCGGAATTTTTCGCCCACACCGCGGTGCTGGCCGACCGCCCGGAAAACGTTGCCGCTTTGCGCGAGGCGGGCAGGCATTTCGGACGCATCGCGCATCTCGCCGATGCGGTCGAGGACTTCGACGACGACCGAACCCGCGGCCGCTTCAACCCGCTCGCGGCCACCGCGACCACCATGCCCGAAGCCTACGACCTACTGCGGCAATCGGATTCGAACCTGCGCGAGGCGGTCGCGGAGGCGAAACTGGACCAGGTCCCCACCATCCGCTGGATGCTGCTCGACCCGCTGCACGCCCTAGTGCGCAGAGTCGGCCGCGGCCTCGGCACAACCGCTCACGCCTGCAGTACATCTCGGCACACCGCGACAATGCAGTACCCGATGCCGCCGGGAACGGGATTCGATAGGCCGCCGCGTCGCCCCGGCATCGGCGAGGCGCTGGCATTGGTCCTCGGCGTCTACTGCACCGGCTACGCCTGCTGCGCCGACCACACCAACCCGTGCAGCGGCAAGCGCGAGGACGCCTGGATCAAGAACTGCGACTGCGGCGACTGCTGTGACTGCGGCAATTGCTGCGATGGCTGTAATTGCTGCGATTGTGACGGCTGTTGCTGCGACGGTTGCGGCTGCGACTGCTGAGTGAGTCCCACCACCAGCAGATGCTGCGCAGGTTCTGTCACGCCGCGCAGCGAATCGGGTGATTCACTGCGCGGGAGGCGAATTGGTACGCGGCAACCGAATCGGCCTGATGAGTCGGGGAGACAGCGAAGCCGCACCCCTATCCGGGGTGCGGCTTCGGTCGAGATCCGAAATCAGCGCAGGGTGGCCGTCAGATGCGGATACCCCTTCTTCGGGTTCAGCAGCGCCAGATCCCAACCACCGTCGACCTGGTCGGCATACACATTCACCGTGGACGGCAGCAGAATCGGCTTACCGAATTTGACTGCGTAGCTGGCCTTTTCGGGAATCCGCCCCTCGACATTCGAGAGGATATTCGCGGCCGACCACATGCCGTGCGCGATCGCCTTCGGGAAGCCGAATGCCTTGGCGCCCAATGCCGAGGTGTGGATCGGGTTGTGGTCACCGGAGGCAGCCGCATAACGGGTGATCGTCTTCTGGTCCACCCGAACAGTGCGCATCGGCGGCGGCGGAACCTCTTCCGGCTTCGGCTCACCCTTCGGTTCGCCCGAGAGCGAGGTGCGCTGTTGGTGCAGGAAGGTGGTGACCTGGCGCCACACCAATTCCCGGCCGACATTCACCTCGGTGACCGCATCCACCAGCAGCCCCTTCGGGTGCTCACGCAAATTCTCGATATGCGTGGTGAAGTCCAACGGCTCGCTAACCGAGATCTCGCGACCGCGCTCGATCAGATTCTGCGCGTGCACCGCACCCACCGCGACGAACGGAAAGTCGCGTGCCACAACCAGTTGCATCGCCAGCGGGAAACTGAGGATGAACGGGTAGGTCAGCGGCAGTGAGTCGCCGAACCGCAGTCCGGTCGCCCGGCAGTACGCGGCCAGGTGATCCGGATCCACGCGCAGGCCCGCCAACCGGACCACGCGGTCGGGCAGCGTCGATTTGCGCGCCGAGACCAGCGGCACCGGCACCGCACCGAGCGCGGCCTTTACGAAAAGGCTGCTGTTCTTGGGAGGTTCGGTGAGCGTGATGGTTTCGGTCATCATGCTCCGATCAGGCTCTGACCGCAGACCCGAACCACATTGCCGCTCACCGCATTCGACGCCGGGCTGGCGAAGTAGGCGATGGTCTCGGCGACGTCGATGGTCTGTCCGCCCTGCAGTAGCGAGCTCATCAGTCGACCGGCTTCACGGGTGGGCAGCGGAATGGCGGCGGTCATGGCGGTTTCGATGAATCCGGGTGCGACGGCGTTGATGGTGATGCCCTTTTCGGCCAACTTCGGCGCCTCTGCATTGACCATGCCGATGACACCGGCCTTGGACGCGCCGTAGTTGGTCTGGCCGCGGTTACCCGCGATGCCGGCGATGGAGGACACGTCGATCACGCGACCGCCCTCCTTCAGCGCGCCACGCGCCACCAGACCCGCGGTAATGCGGTGCGGTGCGGCGAGATTCACGTTGATGACCGAATTCCAACGGCCCTCGTCCATATTCGCGAGCAGCTTGTCGCGGGTGATACCGGCGTTGTGCACGACGATATCGATGCCGCCGAAGCGCTCGGTGGCGAATTCGGCCAACTTCTCGGCAGCGTCGGGTGCGGTCACGTCGAGCGCGAGCGCGGTGCCGCCGACCTTGTTGGCGGTGGCCGAAAGGGCCTCACCGGCGGCCGGGATATCGGCGACGATCACGGTCGCGCCGTCGCGGGCGAATACCTCGGCGATGGTCGCGCCGATACCGCGCGCTGCGCCGGTGACCACGGCGACCTTGCCGTCGAGCGGCTTGTCCCAGGCGGCCGGGGCGACCGCGTCGGCCTTGCCGACCCGGATGACCTGACCGTCGACGAAGGCCGACTTGGCCGAAAGTAGAAAGCGCAGTGTGGATTCCAGACCGGACGCGGTGGCGGAGGCCTCCGGGTGCAGGTAGACCAGCTGGGCGGTGGCGCCGCGCAGCAGTTCCTTGGCGACGCTGCGGGTGAAGCCCTCGAGTGCGCGCTGGGCGATCTGCTCGTCCACGCCCGCGGTCAGCTCGGGGGTGGTGCCGATGACGACGATGCGACCGGATGCCGCGACGCTGCGCATGGCCGGCTGGAAGAACTCGAACAGCTGCGAGAGATCCTCGACCGTGCCGATGCCGGTCGCGTCGAATACCAGCGCGCCGTACTTCTGACCCGAGGCGGGCGCGTCGGCGAAAGTGTAGTCCGAAAGCAGGGTACGCACCGGTTCGGCCACGCGGCCCTTGCCGCCGAGCAGCACCGGACCGGGCAGCGGCGGCTCGCCGGCCTGGTAGCGACGCAGGTTCTGCGGCTGCGGCAGGCCCAACTTGCTCGCCAGGAACTGGCCGGGAGCGGAGTGTACGAACGATCCGTAGAGGTTGGGAGCACCCTTGCTCTTGCTGGCTACCACTGTTTCTCCCTTTTCTGTCTCGTGAGTCGTGGTTTTCGGCACGCCGGTGGCTGCGTTGCCGAATGGTCTGCTCGCGTACTACATGCCCCGGCGCGAATTTACGCACACTTGCGGGGTACGGTCTCGACAACAAACTTACTCCAGAGTAAGTTTAAAGTAAACCAACCGCGACGGGGCGCCGATCTGCGCGGACACGTCCGTGTCGAACGGCCCACCGGGCACCCGACGAGACCTTGGAGACTCGAGTGACAACCAAAGCCCGTTCAGCGAAGAGCACGGCAAAGAAGGGCCCACGCCCGGTTGCGATCGTGGGCGGTAACCGGATTCCGTTCGCCCGCTCCGATAAGGCCTATGCCCACGCCTCCAACCAGGACATGTTCACCGCCGCACTGGATGGTCTGGTGAGCCGGTTCGGGCTGCAGGGCGAACGTCTCGGCATGGTCGTCGGTGGCGCGGTGCTCAAGCGCGTCGGCGAGCACGGCATGGTCCGCGAGAGCGTGCTCGGCAGCAAGCTCAGCCCCTACACCCCGGCCCACGACCTGCAATTGGCCTGCGGCACCGGCCTGCAGGCGATCGTCACCGTGGGTGACGCGATCGCCGCCGGTCGCATCGATGCGGGTGTCGGCGGTGGTACCGACACCACCAGCGATGCTCCGATCGGGGTCAGCGAGTCCATGCGCGAGTGGATGCTCGACGCCAACCGCGCCAAGAACAATAAGGACCGTCTCAAGCTGGTCGGTCAGCTGCGTCCGGCCATGCTCGGCATCGAAATCCCGCGCAATGCCGAACCGCGCACCGGTCTGTCCATGGGGGAGCACGCCGCCATTACCGCCAAGGAATTCGGCATCGCGCGCGCGGCCCAGGACGAACTGGCCTACCTGTCGCACAAGAATATGGCCGCCGCCTACGACCGCGGTTTCTTCGACGATCTGATCACTCCGTTCCTCGGCCTGACCCGCGACGACAATTTGCGTCCCGGTTCGACCATCGAGAAGTTGGCCACCCTGAAGCCGGTCTTCGGCACCAAATTGGGCGATGCCACCATGACCGCCGGTAACTCCACCCCGCTCACCGACGGCGCCTCCGCGGTGCTGCTGTCCAGCGAGGAATGGGCCACCGAGCGCAACCTGCCGGTGCTCGCGCATCTGGTCGATTCCGAGGTCGCCGCGGTCGATTACATCCACGGCCCCGACGGCCTGTTGATGGCGCCCACCTACGCGGTGCCGCGTCTGCTGGCCCGAAATGGCCTGACCCTGCAGGACTTCGACTATTACGAGATCCACGAGGCCTTCGCCTCGGTGGTGCTGGCCACCCTGCAGGCGTGGGAGTCGGATCAGTACTGCAAGGAGCGTCTGGGGCTGGACGGCGCGCTCGGTTCGATCGATCGCAGCAAGCTGAACGTCAACGGTTCCTCGCTCGCCGCGGGGCATCCGTTCGCCGCGACCGGCGGCCGCATCGTCGCATCCACCGCGAAGATGTTGGCGGAGAAGGGATCCGGCCGCGCGTTGATCTCCATCTGTGCCGCGGGCGGCCAGGGCGTCGTCGCGATCCTGGAGCGCTAGACAGCCGACAGGAGGTGGCGTCCGACTCGGCCGACGCCGCCTCCTGTTTGTGGCCGCACTTGCGAGTTCTATTCGACACCAACGGATTTCGCGGCGATATTTGCGAACTCCGGTATCCGCTCGGCTGACCGGGTAGGTTCCGTTCGGAACCGTTGTCCGAGACCGCTACGGGTGCAGGAGCGATGGATGCCGACCGCGAGGACCCTGGCCGAAGCGCAGACCTACTTGGGCCTGCTCGCCGCAGCCGATGAGACAGCCGATGCGAGCCCGCCCCAGACTTCGCTCACCGAAGGTGAGCACGCATGGACGGTGCACTCGACGTTCGGTGATATCGAGGTCCCGTACGACTCCGAGGCGGCGTGCCGGCGTCTCGGCGTGTGGTTCGGTCTCGGCGTCTCCCCGCTGGTCGACGCCGGGCAGTGGATCATGATCGCGGGCACCTACGCTCGCCGTGCGCTCGACGCGGACCTGGTCTACCAGGGCAGACCCGAACAGGACCGCAATACCGTCGAGCTGAACTGGCAGTTCGCCGCCGAGGCGATCGGCGAGGCGATCAAATTCCTGCCGGAGGGTGCGGACCGCCTCCCGGCTGCCGCATTCTGGTCCGAACTGGGTGAACAGCTACGGCGCGACGAGCCCGAGCAGATCACGCGTGCCAAGCTCGCCGACGACCTGGAGTACTACACCGGCACACTCGAGGACTTCCGCGCGCTCTACGGCGAGGCCCCCTGAGGACTCACTCGCGGGCGAGTGCCGCACGATCCTCGACGAGTCCGCGAGTGATCTCCGCGAGCCGTTGCGCCGGAACCTCCACGGCGCCTTCGGCATTGATGACGACCACGGTCGGATAGATGCCGCGGGTGAGATCCGGGCCACCGGTGGCGGTGTCGTCCTCGGCGGCATCGAAGAGCGATTCGACGGTGATGCGTAGCGCCTGGCCCTCATCGATGCCGCGGCTGTAGGTTTTCTTCAGCGAGGACTTCGCGAACAGCGAACCGGAACCGACCGCGGTGTAGCCGAAGCGCTCCTCACTGCGACCGCCGACGACATCGTAGGAGAAGATCCGCCCGACCTTCTCCGGATCGGTGGCGCTCAGGTCGTAGCCGACAAGTACCGGGACCACCGCCATATCCTGTAGCGCGGCAGGCAGATTGTCGCGCACCATCTTCGATAGCTTGTTGGCCTTGCCCTCGAAGGTCAGCCCGACGCCTTCGATCTTCTCGTAGTGTTCGAGCTCGACCGCGAACAACCGGATCATCTCGATCGCCATGCCGACGGTGCCCGCGAAACCCGCCGCCGAATAGGTATCGGTAATGAACACCTTCTCCATATCCCGGCTGGCCAGCAGATTTCCCATGGTGCCGCGCCGGTCACCGGCGAGCAGCACCCCGCCGCGGTAGGCGACGGCCACGATCGTGGTGCCGTGCGGCGCGATGTCCTGCCCGCGCACTGTGGCATCGCCGAAATCGCTGCCGGGCAGGAGTTCTGGGGCATATCGGCGCAGGTTCTCGGAGAAGGAAGACGTCGCGTACTCCATATCTCCCACCGTAACGACTCCCGCACCCGGCGTCAGCGCACCAGCCTTCCGCGGGCGGCGGCGAATCGGACCGGGCCGGGCGCGAGCTGCCCGAACATGTACTGTGCGCGAACCTGCGAAGTCACCGGGACGATCTCCTTGTTCTTACGAACGGAACGCACGATCTGCTCGGCCCCTTGTCCTGGCCATAACCCCGCAGGCGGTACAGCGCTTGTCGTAGAGCTGCCGCCCGCGTTCCTCCTCGGCGCCGAAACTACGGCGAGTTTCGATAGTCCTACTTCTCGGGCAGCTCGATGTGACCGCCGAAGGCCTTGCGCATGGCCGAGAGCATCTTGTCCGCGTAGAGCGCCTCGCCACGTGAGGAGAACCGAGCGAACAGTGCTGCCGCGAGCACCGGCGCGGGGACGCCGGTATCGATCGCGGCGTCGAGGGTCCAGCGGCCCTCACCGGAATCCGAGACCCGGCCGTCGAAGGATGCCAGGGTCGGATCGGCGTAGAGCTCGCTCGCGGTGAGGTCCAGCAACCATGAGGCGACCACCGAACCGCGCCGCCACACCTCGGTCACCTCGGGTACGTCGATGTCGTATCGGTACCACTCCGGATGTTCGAGCGGCGTCTCCTCGGCGGAGGCCACAGGATCGTGTGTCGCGCCGATATCAGCCTTGTGCAGGATGTTCAGGCCTTCGGCGTAGGCGGCCATCGCGCCGTATTCGATGCCGTTGTGCACCATCTTCACGAAATGACCCGCACCGGCCGGTCCGCAGTGCAGATAGCCCTGTTCGGCGGGCGACGGCTCGCCCGTGCGGCCCGGCGTCCGCTCGGCCGCCTCGACCCCGGGTGCGATGGATTTCAGCAGCGGATCCAGATGCGCCACCGGCTCCGGCTCGCCGCCGATCATCAGGCAGAAGCCGCGGTCCAGTCCGAATACGCCGCCCGAGGTGCCGATGTCCACATAGTGGATACCCTGGGGCTTCAGTGCTGCGGCGCGCGCGATGTCGTCGTGGTAGCGGCTGTTGCCGCCGTCGATGATGATGTCGCCGGGCTCGAGCAGCTCGGCGACCTGGTCGATCACCTGGCCCGTCACCGCTGCCGGGATCATCACCCAGACCACGCGCGGGGTCTCCAGCCTGGACACGAAGTCCTTCAGATCGGTGCAGCCCTGGAAGCCATCGCTGCCCAATTCGGCGACGAGCGTGTCGATGGTCTTGGGTCTGCGTTCGTAGCCGACCACGGTATGCCCGTCCTTGACGATCCGGCGCACGATATTGCCGCCCATCCGACCTAGGCCGATCATTCCCAGCTGCATTCCATCCATCTCCTCGTCGCGTGTGGGGCAGGAGTTCAACTCGATTGTCTCGCGCATGTGTAACGCGCGGTGGGTCGCAGCGATAAACGGGTTGGCTCCGCGTAGTTGCCAGACCCCCGACCCGGCAACTACGCGGGGCCCTTCCATGTGTGGCGCGGACCGTTGCACGAGATTTGCTGGTGAACCGTGCTGTGCTGACGATGTCGGCGCGGGCGATTATCGTGGGCGGGGCTCGCACCGTGCGAGCTCCTGACAATCGAGCGGGGAGGACGGTTCGTGACGAGCGAATCGAGTACCGGGCGGCACGACCGACACGAAGGCGGCCAGGTCGGACTACGACAGCTCCTCGACTCGGCTCGATCCGCCACACCACAGCAGCCCCCGCCGCCGCGCACCGTTGCGCAGCCGTCTCCGGACGCGGATCAGCGGCCGCCGCAACCACCCAGACCGCGGTCGGCGCAGCCGCACCAGGCAGCCGCGCAGCATGAGTCAGCGGTACCGGCGCACTCGCCGCAGACTGCGTCGGGACATCAAGCATCGTCGGGACATCAGGCATCGGAGTGGGCCGGGGACTCCATGCCGACCGAGCCGCTGCGGACAAGCCGACGGCCCAAAGCGACCGAGCCCACCGGTGGCCAGCGGCGTCGTGCACCCGAACAGCCGTCCAGACCGAGCGGGCTGAGATCGCCCATCGCCAAACGCATCGGCATCGGCGTCGGCGCACTGATTGCGGTGTGCGGACTGGCTTACGTTGCGGACCTTGTACTTTCGTCGGGTCACGTACCACGCGGCGTCGTGATGGCCGGTATCGATATCGGCGGCAAGGACACCGCCGACGCGGCTGCCCAGCTGCACACCGCGGTGGATCCGCGCGTCGACCAGGAACTGCCACTGCAGATCGGCGACGTGCAGACCAGGCTCACTCCCAAAACCGCTGGCCTGGCGGTGGATTGGGATACCACCTGGACCCGCGTCGGCGGCCAACCGCTCAATCCGATAACCCGACTGACTTCGCTGTTCGTCACGCATACGGTGCCGGTCGCGAGCACCGTCGACGACAATGCACTCGATGCCCAGCTCACCGCCCTGCGCGTGCACGACCGCGCGACGGTAGAGGGCACCATCGCCTTCGACGGCGCCCGCCCGGTCGCCGTGCCACCGGTCCCCGGCCGCATCCTCGATGTTCCGGTCGCGCGCACCGCGCTCATCGAAAACTGGTATCTCGGTGCGCTGCTCGATCTTCCGGAGACGGCCGCGCCCATTGCCGTGCGCGCGCAGGCGGTCGAGCAGGCCTTGCACACTATTGCCGAGCCGGCGGTGAGTGCGCCGATTGTGTTCGCTGGCAAGAACAATGCGACCGGCAAGCTCGAGCCGGAGCAGATCGCGTCCATACTGTCGTTCGCCCCCGATGGTCAGGGTGGTCTGGCCGCGACCTTCAAACAAGATGTCGCTCTCGGGGTGCTGGGTCCGCAACTCGCGCCGTCCGAGGTCGAGGCCAAGGATGCGACCTTCGCCGTGACCGGGTCGACCGCGTCGGTGGTTCCGGCCGTGATCGGCGACAAGATCAATTGGGCCAAGACGTTCGAGCAGTTGCCGAATCTCATCGTCGCACCGCAGGAGCGCACCGCCCAGGCCGTCTACGAGAAGGTGGATCCCAAGCTCACCACCGAGGCCGCCAATGCACTCGGCGTCACCGAGGTGATGGGCCAATTCACCACAAGCGGCTTCAGCGGACCGTCCGGTGTGAATATCCGCGTGGTCGCCAAGAAGGTGAACGGCGCCATCGTCAAACCGGGAGAAACCTTCTCGCTCAACGACTTCACCGGACCACGTGGCATTGCCGAGGGCTACGTCGAATCCGGCATCATCGACCACGGCCGTCCGAGCACCGCGGTCGGCGGCGGTATCAGCCAGTTCGCGACCACCCTCTACAACGCCGCCTATTTCGCGGGTATGGAGGATGCCGGTCACACCGAGCACAGCTACTACATTTCCCGCTATCCGGCGGCACGCGAGGCCACCGTCTTCGACGGCGCCATCGACCTCAAATTCCGCAATAACAGCCAATCCGGTGTCTACATCGAAACATCGACCACCGACTCGGAGGTCACGGTCCGCCTCTGGGGCACCAAGACCGTCAATGTCGAATCCATCACCGGCGAGAAGACCAAGCCGACCGAGCCGACCGAGGTCAAACTCCCCAAGGGCAAGGACTGCATCGCCACTGAAGGCGCACCGGGGTTCACAATCTCCGATACGCGAGTCATCACCGATCGCAAAACCGGTCGGCAGATCTCACGCACCACGCGGACGGTGAAGTACGACCCGGTACCGGTCGTGAAGTGCGAGTAGGCAACTCCTACAGCGGGGTTCGCATCAGCAGCACGTTGTACTGGTTCCATACCGACAGCAAGAAGTACAGGTCACCGCCGGTCTGATACGGGAAGATCATCGGCGCGTAGGCGCTCGGCAGCGCGGTGCCGTCGACGAGCACCTCCGACTCGCTCCACGGTCCCTCCGGCGCCGATGCGGTGCGCAGCACCACCGAGTTCTTGGAATCCGTGGTGAGCATGATGAATTTGCCGAGATGCTCGTTCCACATGACCGACAGCTCGCTGACATCGCCGACGATCGGTGTGGCGTCCTTGGCCTCGGGCTTCCACTCCTTGCCGTCCCAGTACTCGTAGCGATCGAGATCTGCGATATCGGATTCCTGTGCCCGCGAGACGAATCCGGGATTCAGCCGACCGGCCGGGGTGCCGTAGCGATAGACGTAACCGGCATCTTTCAGGAAGGCGTTCTGCTGAAAGTTCTGATGCCCGTCCACATTCGCACGCCGGGTCGTGGTCAGCGGGGCCCAGGTCTGCCCGCCGTCACCGGAAGCGGCGAGGGTGGAGAAGTTGGTCGTCCACTTGCCGTGCTCACCCCATTCGCGCACCGACATCAGGCTCATGTACTGCACGCCGCCGACCGAAATGCCCGCTGTCGGAATGAGACTGATCTCGATACCCGGAATCTTCGGGCTGGGCAGCGGATTGGTCACGGCGCCCTCGAAGGAGATCCCGTGCGACGGATCCTTGGTCGAGCTGTGGAAAAGCATCTGGCTGCTCCAGGCGAAAACGCTGCCGACCAGCAGGTTGGGGAAGCCGAGGCCCGCGCTGTCACCGAAGGCGGTAATCATCCCGCCGTTGCCGTCGTCCCACATGACGCCGAGGTCGGTGCCGAGCACATTGACGTTCTGGGTGCGATTGGGGCTGTCCATACCGGTCATCTGGAAGACCGCTTGGGTCAATCCGGGTAAGTGCGGCAGGCCGCGTGGCTGTCCGTTGATGCCGGGAATAGGGTTGATGCCGGGGATCGGAAGCACGAAATTCGAATCCGCCGCGGCCGGTCCGGCCAGCGCGACCGAGAGTGCGGCGGCGAGTGCACCGGCTCTGGTGAGTGCGGACAGCGATCGGTTCATCCGGACGATCCCTTCTTGCGCGCGGTCTGCCCGGTCATTGTGCCCCGTTTCGTGACCTATGTCCGGTTGCTGCATGCTGGAGAGCGACATGTGACGACCGCTACACTGAAGATCACCAGGAGACGGGGGCTTCGGCAGGCGCTGGCCTGTCACCGCTTGCTTAATGGTTGCTCGAAATGGCACAGCTGTTCGGTACATCCAGCAGGATTTCGTGAACGCTAGGCGGTGGCTCCATGGGTGACAGTCGCGCGATACTCAGTAGTTGGTGGCGCGATCCGGCGCACTATCGCTGGTTCGTGCGTACTCTCGAATCCCATTCCGGGCTGCGCCTGATCAAGGCGATCATCGGTGCGGGCGGTGCGTTGATGCTCGCGATCAATATCTTGATCTGGATGTCGCCCGCGGGTCCGAACGGCACGGTGGCCCGCACGATCTTCGCGACGGCAGGTGCGACGGCCGCGGTGTGGGCGGTCCGCTGGTGGCTGTTCCCGTGGCCCCGCGCCATCACCTCGCTGGCCATGTTGACGTGGGCGGATCTGGCGATCACGGCGTCGTGCCTGGTGGACAGCGATCGGGTGTACGGCGCATTGAGCGCGATGCTACTTGTGGTCACCGGCGCCTACATCACGTTCTTCCACAGTCCGAAGGCGCTCGCCGCGCACGCCGGATGGTCACTGCTCACGGTGAGTGCGCTGGCGGTATTGCTGGTGACCGACGCGCAGACCAATGATCTCGCGCTCGCCGGTGCGATGGTCTTGATCATGGTCGCGGCCATCGTCCTGGTGCTGCCCGCGTTGCAGTTCTGCTATTGGGTGCTGCGCATCGATGTGCTCTCGGATCCGCTGACCATGCTGCTGAATCGTCGCGGACTCGACTATTACGTGCACCGTTCGCGATACCAGCGCCAACTGTGCGTGATAACTCTCGACCTCGACCACTTCAAAGCGGTCAACGACACCTTCGGCCACACCATCGGTGACGAGGTGCTGGTCTCGACGGCCGCGCGGTTGCGCGCCGCGGCCGATCCCGATGCCGTGGTCGCCCGCACCGGTGGGGAGGAGTTCGCGGTGGTCGATCAGTTGGATCGCGCGGCTGCGCTGAGTCTGGGCGAGCGATTGCGCCTTGCCGTGGCGGAGACGCCCGGCATATCCGTCACCGTCACGGCAAGTGTTGGTGTCGCGGTGCACGACGGCGGCACGGACGGGGGACGATCACGATTGCTGCTGCGGTGTGCTGATAACGCGATGTATCAGGCGAAACGGCTGGGCGGCAATACCGTTGTGCTGGCGGAAGGCCCGGAACAACCGACGATCGATCTCGCCGAGCCCGCCCGAGAGATGGTGCACCGCACAAAATAACGACAGCGGCCCCGGAAAATGAAACAAAATCCGGGGCCGCCGTGTGCGAAGCCTATTGGATCAGAACGCCGCTTCGTCCAGCTCCATGATGTCGTTGTCCAGGTTGGACAGGATGGCGCGGGTCGCGGTCAGCTCCGGCAGCACATTGCGTGCGAAGAACTGCGCGACGCCGACCTTGCCCTTGTAGAACGCCTCATCGGCACCGGTCGCGCCGTTGTCGAGAGCCTTGATGGCGACGTCGGCCTGACGCAGCAGCTGCCAACCGATGAGCAGGTCACCCACGGCGAGCAGGAAGCGCACCGAACCCAGACCGACCTTGTACAGCTCGGTCGGCTGCTCCTGGGCGCCCATCAGATGCCCGGTGAGGGTGGCGGCCATGGCCTGCACATCCTCGAGCGCGGTGGCGAGCAGCTTGCGCTCGGCCTTCAGCCGGCCGTTGCCCGCCTCGGACTCGATGAACTTCTGCACCTGGCCGGCCACGTGGGCCAGCGCGACGCCGCGGTCACGGGCGATCTTGCGGAAGAAGAAGTCCTGCGCCTGGATCGCGGTGGTGCCCTCGTAGAGCGAGTCGATCTTCGCGTCGCGGATGTACTGCTCGATCGGGTAGTCCTGCAGGAAGCCGGAGCCGCCGAAGGTCTGCAGCGACTCGGTCAGGTACTGGTAGGCCCGCTCGGAGCCGACACCCTTGACGATCGGCAGCAGCAGATCGTTGACCCGGAAGGCCACATCCTTATCGGCGCCGGAGACCAGCTCGGCGATATCCGCATCCTGGTGTGCGGCGGTGTAGAGGTAGATGGCGCGCAGCCCCTCGGCGTAGGCCTTCTGCATGGCAAGGCTGCGGCGCACGTCCGGGTGGTGGGTGATGGGGACGCGCGGGGCGGCCTTATCGGTCATCTGGGTCAGGTCCGCACCCTGGACGCGCTGCTTGGCGTAGTCCAGTGCGTTCAGGTAACCGGTCGACAGGGTCGCGATGGCCTTGGTGCCGACCATCATGCGCGCGTTCTCAATGACGTCGAACATCTGTGCGATACCGTTGTGCACCTCGCCGACCAGCCAGCCCTTGGCGGGCACGCCGTGGCCGCCGAAGGTGACCTCACAGGTGGCCGAGACCTTGATGCCCATCTTGTGCTCGACATTGGTGACGAAGACACCGTTGCGGTCGCCAAGGGTCTGGGTCTCGAAGTCGAAGTGCCACTTCGGCACGTAGAACAGCGACAGGCCCTTGGTGCCCGGACCGGCGCCTTCGGGGCGGGCCAGCACCAGGTGCATGATGTTTTCGAACAGGTTGTCGGAATCACCCGAGGTGATGAAGCGCTTGACGCCCTCGATGTGCCAGGAGCCGTCCTCCTGCTCGATCGCCTTGGTGCGGCCGGCGCCGACATCCGAACCGGCATCCGGCTCGGTCAGCACCATGGTGGCGCCCCAGTTGCGGTCGGCGATGATCTGCGCCCACTTCTTCTGCTCATCGGTGCCGTTGTTGTAGAACACCTGCGCGAAACCCGCGCCGGCGGCGTACATCTGAGCCGGCGGGTTGGCGCCGAGGATCATTTCGCCGAGCGCCCAGGAGACGGCGCTCGGGGCACCCAGGCCACCCAGCTCCTCTCGGACGGCGACCTTGGCCCAGCCCGCGTCTTCCAGCGCGCGGTAGGACTTCTTGAACGATTCGGGGAGAGTGACGGTGTGGGTCTCGGGATCGAAGGTCGGCGGGTTGCGGTCACCGTCGACGAACGAATCGGCCAGCGGACCCTCGGCCAGGCGACGCACCTCGTTGAGCATCTCCTTGACGGTCTCGGTGTCGAGATCGCCGTAGGCGTCGCTGTCGAGGATGGTGCCGAGGCCGAGTACCTCGAAGAGGTTGAACTCCAGGTCGCGGACGTTGCTCTTGTAGTGGCCCATTTCTGTTACTCACTCTCCGTTGAGTTGGTGCGGTCGGTTGGTTGCCGTTCCCGCCCGTTGTCCGTCCACCGGGTAGCCGTGCCGGCCTCCGTAGCGAACTGCTTGCAGGTCGCTCGAAAGGATCAGCCGCATGCTACTCGCGGGTAACTTATTCGCCATATTACCGGTCGGTAATGGGGCCGCAAAGGCTCGAGCGGGCAAATGTGATGTGAAAAACACTCGAATGCGTTGCCGTTCGTCTACGGCTCGCGTAGTAGACGATCGAGTCGGGTTAGCCGAGGCATATCTGGCGGCCGAGGCGCCGCGGGTGGCTGGGCGTCTCCGGATAGCTGGGCGTCTCCGGATAGCTGGGGTCTCCGGATAGCTGGCGACTACCGTGAAGAGGTGCGAATCGAGACGAGCGGCGGGCCCGCGGAGATCGAGCTCGACAAGCCGCGCAAGGCGGCGTTCCTGCTGCTGCTCACGCACGGATCCGGCGGCGGTGTCGATGCGAAAGACCTGCTCGCCGTGCGCGATTGTGCCTACGAACTGGGCGGCGCGGTCGCGCGGGTGGTGCAGCCGTATCGGGTCGCCGGACGACGCGCGCCCGGGTCCCCGGTGAAGCAGGACGAGGCCTGGCTGGAGATCGTCGCCGACCTGCGCAAGCGGGTGAAGAAGGTCCCACTGATTTCGGGTGGGCGCAGCAATGGGGCTCGGGTGGCGTGCCGTACTGCCATTGCGGCTGATGCACGCGGCGTACTCGCGCTGTCGTTTCCGCTGCATCCGCCGGGTAAGCCGGAGAAGACGCGGCGCGAGGAACTGCTGGCTCCAGGTGAGATCGAAGTCGTCGTGATCAACGGCGCCAATGACCCGTTTGGTGTGCCCGATTCGGGCGATGCCGCCGAAGTCCGCGTTATCCCAGGTCAGTCACACTCTTTCCGGTCCGGCTTCGACATCATCGCCGAGACGGTCACACCCTGGCTGGCGCGGTGGAGTTCGTAGCTGTTCGAGGTCGCGGTTCGCTACCTCGCTATATAACAAGAACTTCTCGCTATGAGAAGAACGATCTGTTGGACTTCTGATTGCGATTCCACTTCGCTGGAAGACTCTCGGGTCGATATGTCGGTGCCGCACCCGCCCACCGACCGACCCGGCGAAGCGACACCGGAGAGTGAATTGGCGACCTACGTTCTAATCCCAGGCATGTGCCACGGCGGCTGGTGCTACGAATCGATCACCGAGCAGTTGCGCCGGCCTGGTCATCGGGTCTACCCGCTGACCCTGACCGGACTCGCCGAGCGCAGCCATCTGCTGACCGCGTCGGTGAACCTCGAGACGCATATCCAGGATGTGGTGCGGCTATTGGTGGCCGAGGATATCGAGGACGCGGTGCTGGTCGGCCACAGCTACGGCGGGATGGTGATTACCGGTGCCTCCGACCGGGTACCTGACCGGATCGATTCGCTGGTCTACCTCGATGCCGTTGTGCCGCGCCACGATGACTCCATGTGGCGGCTGGTCTCCGAACAGGAGCGGCAGTGGTACCTGGACGTGGCGGAGACCGGTTATGCGGTGCCACCGCTGCCTTTCTTCGATCCACGAGCTACCGGACACCCGCTGGCCTCGCTGCTGCAGTCGGTCCAGCTCACCGGCGACCTCACCCGATTCCGGCGCAGGGAATACGTCTACGCGGCGAGCTGGGACGGTGAATCTCCGTTCACCAGCTGCTATGAGCGGCTTCGGGATGATCCACAGTGGCGCACGCATGCAGTGGACAGCAAGCACAACCTCATGCGTGATGCCCCTGATGAGTTGGTGGCGATCCTGCTCGCGGACCGGTGAATCCGGCTGATCGGCAGGCGGTGCGGCTCGCCCTCGGCACCGCCTCGGCGCTCGGGCTCGCCCGCTTCGCCTTCGGATTGCTCGTCCCGGCGATGCGCGCGGACCTCGACAGGAGTCTGGGCGAGACCGGAGCCATGAGTACCGCCAACGGGCTCGGCTACCGGGAGGGGGCATTGGTTACCGCCGTTGCCGTGGGCGTGCTCGGCGCCACGGGAGCGTTCCGCTGAGGTATGACCTTACTGCGGTGGCATTGGCCAGCACTGCCTTGAACAGCGATTACCTTGTGCTGCTGATAACTCGGGCCGCTGCGGGTGCCGCCGGAGCGCTGGTGTTCATCGCGGGCGGGATGATCGCGGCGCGCTTGGCCACTTGTGCCGGTGCGTCCACACCGATCACCATCTACTTCGCGGGTGCCGGACTCGGAATCGCCTTCAGCCGCACCATAATTCCGCTGCTGAGCGAGCAATGGCGGTTGGCCTGGGTATTGCTCGGCATGGCGGCGGGGCTGGCGACGGTGCTCAGTTGGACCGCCGCGGCGATCGCCATAACCGAGGGCAATCGGATACGGAGACCGGTTCTCTCGGCGCGCAGCCGATCCATGTCAGGTTCCGCCGCGGCCTGCGGATGACCAAGCGGTGAGCTGAATTATCGGGCGCGGCGTCAGGTTTCGCGTGGCGGCTCGATATGCGTTTCGGACTCGACGGCAGGCGGATCTGCCGGGGGTTTGGTGGCGATGACCAGGGCGTCGATGGCGTCGCGTTCCTCTGTGGGGCGGTAGATGCGGTCGGCCATGCGGACGCGGATGCGGTGCGGATCGGGGCCGAGGTCGGCGATGATGTCGTCGGGGGTGAACAGGACCGAGGGGTCCTTCGGGCCGCCGAAGCCCTCGGTGAGATTGGTGGTGTCGTGACCGAGGACCAGCAGGGTGCCCTCAGGGGCGAGTAGATCGGCGAGGTGGCGGACCAGCGGACGGCGTTGTTCGGCGGGCAGGTGCAGGAAGACCATCAGCACGAGTTCGTACGGGCCGGTTATGCCCGCGGCGTCCAGATCGGTGACATCGGCGCACTGCCAACTGATCCGGCTGCGGACCGAGCGGGACAGCCGACTCGCGATGGTACGGCCCTTATCAATACCTACCTGTGAATAGTCGACGGCATGCACCTGCCAGCCATGCGTGGCCAACCACAGCGCATTACGACCTTCGCCGCAGGCAAGATCGAGGGCACGCGGTAAGCCGGGCGGCTCACTGTCGGGAGTATCCGGCACTAACGGGGCGATCCGCTCCAGCCCGTAAACGTGCTCCACCACGGTGCTGTTCGGCGGTGCACCCCAGACCAGTTCACTCTGCGCATACCGCGTGTCCCAATCGGTCGCGTCCATATGCGCGAGTGTATTTGCCCGTGGACCCACGCGATGCCGTGCGCCGCTGTGCGCCACGCGACGCCCGTGCGGTTCGTGACGGGTATGTGGCCCGCGACGGCCATGTGCCGTCCGATGTGCCGTGCGCCATGCAAGTCGGCCGTGTGCCGTACGACGGCCCTATGCCCGTGTGATGGTCATGCGTCCCGCGATGAGGCGTGCATCCAGTGATGGTCATGCGCCACGTGATGGTCGTGCGTCCCGTGATGGCCGTGTGCCCCGCGATGGGGCGCGTCCAGTGGTGGGTCATGCGCCACGTGATGGTCGTGCGTCCCGTGATGGCTGTGCGTCCCGTGATGGTCGTGGGTCACGCGATGGGCGTGTGCCCGTGAGATCGGCGTCTGCCTGTGTGATGAGCATGCGTCCAGTGATGGTCGTTTGCCACGTGATGGGGCCGTGTGCCGTGAGACGGCCGATGCCGTGATGATCCTGGGTCACGCGATAGGCGTGGTTCCGTGATGGTCGTGCGTCGCGCGATGGGGGGTCGCCTGATGGTCATGCGTCACGTGATGGTCGTGGCCCCATGTGATGGCTGTGCGCCATTTGACTGCCATGCGATGGCTGTGCGACTGCGCCCACGCGACCCTCGGTGCACTGCGCTCCGGCCGCGCGTGCGACCGCCGCGCAGCGCGCGAACTCCGCGCGTCCGCGACGATCGCGAATCCGTCTGCCGCGTGCGCCGGGGGATATCGTGGGCGGTCGGACCGAGCCTTAAGAGCTCGGGTGCGGCAACCAATGCACCGGCGAGGTCTCGCGGATATGGACGAGCGCGTCGAAAGCGTCCACGAGGGATCGCACGGTGGTGTGCGCTGTGGCGTCCTTGGCCGGATCGTAGATGCCGCTGATCGTGCGCAGCTTCGCCGGACCGTGCAGCCACAGTCGTACCGATTCCGGTGCGTCGCTGTGCAAGTCGATGTAGAAGGCGGGCAGGTCCACCGTGCCGAGCGTCGAGTCGACAAGGTCCGGCAGCGGTTCCGGTGCCACCGCCATACCGAGATTTCCGTGATGGAAGCCGATGGCGACCGAGATGTACCGAGCACCGAAATGTTCGCGCAAATAGCTACCGGTACCACGGAATTCGGAGCTCTCCGCCGGACCGGCACCGAGGGTTAGGGCGGCGGTGTGGGCGATGCCGTCCCAATACGCGATTTTCGCACCGGTATCGCGCTGCCATTGGATGACCCGGTTCGCGGCAGGTCGCTCGTCGCGCGCGAAACCACCCTGGCCGGCGACGCTTTTCTCGTGGAATTCGACGATGAGCCGCAGATGCGTCAGCGCATTTTCGAATTCTGTTGTCACCGGAAGCTTTTCGAATAATGCCGAGGCATCGCGTGCGTCGTCGATGAACGGACGGCCGGGGTGAATTCCTTGATGGCGCTGCACATGTTCATCGATCTGATGCGCGGTGCGGATCGGGTCGAGGTGGGATTCGATGGCGGCCAACCGATCCGGTGCTTGCTGCCGAACATAATCCAGCACCACGTCGTAATCCGACGGTTCCGCGCGCGGTGGCTCGACGCCGAGAATTCGCACGGGGTCGTTCGGGTGCTCCTGATTGAATTCGCGAATCCACTCCAGTGCCACCGCCATTTCGGCGGTCCGGGTCGGCCGCCACGCACCCGCGAGCACCGATTCGGGATCTCCCGCGCCGGTCCGCACATAGGCATCGAGTCGCTCACCGGAACGCGCACCGTCCTGCACCGCGAGCGTACGGAAACCGTATTCCTCGACCAGTACACGGAATACCCGTTCACGCAGTCCGAAGGTCTGTCGAGAGAACCGGGTCGACTCACCGAGTCCGACCACGGTCGCCGACCCGAGCCGTTCGGTTAATGCGGTGATATCCGATCCGGTGCTATTCGAACCCGTATCAAAAATCGGCCGTGCATGTAGACGCAGCCATTCGCGCAAATCCGAAGTGCCGGTGTCTGATTCACTTGGTGCGAGTGTGGTGCCCATAGTCTCTCCCGAAGCTCGACGACTCAACTCGACCAAGCTTCATACCTGAAGTGCCATTGAGGTCAAATCGAGGGGAACATTCGCACATGACCGCGGGGGAATGCCGCGGCCATGTGCCGTTGGGAAGGACAACGGGGCTAGAGCGTTGTCCGCATCAGCACCACGTTGTACTGGGTGTGCACCGTGGTGACGAAGTACAGGTCGCGTCCGGTCTGGTACGGGAAGATCGACGGGGCGTATGCGGCCGGGAGTTCGCGGGTGTCGATCAGCACTTCGGGATCGCTCCACGGACCCGTGGGTGAGCTGGCCCGCCGCAGCACAACCGAGTTGAACGGGTCGGTGGTGAGCGAGATGAACTGGCCGAGGTACTCGTTGTACATCACCGACATCTCGCCGACGCCCCCCATGATCGGCGCCGCGGCGTTGACGTCGCCCTTCTTGCTCCAGTGCTCGCCGTCCCAGTACTCGTACTCGCCTAGATTCGCCATATCGCCTTCCCGGACCCGTGCGATATATGCCGCCCGGTTGCGACCGGACTGGGTGCCGTATTCGTAGACGTAACCGCCGTTCTTGAGGAACGCGTTCATCTGGAAGTTGGCATTACCGCCCTCATTCGGCCGCCGGGTCTCGGGTAGCTCGGCCCAGGTCTCACCGTTATCGCCGGAGACGGCGAGGCCGGAGAAATTCGTGGTCCACCTGCCGACATCGTCCCAGCTCTGCACCGACATCAGACTCATGTACTGAACGCCGCCGACCGAAATGCCCGCGGTGGGGATCCGGCTGATCTCGATGAATGGAATCTTCGGGCTCGGAATCAGATCGCGCGCCTGGCCGAAGATATCGCGCACGACGCTGTCGAAGTAGATGCCGTTGGACGGATCGTGGGTGTGGCTGCGCACGAGAATATTGCTGCGCCACGCCCATGTGCTGCCAGCGAGCAGATTCGGCAGGCCGAGTCCGGCGGTATCGCCGAATGCGGTCAGCATCTCGCCGTTGCCGTTATCCCACATGATGCCCAGATCGGTGCCGAGCACGTTATAGGCCTGGGTGTTGTTCGGGCTGGCCATGCCGGTCACCTGGAATACCGCCCTGGTTCGGCCGCCCAGATTTGGTAGTCCATTGGTGCCGTTCAGTACCGGGATCGGGTTGATCGCATTGGGGTTTGCAGTGGCTGGTGTTGTCGCTACGAGGAGCAATACCGAAGCTCCTGCCAGTGCCGAGAGCAAGGCGGACGCGGTTTTGTGCAAGTCTCAAAGCCCTCCGGTTCTGGCCGAAGTGGCACGATACGCAGGCCCCCACACCGTGTGTCGTGTCACATTTCGGCTGGCTGGCAAATCGTTCAGAATGCTAACAGCGAAACCGGAGAAATTGGCGGGTTGGGTGATTCGTCTGAAAGATTGTAAGCATCGCGCTATCTGAATTGTGATCAGCGACTACGAGATATGGCCTGCCGCAGAATCAATGGCAGCTGGGTGGCCCGCTCGATGGCGAAGGTGCGCCGAGCCGAGGCATGCCAGGAGCGATCGAAGAGTTGTTTGGCTCCCGCGACGGCGTGCGGAGAGCGGATGGCGATGCGATCGGCAAGCTTTTCCGCCGCCGCGACCGGGTCCGCGGTCACCTCGGTGACCAGGCCGATCCGCTCGGCGTGGGCGGCGTCCACGATATCGGCGGTCATGGTCAGCAGCAGGGCCTTGTCGACGCCGATCAGCCGGGACAGCGTCGCCGCGCCGGTCATATCCGGGACCAGACCGTATTTGGCTTCCATTACCGAGAATTCCGCGTCGGGGCTGGCGAAGCGGACGTCGGCGGCGAGCGCGATCTGCAGTCCACCGCCGTAGCAGTGGCCGTGTACGGCCGCGATTACCGGCACCGAGAGTCGACGCCAGGCCCAGCAGGCCTCCTGAAAGGTATTGGTGCCGCGCCAGGGCAGCGGTATGAAGCCGCGGATGACCGCGAGCGGATTGCGGCTCGCTCCCGCGATGTCGAGGCCGCTGCTGAAACTCGGGCCGTTGCCGGACAGAATGACCGCGCGGACCTCCTTGTGCTCGGCGACGGTATGCGCGGTTGTGGCGAGATCGCGCAGCATCTCGATGGTCAGGCCGTTGTGCTTTTCCGGTCGGTCCAGCGTGACGTAGGCGCGGTCGTCGACGAACCGTAGCGCGATGTTCGAGGCCATTCCTCGATCTTACCCGTGAGTCAGTTCGAGAGCCATTGCCTGCGCGTATGCGCTTTGTTCTAATCGAACGCAAGTTACCGTCAACATTGACGGTAAGAGTGGAGGAACTATGCTGCCACCCGGATTGGACCCGCGCACGCCGGTACTCGTCGGCGTCGGCCAGATCGTGCACCGCGCCGGCGAGCCCGGATTGCCCGGACCGGTCGAACTCGCCACTGAATCGCTGCGCCGCGCGGGCACCGACAGCGGCACCGGGGAGCGGCTATTGCGTTCGGCCGATCTGATCGTGGCCGCGGCCCCGGTCAGCAGGCCGTATCCGGATCTCGGCGCGCTGGTCGCGGCGGAACTGGGCGTCGCGCCCAAGCGCACGCTGCAATCCGCGCGATTCGGCGGTGACGCGCCGCAGCGCCTGGTCAATACCGTCGCGCAGGCCATCGCGGACGGGCGGTGCGAGATCGCGCTGATCACCGGGGCCGAGTCCGTCGCATCTTGGAATGCCGCCCCCCGCACCGGCGTCGCACTCGATTGGCCCGAGCAGAGCGAGGATGTGCGGCCGACCGAGCTCATCGGCACCGAACGCGGCCCCAATAACGAGATGGAGACGGCGGTGGGACTGTGGGGGCCGATCTACTTCTATGCGTTGATGGAGACCGCGCTGCGCGGACGGCTCGGACTGAGCGAGGCCGCGCATCGCGATCGGATCGGAGGACTGTGGTCGCGGCTATCGACGGTGGCGGCCCGGAATCCGTATGCGTGGCAGCCCGCCGAACAGTCGATCGATGATCTCGTGACGCCGACGCGCGCGAACCGCATGGTTTCCTCGCCCTATCCGAAGCTGCTCGTCGCGAACCTGTCCGTGGATCAGGGCGCGGGGCTGATCCTGTGCAGTGCGGCCGCGGCCGATGCGGCGGGCGTGCCGAGGGACCGCTGGGTCTTTCCGCACGGCGGGGCCAGCGCCACCGACGAGTGGTTCGTCTCCGAACGAGCGGATATGTCCAGTTCGCCGGCCATTGCCGCGGCCGGGCGGGCGGCATTGTCGGGCGCGGGTATCGGCATCGACGACCTCGCCCATATCGACCTGTATTCGTGCTTCCCGGTCGCGGTGCAGGTCGCTGCCGAGGCGCTCGGGCTGCCGATCGACGATCCGGCGCGTCCGCTGTCGGTCACCGGCGGACTCACCTTCGCGGGCGGCCCCGGCAATAACTACGCGGCTCATTCGATCGCGACGCTGACCGGTCGGCTGCGCGATGACCCGTCGGCCTACGGCCTTGCGAGCGCACTCGGCTGGTATATCACCAAGCACGCCGTCGGTGTCTACTCCGCCCGCCCGCCTGCGCGACTCTTCCGGGCCGTCGAACCGGAAGTGCCGGTGGCACGGCGTGATACGGCACCCGGCTACACCGGACCGGCCACCGTCGAGGCCTATACCGTCGCCTATCGCAAGGGTCCCGCGCCCGAACACGCCGACGAACCCGAGGCCGTGGTGATCAGCGCGTTGACGCCGGCCGGTGCCCGCATACTGGTTCGGGCGTCCGATTCGGAAACCGTCGCGGCGTTCACCGACGGCGACCCGATCGGCGCGGAGGCCGATGTGACCGCCGCCGATAGGCTCACCTTGCGCACCGAGAGGACTGTCAAATGAATTCAGCGTCGCACGACGACTCCATGGGAGTTGGTGGCCGGGAGACGAGTGCGCCAGATTTGGTGCTGGTCGAAAAGCGCGATGCGATAACGCTATTGACCGTTAATCGCCCGGAAGCCCGCAATGCCATCAATTTGGCCACCGCGCAGGCCATCGAGGCCGCTGTCGACGAATTCGAGGCCGACGCCGCCGCGCGTGTGCTGGTGCTCACCGGTGCGGGCGGAACCTTCAGTGCCGGAATGGATCTCGTCGCGGCCTCCAAGGGCGAGATGCCGATTACCCCCAACCGAGGTCCGCTGGGCATTGCCGCGAAACCGCCTGCCAAACCAATGATTTCGGCCGTAGAGGGTTTCGCGCTGGCCGGTGGTTTCGAACTCGCGCTCTCCGGTGATCTGATTGTCGCCGCGAACAATGCCCAGTTCGGTATTCCGGAGGTCAAGCGCGGTCTGGTTGCCGCGGGCGGCGGTGTACTGCGATTGACCCAGCGGTTGCCGCGCCCCATCGCCGCGGAGTTGGCGCTCACCGGTGGCCGCATCGATGCCGAACGGCTCTACCAGCTCGGACTGGTCAACCGGGTCACCGAACCCGGCGCGGCACTGGATGGTGCGTTGGCATTGGCGGCCGAAATTGTTGCGGCCGCACCGCTTTCGGTGGCGGCGAGTAAGCGGATCATCGACGAAGCGCCGGATTGGTCCGTCGCCGAGGGTTTCGCCAAACAGGGCGAAATCGCGCTGCCAGCGCTGTTCTCCAAGGATGCCGCCGAGGGGGCGCTCGCCTTCGCGCAGAAGCGCGAACCCCAGTGGCAGGGGCGCTGATCCGATGCCCGAACGCGTCCGGGAGACGCAGGCGCAGCGGCGCTCGCGCATGCGCACGCGGCTCCTGGACGCGGCGGTGGAGAGTCTGGTGGAGGTCGGCTACGCCGGTACCACCACACTCGAGGTGCAGAAGCGTGCCGAGGTACCGCGCGGCACGCTGCAACACCACTTCCCGACCAAGGCCGATCTGCTCGCCGGTGCCGTCGAACATCTGGCCGAGCGCCGATTCGCCCAGCTGACAAGGGAATTCGAGGCGATTCCGGTCGGTGCGGATCGCCTCGAAACCGCGGTCGAGCTGACCATGCACATGTTCACCGGGCCGTCATTCTGGGCGGCGCTGGAGATGTGGGTCGCCGCGCGCACCGATTCCGAACTGCTCGCGGCCTTCCTGCCGCTGGAGCATCGACTATTCGAGCTGATGCACAACAGCATTCGCGATATCTTTCGTCAGGAATTCCCGGACGACCCGCGGGTGCCGACCATCACCGAATTCACGATCGAGATCATGACCGGTCTCGCCATGCGTGTACTGCTCACCGGCGATCTGGATCGCAATCGAATCCTGCGGCACCGCTGGGGAAATGCGGTCCGGATCCTGCTCGGCGAGGCGGATCCGACAACCTTGACTCGACCGGTCAGCGACGTGGGCTGATGGTTTCGAGCAGAACCCGCGCACAGCCTGCCGGATCGTCGAAGAACGGCGTGTGGCCGCTGCCGTGCAGCGTTACGTGGCGGGCGTTCGGCAGCACGGCGCGTGCCTTCCTGCTCTGGGTGGCGTAGGTCAGCAGGATATCCCGGTTGCCCCAGGCGATGGTGACCGGAATGTCGGCCAGCGCACCGATTTCGTGCAATTCCGCATCGGTGAAGGAGGCCAGGGCGGGTTCGAAGCCGGGTGCGTCGGCCGCATCGCTGGCGGTATCGATGGCCACCTGTGGATCGATCGCCCACGGCTTGCCGAAGACCAACGACAGGAATACGGTGCGACCCGCGGCGGTGCCGAGCACGTCGGGCAGCCACCGACGCAGCACCCGGGCGAGTTGGCGGGATTTGCCGAGCGACTGTTGGCACCACACGCGGCCGGGGGTGTCCCAGAATCCGATCGGCGAAAATGCCGTGACCGAGCGGGCCGCCCCGCGTGCGCCGAGGTTCAGGCTGATGAGTCCGCCCATCGAATTGCCCGCCAGATGCGGGCGCTCGATGCCCTGTTCTTTGAGAAAGTCGGCAAGCGCTTCGGTGAGGGTGTCGACGGTGGTGTGCTCGATCGGCGCGGACCCCGCGAAGCCGGGCAGATCGACGGCGACGACGTCGAAGGATTCGGCGAGGGTGTCGATTATCGGCGCCCACACCTGCCAGCGGCTGCCTACGCCGTGCACCATGACTAGCGGTTCCCCCGCGCCCACCCGGTGGTGGTTCAACGTCGTCATATCTGTGACCGTACAGCGATTCGCACCCGTCGGACCGAGATTTCCGGCCACGAGCGGGACCGGATTTCCGCTGGCAGTCGGCCGAAACGGCGGTACGATAAATGGTATGGCAACGCGTAAGGTCACCCTCTCGCTGGATGAGGCATCCTGGGCCTTCGCCGAACAGGCGGCGGCCCGCGCTGGGATGTCGCCCTCAGCGTGGATATCGAAGGCAGCCCGTCGCGAAGCCGTGCGGACCGGCGTCGGCCCGGTACCCGATGTGACGGCCCTGGCCGCGGCGGACGAGGCGGAGCTGGCCGCCGCCGAGGAGGCGATGCGTGCGCAGGGGTGAACTGTGGACCTATCACCCACACGGTTCGCCGCGGCGTCGTACCGTCGTGCTCATCAGCAGCGATGGCATCAATGAATCACTGAGGCAGTGGCTGATCGCCGCCGAGGTCGTCGACGAGGATCCGCAGGACATTCTGGCTGTGCCCGTCGAACGGCACGGTTGGGTACATGCCGGGAATATCGGTCGCATCTATCGAGGCTGGTTGGCCGAGCCCATCGATGAGATGGAAGCGGATGCCCTGGACCGGTTGGATACCGCATTGCGCGCGGCCATGGACCTGTAACCCACTTCCCGACTGGGAAGTCGATCGCTCGGCTACCGCGCGGCGCCGTACGGCATTATCGTTGCGGCGCCACCGCGGTGGCCGTGTATTCGAACTGAATCGAGAAGAGGAATCAGGTGCGGACCTTCCTGATCGCCGCAGCGCTCGTCGCGCTGCCGGTACTGGCGGCGTGCGGTAACGACAAGGGCGCGGACCAGCCCGCGGTAACCCAAGCGGACCTCTCCAAGTCGCTCCAGGACAAGGGACTCAAGGACAAGAGCCTGGCCGACTGCGCTGCCAAGCTCTATGTGGACCAAGGCATTTCGCAGGAGGGCCTGCGCAAGATGATCAGCGACGAATACGACGCCAAGGCAGCCGATGCCAACAACTTCGGCATGAGCCAGTCTGATGCCGACAAGGCACGCGAGGCCAACACCAAGATCTTCACCGAATGCCGCGCGAAATAACAGGCTGATCAGCCTTACGCGCCCCGGACCAGCTGGGTTCGGGGCGTGGCCCGCTGAAGCCGTTGCGTACCTTCGACACTCAGCGACTCGAGCAACGGAGTTGACCGGCGCAGTGCCTGGTCTGATAAAGTCGCGGACGCGCATAGCGCATTGCCGATGTAGTTCAATGGTAGAACTTCTGCTTCCCAAGCAGACAGCGCGGGTTCGATTCCCGTCATCGGCTCAAAATGGCCCTGACCAGTACATTCGTGGTCTGGGCCATTCGTTTTCCCGCAGGCCTACGCGGTTGGGTCGCGGCGGTGTTTGCGGTGGCTGGTGTCGCACAGCGGGTAGTTCTTGGAGCGTCGGCACAGGCAGATGGCCACCTGGAAACGGTCACAATGCAGCGTCCGCCCGTCGGCTGTCACCAGCTCCACCGGGCCCTCCACCAATACGGGCCCGTCGGCGGTGAAGGACAGTCGGCGCACCGGATCAGATTCGGTCGGCACGGATCACCACCAGCTCTTCATGTCGTTGTCGTGGACTGATCAGACCGGTCGCTTCGAGCCAGGCGGCGCGCCGGCGCATTACCGGACCGAACGGCAGGACGGCCCGGGCGACGATCGCCGCCTTCAGTCCGCCGCCGCGCAGTTGGGTGAGTGTTCGATCCGGATCGCAGACCGCGGAGTGCACGATCAGGCCGATACCGTTGTGCGTCAACAGCGTCGGCAACCTGCGGCACAGCTGGTTCAGTACGGCCCGGCCGTGGTGTCCGGCGTCCCAGGCGCGTGTGTGCCCCCGCCCCGGGCGCGCGCTCGGTACGTAGGGCGGGTTGGCGACAACCACATCGAATCGGCGATCGGCCAGTGCGGTGGCGACATCGCCGCGCACGACCTCCACCCCGATGCCGCGGATGCGGCTGTTGAGCCAGGCCGTGGCGAGCGCCGCTCGGGAAATATCCACGGCGGTGACCGACGCGGCTCCGGCCAGTGCCGCGTGGATCGCCAGTACACCGGAACCGGTGCAGGCGTCCAGCGCACACCCGCCGGGCGGCAGCGGCGCATCCCGCATGGCGCGGGCGAGCAACCAGGTATCGGCTTGCGGGCGATAGACGCCGGGCGGACGAATCAACATCACGTTCGCCGATTAACCCGAAAAGTGCTCGGCAATCGGATCGGCTGATATCGAATCGGGCTCGACGAGCCAAGGACTGCGCAGTGAACTGCGCCCGTGTGCCCAGTTCTGGGCGCGAACATGATCGTCGAAGCGGTCTTCGAGCAGGTTGGTTGCCTGGATGCCGAGCACGATCGACGAGGTCAGCTCCGGTTGTCGGGCGATCAGATCGCCGATCACATCGCGTCGCATGACCTGTTCGTGGACCGCGTCAGCCTCCACATGCTCGGTATAGAACCGTATGCACGCCGGGGCCGCATCGAGTTTGCGCAGGGCCTCGACCATCCGTGCCGCCCCCGGCGACGAGGTTGTCTCGACGGTTGCGAAATGCCCGACCAGTGCGCCGCGCAAGTGCCGGTGCAGCCCGAATAGCGACATCATGTTGACCACCGCCAGCATCGGCGCGGGCACCACATCGAGGTAGTACAGATAGGCGGACTCGAGCCCGGCCGCGGCCAACAGGTCCGCGTAGAGCTGTGCGTGCACACGCTCGCCGCGCCCGCCGCCGAATTCGTCGAACTCCACCGCGACCAGCGATGCCTTGGCCTGACCGCGCAGCCTGGGGATCACCCACGCATACGGATCGGCCTCCTTGTGGTGGTAGATCGATCGATGCACGAAATACTCACGCATCTGCCACCATTCACCGGCCTCCCGCAGGTGCGCGCCGATGCCGGTCGGCTCGGTGGGCTCGGTGACCAACTGCGCCAACTCGGCGTCCAGATCGGTGCCACCCGGCACATCCCGCACCATCGCGTCGAGGAACCGTTCTTCGCATCCGGCCCGTAATTCCAATAACCGCGGATCCCATTCCCACCCCGGATCGACCCCGTCGAACCCCTGGTAGTGCAACTCGTAACACAGCTGCAGAGCCAGTTGCAGATCTTCGCCGTACGGATCCGCATCGATCATGGGCGGGACGGAATGACCGATATCCCCGCGCAAGGTCTCGACGATCCCCGCGGAGAGTTCCCCGCGCGGTCCGGGCAGCACGGGCGTCGAAGTGTCGACCACTGTCATGATTGCGGAATACCCGACCTCGAAGAATCTATCGCCGTGCCTTCGGTCGAACTCGCGCCCGAATGGCGGCTGAGGAGCGGTATCGAGCAGGCGCTACGCTCGTCGGCGTGCTGCTTTCCGATCGTGACATCCGTGCGGAGATCGCCGCTGGGCGTCTCGGCGTCGAGCCACTGCTGGAAACCCTGATCCAGCCGTCGAGTATCGATGTGCGACTGGATGGGCTGTTCCGGGTATTCGACAACAGCCGCTACACCCATATCGATCCCGCACAACGTCAGGATGAGCTGACCAGTCTGGTCGAGCCCAACCAGGGCGAGCCGTTCGTGCTGCATCCCGGCGAATTCGTGCTCGGCTCCACATTGGAGGTCTGCACATTGCCGGACGATCTGGCCGGTCGGTTGGAGGGTAAGTCCAGTCTCGGACGGCTCGGACTGCTGACCCACTCGACGGCGGGCTTCATCGATCCGGGCTTCAGCGGCCACATCACGCTGGAACTGTCGAATGTGGCGAATCTGCCGATCACCCTGTGGCCGGGTATGAAGATCGGTCAGCTGTGTCTGTTGCGCCTGACCAGCCCCGCCGAGAACCCCTATGGCAGCACCAGCGCGGGCTCGAAGTACCAGGGCCAGCGCGGGCCGACGCCCTCGCGGTCCTACTTGAACTTCCCGCTGCCCACCTAGGTCGATCTCGAAGTCGTCCCCGAGGCCACCATCCGGCGTCGAGCTGAGTCGAAAGGCGGTTCCGGACAGTGTGCAGTACCACCATTCGACTCGGCTCGATGGACGCCCCGCCACTAGGTCGACTACTCGGTGGCAGTGCGGGTTTCAGCGGTTGCGACCAGCGACAGGCATTCGCGGCAGCAACCCGTACGCGGCGCTGATCCGAACGATCTTCCTCGTCTCGCTCGAAGCTTGCGCCTGCGTACGGGTTTCGGCTCCGGCACGCGACTCCGGTGCCCTTTCACTGCCATTCGCCTGTGCAACCGGGTCGGCGAACACCCGACCGAGCCCGCCCCTGTCGACTGCCATTAAGAGGGGCGGACTCGGTGGGCCCGGCGCCGAGCGGCGGCGGGGACCGACGACGCATTCAGTCCCCGCCACCCGCCCCCACCGCGAGTGCCGTCGTGATGATGACGGATAACGGTGGGAGCGTGTCGCCGCGACTCGGTGGGTTGACCCAGAAGCACCCTTCCCGGGTCCACCGCCCGAGCCCAGTCGGCAACATCACGGCACTACCGATGGCCGGAATGCCTATATCCAGACGGTTCAGCACCTCCAATATCTGTGCGCCCGGCCGACTGTCCGGCTCGGCGAGGAAGCTCCAGCGGATCTGCCTGGCCAGCATGGGGCCCCTCGTCCCCTGCTGTTCCAGTGCGACCCTGACCTTTTCGGCCCGAGTCGTCGGTAGATGGACAACGCAGACCCGGCCGGTGACGGGCAGCATCACGAACCCGCCGCGTTCGGTGACCGGCAAACCGAACTCGTGCCGGTAATAGGCCACCCAATCGTCGACTGTTCTGAGTTTCTCCACATTCACGGCCAACTCCTTGCCTCCTCGAGTCCAAGGGTCCTGTGCCAGACGGCGATTCGGGAATTGCCCACCCGCCCGCCTTCCACTGCCCTTCCGCTGCCTCGGTATTGGATTTGCGGCGTTTCCGGGGCCCTACGTGGTCACGCTTTCGCTACCGCCTCTGGGCCCGTCGCGCACGCCGCCGATAGCGGAATGCTTTTGCCTGTGGCCGCACTCACAAACCGCTCGTACTCTGAGAAGAAGTTCGTTCGGAAGGATGACATCGTGGTCCGGCAGTGGTCAGGTAAGGAGGCCCGCGCCCTTCGCGATGCCAGGCGGATGAGTATCCGGGAGTTCGCGGCACATCTGGGAGTGCACGAGCGCCTCGTATCGAAGTGGGAGGCCGGCGGTGCGCGGGTCCATCCGCGTCCGGTCAATCAAGCCGCCCTCGATACCTCCCTGGCCAGGTCCGACGATGTTGTCCGGGCACGGTTCGCGGCCATGATCGATCAACCCGTAAGCGATCGACCGACCGCGCCCGGATTCGACAGGCGGGCCGATGCCTCGGCCCGCGCCAACTATTCCAGTGACGCGGATCTTTTGGCTCTCATAGACGCCGGTGCGATGAGAGGTGATGCGTTAGCGGCGATTTCGGAGAGGGATCTGATTATGGCGGCTGCCCACGAGGCGAGCGAGCACGCCGGCCAGGCCGAGAGCACCAATGTGGGAGCCACCACCTTGGAACAGCTCGATGCTGATGTCACGCGCATCGCGAACGAATATGTGCACATCCCGCCGGTACCGATGATGGTGGAGATGCTGCGGGTACGACGCCGGGTCTACCGCCTGTTGGAGGGGCATCAGCGCCCCGCCGATACCAGCCATCTGTACCTGCTGGCCGGCACGCTGTCGGGATTGCTCGCCAATGCGAGCACCGACCTCGGCTATCTCGATGCCGCCGGCGAGCAGATCAGGGCGGCCTGGGCCTATTCGGAATTGTGTGGTCACAACGGGTTGCGCGCCTGGACCCGGGGCATGCACGCGCTGATCGAATACTGGTCGGATCGGCCGCGTCGGGGCGTGCTGCTGGCGCAGAGCGGGCAGGAGTTCGCCGAATCCGCCACGGCCAGGGTTCGACTATTGAATATCGAGGCCAGGATCTGGTCCCGGTTGGGCAGTGACGCCGATGCCGATCGCTGCATTCGGGCCGCCGACGATGCCCGCGAGGTGGCCGCCACCGACTCACTGCACGACGAGGTCGGCGGCGTCTTCGGCTTCAACGAGGCCAAGGCCCATTACTACGCGGGCGCGACCTATATCCATCTCGGTCAGGCCGAACCCGCATTGGCCGCGACGCAGCAGGCCATCGAGCTGTATGCGAATGGGCCGTCCGAGCGGCGCTCCTATGGCACCGAGGCGATGGCCCGGGTCGACAGCGCCGCGGCGTATCTGATCAACGGCAGTCTGGACGGTGCGTCCGCCGCCTTGCTTCCGGTGCTCGGCCTAGCTGAGGACAAGCGCATCGCTCAACTGGAGGAACGCCTCATCGGGCTGCGGCGGCGGATCGCCGCTCCGCAGTTCCGCGACGCCGTCGAGGCGCGATTACTCGATGAAAAAATCGAAGAGTTCTGCGGATCCACTGCGGCCAAAGGTATCCCGCCGGGCAACTCGTCGTCTTGAGCCCGGCGGACGCGATGGATCGAACTTCGGCTGCAAGCGATGTCGCCCACCACGGAGCGAGTCGTACGAGCGACCCGTTCGCGGCCCGTCTAGTGTCCGCGCCGAAGGCGCGGCCGTCGAACACAGCCGAGTGGCCGAAGCGCATGGGCCGCAGGCGCGAGTCTCGACGGCACTCGCTAGCGACCTGCTTGCAGGTCGCTCGAAAGGGTCGGACGTGAGATATCAGGGGCCGCGAACCCACAGCGCGAAGGCGGCTGCCATAAGACATAGCGGCGTGGATTAACCGGTTGCCCCGGGATGGCACCATAGGCAAGGTGAGTCCTAGCCATCTACCGCACCATCCGCCGCGCGTGCTGGAGCAATCCACGAAGCTGCAGAACGTCCTCTACGAAATTCGTGGACCGGTGGGCGCGCATGCGGCACGGCTGGAGGCGGAGGGGCATCGCATCCTCAAGCTGAATATCGGCAATCCCGCGCCGTTCGGATTCGAGGCGCCGGATGTGATCATGCGCGACATCATCGCCGCGCTGCCGTATGCCCAGGGCTATTCCGAATCCAAGGGCATCCTCTCGGCCCGGCGCGCCATCGTGACTCGCTATGAGCTGGTCCCGGGCTTTCCCGAACTCGATGTCGACGATGTCTACCTGGGTAACGGCGTGTCCGAGCTGATCACCATCACCATGCAGGCGCTGCTCGACAATGGTGACGAGGTGCTGATCCCGGCGCCGGACTATCCGCTGTGGACCGCCATGACCAGCCTGGCCGGGGGTACCCCGGTGCACTACCTGTGTGACGAATCCAACGGCTGGCAGCCCGATATCTCCGATATCGAATCCAAGATCACCGATAAGACCAAGGCGCTGCTGGTGATCAATCCGAACAACCCGACCGGCGCGGTGTACTCCACCGAGGTGCTGCAGCAGCTGGTCGACCTCGCGCGCAAGCATCAGCTGCTGCTGCTCGCCGACGAGATCTACGACAAGATCCTCTACGACGATGCAAAGCACATTTCGCTGGCGACGCTCGCGCCCGATCTGCTCTGCCTGACCTTCAACGGGCTCTCCAAGGCCTACCGGGTGGCGGGCTACCGCTCGGGCTGGTTGGCGATCACCGGACCCAAGGAGCATGCGGCTGGTTTCCTCGAGGGCATCGATCTGCTCGCCTCGACCAGGCTTTGCCCGAATGTGCCTGCTCAGCATGCGATTCAGGTTGCGCTCGGCGGACACCAGAGCATCGAGGATCTGATCCTGCCCGGTGGGCGACTGCTCGAGCAGCGCGATGTCGCGTGGGAACGGCTGAATATGATCCCGGGCGTTTCCTGTGTGAAGCCGAAGGGTGCGCTCTACGCGTTCCCGAAGTTGGATCCGAACGTCTATGAAATCCACGATGATTCGAAGCTGATCCTGGATCTGCTGTTGCAAGAGAAGATCTTGATGGTGCAGGGCACCGGGTTCAATTGGCCGAATCATGATCATCTGCGGATCGTCACGCTGCCGTGGGCGCGCGATCTCGCGGTGGCCATCGAGCGCTTCGGGAACTTCTTGTCGAGTTACCGGCAGTAGCGGGCTGGGCGGTCTGATCTCCCGCGCCAGCGTGCGCTCGGCTACCGGATCGCCCTGCTTCCGGGGCCAAAACATACCCCGCGTACGGATATTTAAGAGTTTTAGTTACTAGCTAGCGCTAAACGAGACTTTTTGTGTACAGTGTCTCTTGGCACTTCGAGTGCCCGGTCAAGTTGTCTACCCCCCCTGGACAACCTGACCTCGGGTTAGGCTGCCTACCCCCCTGGGCGCCGACCTGCGGGCGGCGGAGACATCCCCCTGCTCTCCGCCGCCCCCTCCCGATTTTCCATTCGGAATCTTTCATGACTGGCCTGTCGGTCGCTGTCGGTCCGTGAATCCGATCTTGAAAATGAAATCCTTTAAGCTCGCACCCTGGACTACAGACGAAAAGGTAGGAGTCCGGTGAGCCATGAGTGATCATCACCATCACCACGACCATTCCGGCCCCATCGCGATCGGCGCGACCGCGGCCCGCGTTGTCGTCGGGCTGCTCGCCGCGATCGGTGTCGTGGTCGTGCTCGCCGCGATCGTGCTGTGGCCGAGCAGCCAGCACATCGATATTCCACTGCCGATGCAGAACGCGGGCGGTGGCGCGGTGCAGACCGAGGCCGGAACCGTGGTGATGCAGGACGTCGGCGCCTGCGGCAGCAGTTCGATCGGCAAGGTGTTCATCGATAAGCCCGAACAGCCGCGTGCCGCGGGCTACACCTGTCAGCGCAGTCTGATCAGCATCGATTCCGGTCCGCACAAGGGCAATCACACCCTGTTCGAAATCGCGCCCGGCCCAGGACAACCCGATCTGCGCGCCGGTGATCACATCCGGATCGTGCGGCAGACCGATCCGAGCGGGATGCCGCTGTACTCGTTCGAGGACTACTCGCGCGGGCTGCCACTGACCCTGATCGTGCTGGCCTTCGTCGTCGTGGTGATCGTGGTGGCGCGCTGGCGCGGGTTGCGGGCGCTGCTCGGGCTGGTTTTCGCCTTCGCGGTGCTCGTGCTGTTCATGCTGCCCGCGCTGTTGGACGGTAAGCCCGCCATTCCCGTCGCGCTGGTTGCGGGTGCGATGATCCTGTATGCCGTGCTGTATCTCGCGCACGGTGTGAATCTGCGCACCAGTTCGGCGCTGCTCGGCACGTTGACCTCGATGATCGTCGCGGCAGTGCTGTCCTGGATCGCCATCGAGATCACCCATCTGACCGGGCTATCCGAGGAACAGAACACCAACGTCGCCACCTACATTCAGCACGTCAGCATTACCGGCCTGCTGCTGGCGGGCTTCATCATCGGTTCGCTCGGTGTGCTCAACGACGTCACCATCACCCAGGCCTCGGCCGCCTTCGAACTCGCCGCCATCGATGAATCCGCCTCGCGTCGCGAGGTTTTCGCCGCAGCCATGCGCGTCGGCCGCGACCACATCGCGAGCACGGTCTACACCCTGGTGTTGGCCTACGCCGGTGGCGCGCTCCCGTTGCTGCTGCTGTTCAGCGTCGCGGGCCGCTCCATCCGCGACGTCCTGACCGGTGACGCGGTCGCGATCGAAATCGCTCGCTCCTCCGTCGGCGGCATCGCGCTGGCGCTTTCGGTCCCGTTGACCACGGCGATCGCTGTAATGCTCGCCCGTCCCTTCGGGCACAAGCCCGAACCCGTTGCGCCGGCACGGCACTCACGTCATGCGAAGACCGCGGCGTCCGGCGCGGCCCGGCGCGCCAGCGGTCCAGCCAAGCGGTCCAGCGGCGCGATGGCCACCGATACGAGAGATACCGGACGCCGACGGATATCGGATCAATCCCGGGACGACGAGTCGGGCACCGGCTCGCACAGGCAGATCACCTGGGACGATCAAACCCCGAATCCCCGGGCGTACGACCGCGATCGCGGCTATCGCGGCACTGAACCACAAGAGCACGAATCCGATTACGACACCGACCCCCGCGGCTACCCCAGGCCGGAACCGCGCGGATACGAAGACCCTTGGGGCGACGACAGCCCAGGGCATAGGAGGTAGCCGCCGCCTTCGCGGGTGACGACTACACGGTGCACACACGCGTTCGCACATGTGGTCGCGACTAAAAGGGGCTGTGCGTTCACGTCGTCGGACCACGCAGGGCGCGGAAACCAGTCCGAACTCAGCGCGGTGCGGGCGGCGGGAAGGGGAAGACCTCGGGCGGAATTGTCGGTACCACAATCGGCGGTAGGCCTGGCACGACAATGGTATTCGGGCCGGGTGTGGGTGCGGCCTCGGATGTTGTCGTGCGGCGCGGGGGCGGAGGGGCGGCCACCGCTTCGCTGGATTCGGTGGTGCTGGCGGGCGCGACGGCGATCTGCGGATCGAGGGTGGTGGTGCGCGGCGGGCTGGTCGGGGAGACGGAGGTAGGACGATCACCGCTCTGCGAATCGCGCGTGAGAACCTGTGGGCCGTAACCGAGTCCGAGTCCGATCGCGGCGACGACGGCTAGTGCGCTGACGGTCAGTACCGCACCATTGATTTCCCGCTTGCCGCGAGGACGTTTGGGCGTTGCGGACAACCAGGCGGGTGAGAGCTCGTCGTCGAGCATCGGATCCGCGGCGGGCGGGTGCCGCTGCGGGGGCTGGATTACCGTACGCACCGGACGCGCCATCAGGGCGGCACCGCGGGTGACCACTGTCTCTGGGCTGTCGGGCACGATGACCGGCACGCCCATCCAGCGTTCGAGCACCTTGGCGATCAGTGGAATTCGCGCACAACCGCCGATCGCGAGCACACCGTGCACCGGACGATCCGAGCGCACGATGACATCGCGCGCCATCCGCGCCGACGATTCGATCGCCAGCATGATGAGGGCTTCGAAATTCTCCTGGGCCAGCAGCACCAGACCTTGTTCGCTCGGCAGCGCTACTGCGGTATTCGAGGACAATTGCTCCTTGGCCTCGCGGCACAGCGCGTCCAGCGCGGCCAGCCCCGCCGAATCCGGCGGATGCGCGATCCGGCCCGAGGCGATCTGCTGTTCGCGGATCAGCGAATCCAGGTAGTCACCACTGATATCGCTGGTCCGTTCGCTGTGACGGATCTCACGGGTCTGGGTGTCGACGACGCTGACCGTAAGACCGGAGCTGCCGAGGTCATACACGACGAGTGAGGAAATACCACGAATATCGCCTGTGGCCTGCGCGAATTCGACCGCTGCGACAATTTCGGGCACCAGTTCGTAATTGGTGAGCTGCTGGCGCGCCAAGGCCGCGCGCAGCGCCTTGGCATGCTGCTCACTGCGGTAGGCGATCGCGGTGGCCGCGATACCCGGCATGGATTCCAGGGTCACGCCGATCGCCTCGGCGGCCAGCTCCTCCACCTGGTGCTCGACGACCGGAATGGTCTGCAGATCGAAGGAATGCGGGGCGATGGGGCCGTGGGGGCTCGCGGTGTGTGGTCGCGCCATTCGGACGGCGCCGGCCCCCACCGAAACTCCCAGAACCGAACTCATCAGCTGCCCATCCCGTTTCACACATCACGACATGCGAGCCTGCGCCGCCCGCCGGTGGATCGGCCCGCCCTCGGGACCCTACCGTCGACGTACGACAGACCCGAAGGCAGGACCTGATCGTCCCGCTGTCGCCCCCGTGTCGCAGGCAACTCTACGGTGTGCCGAGTCCGGCGTACACCCATCCGGCATCTCTCCAGGTGGCACGATTGAGACAGTTCCGTCCGTCGATGATCGACCGTTTGCGAACCACCGGATCGAGGTCTTGCGGACGCAATGCGACGAATTCGTCCCACTCGGTCAGCACCAGCACCACATCGGCGCGATCGCAGGCATCGGTCACCGAGGTCGCGTAGTTCAAGGTGGGGAAGACCCGTCGCGAATTCTCCGCCGCCTTCGGGTCGTACACCGTCACCACCGCGCCATGCAGCTGGATCATCCCGGCCACATTCAGCGCGGGTGAGTCACGCACATCGTCGGATTCGGGTTTGAAGGCCGCGCCGAGCACCGCAACGTTGGCGCCGAGCAGCGATCCGCCGCAAGCCCGCGCGGCCATATCGACCATCTTGGTGCGGCGGCGCATATTGATGTTGTCGACCTCGCGCAGGAAGGCCACCGCGTGATCGGCGCCGAGTTCGCCGGAGCGCGCCATGAACGCGCGGATGTCCTTGGGTAGGCAGCCGCCGCCGAAACCCAGTCCGGCATTGAGGAATCGACGGCCGATGCGCGCGTCGTAGCCGAGAGCGTCGGCCAGCATGGTCACATCCGCGCCGGTCGCCTCGCAGACTTCGGAGACAGCGTTGATGAAGGAAATCTTGGTCGCCAGAAAGGCATTCGCGGAGACCTTGACCAATTCGGCGGTGGCCAGGTCGGTCAGCAGGAACGGTACCTCGGCCGCGATCAGGTCCGCGTAGATCTCGCGCACCAATTCCTCGACCCAGGCCGTGCTTTCACGTTCGCGATCCACACCGAGCACCAGTCGATCCGGGCGCAGCGTGTCCTTCACCGCGAAACCCTCGCGCAGGAACTCCGGATTCCAGGCCACCTCGACCTCGGCGTCGGTGAGCGCGCGGACCCGCGCACCCAATGCGGCGGCGGTTCCGACCGGCACCGTCGACTTTCCGACGATCACCGACGGCCGCTCCAGCAGCGGGGTGAGCGTATCGACCACGGCGTGCACATATTTCAGGTCCGCGGCGTACTCGCCCTTCTTCTGCGGCGTCCCGACCCCGAGGAAATGCACCTGGGCGTGGTCGGCCGCCTCCGCATACGAGGTGGTGAACCGCAGCCGACCGGCATCCAGGTTCCGGCGCAGCACCTCCTCGAGCCCGGGTTCGTAGAACGGCACCACGCCATCGGATAGCTTCGCGACCTTGCCCGGATCGATATCAACGCCGATTACATCGTGTCCGAGTTCGGCCATGCACGCCGCGTGCGTGGCCCCGAGGTACCCGGTTCCGAAGACTGTGCATCGCATGATCGATTGATAGGTCCCGCCGATGGCCGCCCCACGTCAGCGAGGCAAGGGTCTGCGCAACAGCAGATGTACAGGTGGCGACATGAATCGCGGATAGCCCTGCTGACCTGCGCAAACCCTCCGCTGACGGCCCGGTTACGATCGATCTCGTGCGACGCCGGCGCAGCATTCGGGCACGCAGCGCCTGGGCAGTACTCGGCGTTGCGGTGGTGGCGCTGGTCGCTGGTCTGTGGCCGGTTTACGTCCGGCCGCAGGTCGACGTGCCCGCGAAAGCCGATGCGATTCTCGTGCTCGGCGGTGCGCACGATGGGCGCGAGAAGCTGGGGCTGCGGTTGGCGAGCGAGGGCTACGCGCCCCGGGTGCTGTTCTCCGACCCATATGAAAACAGCGCGCTGGTGAATCGAATCTGCCACAGCCGCTATAGCTTTCAGGTCACCTGCTTCGATCCGTCGCCGCGCACCACGCGCGGCGAGGGTCGGGAGCTCGCCGAACTCGCGGCGGCGGAAGGTTGGCGTCGAGTCATCGTCATCACCTTCACGCCGCATATTTCGCGGGCCCGCTACGTCCTCGGGAAATGCTGGGACGGCGAGGTGCTCATGGTGGATCCACGGCCGCGTCTTTCGGTCGCCAGGTGGGCCTACGACTACGTCTATCAGTCCGCTGGATACGTCAAGGCCTTCTTCGAAGACTGCTGACACAACGCAAGTGCAGGCAGGTGGCATCAGTTTGATTTTCGGGCTGAGACAGACGTACATTGCGTCTCATGGGGCCGCAGGACGACCCGATGAAATGACGTAGATCCCTCCGGAGGGCAGATGGATTACGACTGGTCAGCGGCCGATCTGGCCTTTCGCGACGAGGTTCGCGCATTTCTCGACGAGAAGCTGACGCCGCAGCTGCGGCGGGCCGGACGCTTGGCGACGAGCGTGTACCCGGACCATGAGGCGAGCATGCGGTGGCAGCACATCCTGCACGAGCGCGGCTGGGCCGCACCGGCCTGGCCGGTGGAGCACGGCGGCTGCGATTGGAGCCTCACCCAGCACTACATCTTCAATCGCGAGTCGACCCTGGCCGGTGCGCCCTCGCTCTCGCCGATGGGCATCCGGATGGTCGCGCCCGCGATCGTCGCATTCGGCACGCCGGAACAGCAAGCCTTCTATCTGCCGCGCATCCTGACCGGGGAAATCTTCTTCTGCCAGGGCTATTCGGAACCGGAGGCCGGTTCGGACCTGGCCTCGCTGAGCATGACCGCCGTCGATGACGGCGCCGATTTCGTCTGCACCGGCAGCAAGATCTGGACCACCCACGCCACCGAGGCGAATTGGATCTTCTGCCTGGTCCGGACCTCGCGCGAGGGTAAGAAGCAGCAGGGCATCACCTTTCTGCTGATCGATATGACCACGCCGGGCATCCAGATCCGCCCGCTGGTGATGACTTCCGGCGAACAGGTGCAGAACCAGGTCTTCTTCGATAACGTCCGGGTGCCGAAAGCCAATGTGCTCGGTCGCATCGATGACGGCTGGACCGTGGCGAAATATCTGCTCGTGCACGAGCGCGGCGGTGCGGCCGCGCCGATGCTGCAGGTCATGGCCCAGGATGTGGCCACCGCCGCGGCCGGACAGACCGGACCCGACGGCAATCCGCTCATCGACTACGCGGCATTCGCGGCGAAACTCGCCGAGGCTCGAATCCGCACCGAGGTGCTCGAAATCCTGGAGTACCGCACGCTTTCGGCGATGGCGCAGGGCAAGAATCCGGGTCCGGCATCCTCTATGCTCAAGATCCTGGCCACCGAATTGAGTCAGCGGCTCACCGAATTGGCTTTGGAAGCAGCCGGTCCGCGCGGGCGCGTATATCAGCCGCATGCCACCGCGCCAGGTGGGCCGATCGCCGAATTCACCCCGCCCGCTGACGGTTATCACAGCGGCGCGGACTGGCAGGCCGTCGCGCCGCTGCGCTACTTCAACGACAGGGCGGGCTCGATCTATGCGGGCAGCAACGAAATTCAGCGAAATATTCTCGCCAAGGCAGCATTGGGGCTCTGATGGACTTCACCTTCACCGATGAGCAGGAACTGCTCCGCGACGCGGTGGCCGGATTCCTCGGCGCCCGTTACGAATTGGACAAAAGCCGGGGCGCGGCGAAATCCGATGCCGGTTGGCAGCCGAGCGTGTGGCGCGGATTCGCCGAGGAGCTGGGCATTCTGGGCGCCACCCTGCCCGAGCGGGTCGATGGCATGGGTGGTGGGCCGGTCGAGCTGATGATCATCACCGAGGAACTCGGCCGCGCGCTGGTCGTCGAGCCTTATATCGATACTGTGGTGGTCGGCGCTGGGCTGCTGAATCGTTTCGGCGGCGATCGCGCGGATTCGGTACTGCGACAGATCGTTTCCGGTGCGGCGCGGACCGCGTTCGCGGCGCCGGAGCCGAGCTCGGGGCAGACGCTGCACGATGTATCGACCACCGCGCGTCACGATGGTGACGAGTGGGTGCTCGATGGCATCAAGACCGTCGTGACCAGTGCGCCGCTGGCCACGCACCTGCTCATTACCGCGCGCACCGCCGGTGATCGGCGCGATAAGGACGGAATCTCGCTGTTCATGGCCGAATTCGATGCCGCCGATCCGCCCGCCGGTGTCGAGGTGCATTCGTATCGGACGATCGACGACCGGGTCGGCTCCGATATCACCTTCACCGGGTTCCGGTTGCCGGCCGATGCGCTGCTCGGTGCCGAGGGTGCGGCATGGGATGCAATCGATGCAACGGCGGACGAGGCGATCGCCGCGATCGCGTCCGAGGCAGTCGGGTGCATGCGAAAGGTGCTGGCGGACACCGTCGAATACGCCAAACAGCGGCAGCAGTTCGGCCAGCCGATCGGCAGTTTCCAGGTGCTCCAGCATCGCATGGTCGATATGTACATCGAGCTCGAGCAGGCCATTGCCGCGGTGTATCTGGCCGTCTACTCCTTGGGTGCGGCAGCGGCGGACCGAGCGCGTGCGGTTTCGGCCGCGAAGGTCACCATCGGTCGGGCCGCGCGCTTCATCGGCCAGAATGCCGTGCAGCTGCATGGTGCCATGGGTATGACCGAAGAGCTCGCGATCGGCCACTACTTCAAACGCCTGACCGCGATCGAATACGAATTCGGCTCCAGCGACCAGCATCTCGCTCGCTACGTGGCATTGACGAGGCCGTAGCCAGGGCCGGCTGGACGATCTGCGCCAGCACCGCCGCGGTCGACTCGCTCATCTCTACCCCGTCCGGCCAGCGCTGAATCGTAGTCTGGCATCGAGTTCTCCAGTCCCGACCTCCGCGAAGGCATCCTCGCCCTCCTACAAAACGCCCACCCTCCTTCACCGGAAAGTAGCCACCGACTCCCGCTCCTGGATGACTGGTTGTCTTAGCCAGGGCAAGTCCCCGATCGGGATTTGAGCAAGCGGCGCGATGCGGTGCCCCGGCCGCTCAAACGTAGTGAGTACGAGATCGTCTTCATTACCACCGAGGCCCAGAAGGGTTGGACCGGCTGCACGTAACGCAATGGTCGAGGCGTGGGAGACACTTACTCGTGCGCCGGAAGTGCAGTCGGCACGGCTCTATTCGCTGAAGGGCGAGTTGCGCTATGGCAACTATCAGGGACGGACCTTCGAGCGATATCAGTACAAGTTCACCGATGGTGGCCGCCTGTGGTACTTCGTCGAGCCCGCCGAGAAAGGAAGCAAAACCGTAGGGCGTCTCCTGCTCGAACGTTGTCTGACTGGACATCCGAAAGAGACCGAATGACGGGCGCTGTGCTGCCTTGCGCTAGATAGAGATCGGCCCGGGTGCGATCTGCACACCCGGGCCGAGCTTTATCCTGTCAGTTCTTGCGGCCGGGGGCCTTGGCTCCGGATTTGAAGCCGAGGCCGCCGGGCTTGGCGGGCGGGGGTGCCACGGCGGGGGTGCCGTTGCCGTTGGCGGGCTGGTCCGGTTCGTCGGCGGGTTCAGTTGCGGCTTCCTGGGTGGGGGAGGCCGGTTCCGCGGGGGCCGATGGGGCCGGAGTGGCCGTGCCGGGGGCCTTGGGGCCGGGGCGCTTGAAGCCGGACTTCATGGCCAGGCCTTTGGCGGGGACGGACGGCTTGGTCTCGGTGGGCGTCGAGACCGGTTCGGTGGCAGGGGTTTCCGTCGCCGGGGTGGCTTCGGCTGTGGCCGACGCCTCCGGTGCCTTGGCTCCGGGCGCCTTTGCCGCACCCTTCATCGCGAGCCCCTTGCCAGGCGCCTTCGCCGGGCCCTTCATGGCCAGCCCCTTGACCGGCGGCGCAGCCGGTGCCTCAGCGGCAGCCTCAGGGGCCGATGCCTCGGCGGCGGATGCAGCAGCGTCGGGAGTCGCCTTGGCTCCGGGAGCTTTCGCGCCACCCTTCACGCCGAGGCCCTTACCCGGTGCCTTCGCGGGGCCCTTCATCGCGAGACCCTTGACCGGCGCGGCTGGAGCAGCGGCCGTGGTGTCCTCGGCAGGAGCCGGAGTTGCCTTGGCCCCGGGTGCCTTCGCGGCCCCCTTCATACCGAGACCACCACCGGGCGCCTTGGCCGCACCCTTCATACCCAGACCACCGGGCGCCTTGCCGCCCTTCATCGCCAGACCGCCACCGGCCGGAGCCGCCTTCGGTTCGGCGGGCGCTTCGGCCGCGGGTGTCGGTTCGGGTTCGGCGGCAACCGGTTCCGGCTCGGTGGCCTGCTTCGGTTCCTGCACCACGGTCAGGTTCTCGGTGAGCTTCGACGAGTCGACCCGGTCGATGGCATCGAGCATCAACTGCGCGACATCGACGACCTCGACGCCCTGGCCGACCTCGCCGCTGTCCTTGCGCGCGGTGACACCGTCGGTGAGCATGACGCGGCAGAACGGGCAGCCGGTCGCGATCTTGGACGGTTCGTTGCCGCCGTTCAGGGTGGACAGCGCCTCGTCGACGCGATCGATATTGATGCGCTTACCGAGTTGCTCTTCCATCCACATCCGCGCGCCACCGGCACCACAGCACATGGAACGTTCGCCGTGACGCGGCATTTCGACGAGGGTGGACCCGGAGGCCTCCATCAACTCACGCGGTGCGTTGTAGACCTTGTTGTGTCGACCCAGGTAGCACGGGTCGTGGTAGGTGACATTCTGCGATACCGAGGCGACCGGGATCAGCTGCTTGGTACGCACCAGCCGGTTCAACAGCTGGGTGTGGTGCACCACCTCGTAGATGCCGCCGACCTGCGGGTATTCATTGTTCAGCGCGTTGAAGCAGTGCGCGCAGGTGACAACGATCTTCTTGCGCGACTGCTCGACACCGTCGAATACCGAGTTCAACAGCTCGATGTTCTGCTGCGCCAGCTGCTGGAACAGGAATTCGTTACCGGCCCGGCGCGCGGAGTCACCGGTGCAGGTCTCATCGGCGCCGAGCACCATGAACTTCACGCCCGCGGTCGCCAACAGCTCCGCGACGGCCTTGGTGGTGCGCTTGGCGCGATCCTCGTACGCACCCGCGCAGCCGACCCAGAACAGGTACTCGTACCCGTCGAAGGAGGCAATCTCTTCCCCGTTCGGGGCGGACTGGCCGAATACCGGGATCTGGAAGTCGAGTTCGTTGATCCAGTTCAGCCGGTCCTTGGCGTTCTGGCCCCAGGGGTTGCCCTTGTTCTCCAGGTTCTTGAACAAACCGGCCAGCTCGGAGGGGAACTCCGATTCGATCAGCACCTGGTAGCGGCGCATATCGATGATGTGATCGACGTGTTCGATATCGACCGGGCACTGCTCGACACACGCACCACAGGTGGTGCAGCTCCACAGCACCTCCGGGTCGATGATGCCGTTGACATCCTCGCCGCCGACCAGCGGACGCTCCGCCTCGGCCTTGGCCGCCTCGGAGATCTTGGCCAGCTTCGCCTCGTTGGGCTTACCGTCGCCATCGACCAGGCCGACCTCGTCGCCGCCCATATCTTTGCGGCCACCGGCCAGCAGGTACGGGGCCTTGGCGACACCGTGGTCGCGCAGCGACATGATCAGCAGCTTGGGCGACAACGGCTTGCCGGTATTCCAGGCCGGGCACTGCGACTGGCAGCGACCGCATTCGGTGCAGGTGGTGAAGTCCAGCCAGCCCTTCCAGGAGAAGTCCTCGACCCGGCCCGCACCGAAGGTGTCGACGTCCGGGTCGGCGGTCTCCATATCGACCGGCTTGCCCTTGGACATCATCGGCTTCGCGGCGCCCAGTGCGACGCCGCCGTCGTCCTCACGCTTGAAGTAGATATTGAAGAAGGCCGCGAACCGGTGCCAGGCCACACCCCAGTTGATATTGCGACCGACCAGCAGCAGGAAGGTGCTGCCCGAAACCATCTTGATGAACGCGAAGATGGCGACCATCGCCACGCTGGAGGGCAGCAGCTTGGCCACCTGCATGGTGAAGAAGTCGGTCCACGCCTCGGAGTGGCCGTAGGTGGCGATCTTGCCCGCCTTCACCATGACCATGCCGATGCCCTCGATGAATACGATCGCCTCGATGACATAGGCCGGCGCGAACCGGGAACCGCTGAATCGTGACAGTCGCGCGGGCACCCGTGGGTGGTTGAGCTGGCGAATGACGATCAGCACCAGGATGCCGATGACGGTGCCGATGCCGAGCAGTTCGTCCCACAGGTGGTAGATGCCCCAGCCGCCGATGATCGGCCAGTGGAACTCGGGATCGAAGGTCTGCCCGTACGCCTCGAAGTACAGGATGAAACCGCCGAGGAAGCCGATCATCACCAGCCAGTGCGCCCAGCCCACCGTGCGGAATTTGTTCATCCGGGTGTGGGCGAGGAATTCGACGATCATCGTCTTGAAGCGCGGCAAGAATGGTCGCCAACGATCCGGCGCGGGTTGGCCGATCATGATCGCGCGGGTCATTTTGCCGACGCCACCGACGAATGATGCCCAACCCAACAGGCTGAACGCCACACCAATCGTGCCCAGCGTCACTGTCAGGGCATTCATGTCGCGACCTTTCTTTAGAGGCAACACGAGCGTGGGCGGCGGTCGCGCCACCCGGTTGGCTCGTATACTAACTGCAAGTAAGTTACCCACCGGTAACTTACTTGTCTATCGTACGATCGCCGGTTGGCTACTGCCCCTTCTTCCTGGGGCTTGACCCTTTTTTCGCCTGTGATGGATTTCACGAAGATCGCCTAATCCAGGTGCGGTTCGGGCTGCCAACCACCGTAAACAGTGCGCGGTGCCCGCGATGGGGTAAGGACAGGCTTAGTCACGCCGAGATCACAGTATGAGTAACCGATCTCGCATCTTCATGTCGGTTCGATTACGCTCACCACGTTCTGTTTGATGTGCCTGTCTTTCACACTGCTCGGGGAGAATCCGGGGTCCGACCACCTCGGGTTGATGAGCGCTCTCGCGTGTACGGAAGCGGCGCGCGGACAACCCTGATGATGGATTGGAAACTGAATGAATCTCCGCAGCACCACCGCGGCTGCCACGATGGTCATCGGCGCGATGACCATCGGATTCGGAGTTGCTCACGCCGAGCCCGCCCCCGCGGCCGCTCAGCCGATCAGCTACTCCGTCAAGCTCGTGGACAAGACGGTCGTCGCTACGCTCAAGGGGGGGACCTTCGAGCTGACGAAGTCCGACGAGGAATTGAAGGAACCGGACCTCTACACGGTCAAGGACGAACTCGGCAACACCGTCGTCTCGGTTCCGCTCGACGTCAATGTCGACCAGACTCCGGTCGACGTCAAGCCGGTTGTGAAGGACGACGGTAAGGTCCTCGAACTGACCCCTGACCAGGGCGTCAAGGTCGAGCAAAAGGCGAATACGATCAACGCCATCGCCAAGCCGATCGCCTCCCCGGATGAAGACCAGCGGGCAATGAACGAGTTCTCCACTCAGTTCGGCATCGCCACGGCGGTCGGCGGCTTCGTCGGCACCGCCATCGGTGTCGTCGCGGGTGGTGTCATCGGCTGCATCCTCGGCCTGCCATTGCTCGGTGTCGGCTGCATTCCGGCCGCGATCGCGGGCGCGGGTATCGGTGGCATCCTCGGCACGCTCGCCGTCGGTGGTCCGATCCTGACCCTCGCAGGCATCGACCTGGTCAACACCCTGCAGGCGGCACCCGGCACCACCAAGTTCGCCGAGAAGTCGGTGCCGGCCCAGCAGCCCGCTTCGGCTCAGCAGCCCGTGCCGGCTCAGCAGCCGAACTGATCTCGATCGAACTCGACTGGCCCGCTCCCACCTGGAGCGGGCCGGTTGTGTTTCAGGCCTGGTGTTCGCGCAGATCCAAACTGCCGCTGAAAGTTTCCTCGCCCCTGTGCCGCCCGAAGCGGCCGAAGGAACGCTCGGCTATCTCGAACGAACCGTTCTCGCGCACCAGCAGGACCGTGCTCGCCCTGGTCCCGTGCAGCGCGTTGGCGATGAATCTGGCCGAGAGCGTGCGCTCGCGCCGCAGCGGAACTCCGGTGCGCGGCAATAGATCATCGGGCGCCTCGGTGCGATCGGCCAGCACCTCGAAGTAGCGCGACACATTGCCGGGATCCGATTCGACCAACGCGCGCAGGTCGGTGAGACCGCCGCGCACCTTGGGCCAAATGGGTTGCGGCGCTTCGAATGCCGCCGCCGGGCCCGGGGCGACCGAGGTGATGAACCTGCCGTTGGATACGCCGTGGAAACCCGGCGTCAGTTCCTGCGGCGGCAGCGTGCTGCGGTTGGAATGCCACCACAGCGATTCGAGGTCCGAGACCAGCACGTTGTAGCCGTTGTAGTCGTCGGGTGCCGCGGCGACGTCGAGCACATACTTTTCTGGACCCGACAGCTTTTCTGGACCCGACAGCTCGCGGGTTTGCCGGGTGTCGCGCAGGAAATCCATCAACAGCGCCCCGCGGGAACGGGCGTCGCCACGTTCGTCTTTCGGATCGCGCACATTGGTCACAGTGGCGAATCTATTGCGGCCGTTGTCTTCCCGTGTCAACCCGAGCCAGGTGCCCGGCGGATCACCCGCGACCTTGCGCAGCGCCCCGAGATCGCGTCCGGCCAGCAGCCCGGGCACCTCGGGCCACCAGCGCATCGACTCGGTCGGGCGGGAGTAGAACTCGTCGCGATTGGCCGCGACTATCAACCGATACTCCGGATGCACCCGCCAACCGATCAACACCAAACACATGCATTCCAGGATGCCGGAAGGTCGCCGGGCCCCACAGGGCAATGCTGACCTTCGAGCGACCTGCGAGCAGTCGCTAGCGGTGCTCTCGGGCAACGCGACTTCAGTGAATCGGCCCAGGGATAGCAAAAAGGCCGACAGCGTCGCCGCTGTCGGCCTTTTCCGGCGGTCTGGCTAGTTGTTGACCTTCAGCCCCGGATTGTCCGAAAGAACCACGCTGACCGGCTGCGCGAACAGCTGCGGCGCATTGCCGGTGAGGGCGCCGATCAGATTCGGGATCTCGCAGATCGGGAAGTCGGCCACCGACGACGCGCTGGAGATGCCGAGCGCCAACCGGCCAGTGACGATCGCACCGCCACTGTCACCGGGCAGTGCGCAGATGTTCGCGGAGAAGGCCTGGGTGAGCTCCCGGTCGCCGACCTGCACGGTCTGGTCCACCGCGTTCACGATGCCGCAGCTGAAGCCGGTGCGCGCACCGGACTTGCAGACCGGAGCGCCGACCACCGGAACGGCAACGCCGTCGACCGCGACCGGCTGGCCGGGCTGGCGCACGAAGTTGTTGGTGAACCGGTCCTTGGCCTGATCGTTGATCCGGATGATCGAGTAGTCCTGGGCGCCGAGCACCGACTTCTGGAACGTGCCGATCTGCGCACCCGGCCGATCGCCGGCCAGCTCGTAGACGCCGGCCGCATTCCCCGAACCCGCCGACGCGATGTCCGGATTGCAGTGGCCCGCAGTGATATTCACGGTGTTGCCGGCCCGGTCGGTGCCGTTGAAGCCGAGCGAGCAGCGCAGCGACGTCTTCCCGGCGATCGAGGCGAAGCCGTCGCCACCGGCCAGCGGACCGGTCTGCATCGCGCCCGCGACCGGGGTCGTCTGCAACTGCTCACCGGCGACCGGCGGCGCGGTCACGATGACCCGCGAAGGATCGACGAAGTTCGGCATCGGCAGACCGGCCTGCTCGACCCGCACCGCGATGCTGTTGTTGACGGGATCGACCACCACACCACGCACCAGCGCGGAAACGGCCTCGGGCTGCCCCTCCAGCCAGCGCTCGAAGGCGCTCTTCTCGCCGCGCAGCGCCGCCTCGCTCTTGGCGACATTGCGGACCTCGAATCCGGCCGACGTGGCCGCCTGGCGAGCCTCATCGGCACCGGGGCCCTGCGCCAGCGCCACCACGGCCTTGCCACCGTCATCGAGCCACGACCCCGCGAAGACCTGCGGGAACTGGCGCTGCGCCGTGGTGGCGAAGGCCGCGAGCTGCTGGGACAGATCAGCGCGGTGCAGGTACTCCTCGGGGGAGATCTTCAGATCGCGCGCGACCGCGGCGATCAGGTCGGCGGGAAGCGCCGGCTGGTCCGGTTGTGCATTCGCCACTGCCGCTGTTGGACCGAACAGCAGAATCGCCGCCGAAGCGGCGATAACTGATTTTCGGACCCGGGTCTGTCGCGCAGCTGATCGGAACTGACCTATACGTGGCAGGAGCATGCCCATACCTTAAAGTGTCCGGCCGGTTATGCCTACTTATGTCGCGATGTTGTTCGGCCCACTAATCGACCGGCCGCCGGTTCGTCGGAAATACGGTGTCCGACAAGCCCTCTCAGCCAGCGTTCGGACGGGTCCGCAACGCGATGCCGGCGCCGACGCCACCGCCGGCCGATGCGTCGATATCGGCCAGGATCGAGCGAATCGGAATGCCGAGCGTCGCGGTGCCGCCGTACTGCGCGAGCGCGATATTGGCCTCGTTGCAGTCCGGCGCGTCGGCGGCATTGGAACCGCTGGTGATGCCGAGGGCCAGCGTGCCCGAGACGATCGCGCCGCCGCTGTCGCCGCCGAGCGTGCAGGCCGAGCTGGCGAAGCCGCGCACGGTCTTGCTCACACCTTCGGCGGTGTACAGCTGGGTTTCGACCCGATCGGCCACCACGAACCCGCAGGTGAAGGTGGAGGACTGGCCGGACTTGCAGACCGGCGCGCCGGTGACCGGCTCGGCGGTACCGGTGATGGTCAACGTGGTGCCGTTGGAGCCGCGCACCGAGGGCTGGTCCATGCCCGCATTGACCGAGCGCTCGTTGAGCTTGATGACGGAGTAGTCGAGTGCGGTCGGGCCGCCGAGGCTCGCCTTGACGAAGTTGCCGAGCTCGATGCTGTTCGGGATGTCCCTGATATTGGGCAGGTAGACCGCGGCGTGCTGGTCGCCCTTCTCCAGGTTCGGGTCGCAGTGGCCCGCGCTGATGTTGAGCGCGTTACCCGCCGCGTCCACGCTGTTGAAGCCGAACGAGCAGACATCGACGCCGCGCAGCGAGGTGTCCTTCAGTGAGGTCGGCGCGGTGATGTAGGTGTCGCCGCCCATCGGGCGGCGCTCGATCGGGCCGCCGCTATTGGGCGAGAGAATGACCTTGACGTTGGCAATCAGGGTCGGCAGGTTCAGCGCGTGGCCGACCGGGGTATTGGCGACCGACAGCACCAGCTGGCTGTTGAGGAAGTCGACCGCGACGGAGTTGATCGACTGGGAGATTTCCTTGGGCAGCGTGTTGATCCACTGATTCAGCTGCATCAGCGAGTTTTCCAGGCTGTTCGCCGAGATCGGCGCCAGATGGGTCTGGTAGCCGTCGGCTGCGGCGATCTTGGCGGCATCGACCGAGGTGACCGCGACGACCGGCTTACCGTCGGTGCCGAGCCAGGCGCCCGCGTAGGTGTCGGGGCGCTCGCTACGGAACGATTCCGCGTATTCGCTGAGCTCCTGGGCCTTGGCGGAGCGTTCCAGGTACTCCGCGGGCGTCATCTTCAGATCGCGGGAAATGGCCTCGACGAGTTCGGGCGGCAGGTTCTCGGCAGAAAGCTGCCCGGGTGCTGGCGGTTCGGCCGAAGCGGCGGTGGTGACGAGCAGGGGTGCGATGAAAACGGTCGCGGCCAATCCGATCGAGGCTGCCTTGACCGCGGCGCTACGCGCCACCAACTTGCGCATGAAGTCCCTTCGTCGGCACGGGGTGTGCCAGCTACTACACCGGTCAGCCGATCACTTTAAGGCACAAACCCGGGTAGGTCGCTACGAAATCAGCGAGGAGGCGCCATCTCGTACGGAAAAGGCTGCTGCCACGGCAGTTGCGTCCACGTCGGCGGCGTGAACATGGGGAAGCCTGGACGGGTGGTCGTGGTCCGGCTCGACCGGGTCGTGGTCGGCGGTGTCGTCGTGGGCGTGGTGGTAGGTGGTGTGGTGGTCGGCGGCTCGGTGGTCTCCGGTTCGCTGCTGGTGATGACGACGGGCGGTTCGGTGGTCGGCGCCGGCGTGGTTTCCGGCACGGTCGGTAGGTCCACCGGCGGCTGCGGGGTCGGGCTCGTCGAGACCTGATCGGATTTGGCGTCGCGCACCGGCGGCACCGGGGTAGAGCCGGGATCACCGAACAGGACGGCGACGCCGATGCCGCCGAGTATCAGGCCGATGCCGACCGCGACCGCGATCAGCAGCGGCGTGCCGCGATCTTTCTTCGGGGTCGCGGCCGGGGGCGGCGCCGGGGTGGTCGCCTCGACCGCGGTCGCCGCGGCCAGCGGTGCCGCGACCGGCATCGCCGCCGAATAGGCCTGCGGCTGGACCTCGGGCGTCGGCACCGCCGGGATGACGTCGGTGACCACGGTCGAGTTCTCGGCATTGCTCGGATCCGGCGGGGTCGCGCCCGCCGGGGTCGCCAATACCGCGGCCAGTGCGGCGCGCGCGGCGTCGTAGGCGTAGGCCAATTCCGGTGCGACGGTATCGCTGCCGGGGAGGTCGCCCTCGCTGACCAGCAATACCGACTTCAGGCCCAGGTAGTCCAATGCGTCGCGGAGCGAGAGAACATACTCCGACGGCCAGCCCGCGGGGTAGGTCGCGTAGAACTCGGCGGCACCGTTGAGATGTTCGGCGGTCAGATTGATCAGGCAGAACAGTGCGGTCGCGACCAGATCCTCGGCCCGGTAGGCCTCGCCGTCGTCGACCGAGATACCGGCCGGATCGCCGACCGAGGACGCGAAACCAGTGATCGAATGCGTATGACCGGCCGGGGCCGGTCCGCCGAGAACGGTGTCGCCGTCATCGGACATGTGCAGGATCGACTCGCGGACGATGAACGTCGGTTCGTCGTTATCGGTGACGATGGCCGCTGTGCAGTTGTCCTCGGCGATGCGCAGGCCCACCCCAGTGGCCATCCTCAATACCTCGCTTCGGCGTCACGGATCGGGCCGCGCCCCGATCACACCAGCAGCGAGCCGTGTCCCATGGCGCGGAGCATCGACAATAACTCCGAACGGGAACGAGCACCGATCCGGCGTCGGATACGGGCGACATGATGCTCCACTGTCTTGGCAGAAATGTACAGGCGAGCGCCGATTTCCCGATACGTCAGACCGAGCAGCACGAGTTCGGCGACCTCGCGTTCGCGTTCGCTGAGAATTGCCGCGTCGGCGACCGGTTCCGGGGCGGCGACCTGGCCGTTGCCCGAGGCCGCGGCGGGTGCGCTCGGGCGGACCACGGGCTCCTGCGGACGGGCGTCGGCCCGGACGGTTCTGGCCAGTTTCAGCAGGGCGGTCGCGGTCGCGGAATCGGCGGCGGCCAGCGCCGCCTCGCTCGCGAGCCGGGCGGCATCCCAGGTCAGGCCGATCTCGCTGAGTCCGGCCACCGCCGCCTGCACCGGGGTCGCGGCGACCTGACCACGCAGCACCAGTACCCAGGTGCGGCCCGCGTCGGCGAGGATCGCGGCATGCCGGTCACCGGACTCGGCGGCGGCCTTGAGCAGCCGGGCGTGCGGAAGCAGTTCCTCCGGACTCTCATGTGCGATCGCGGCCTGTACGCCGTACCAGTGGAAGGCATTCGCCCATGCGGGCGGCTGGTCGAGTCGCCGCAGCAGTGCGAGGCAGGCATCGACCAGCGGTGCGATGCGGCGCTCGTCGCGCAGCCGGATGCCCGCCAGCCACAGTTCGCCGATCGGCAGCAGGGTGAGCAGGTCGGCGTCGACGTCATCGAAGAGTGGATAGGCCGCCTGCCAGGCGCGGGTGAGTGCGGCGTGGTCGCCGCTGCGGCGGGCCAGGCCGACCGCGACACCGTGCGCGAGCAGGCGGTCGCGGATATCGAGGGAATCCATTTGCAGCGCGGCGACGGTGGTCGCCGCGGCCTGTTCGTCGCCGCCGAGCATCGCGGCCCAAGCGGTGAGCACCTGCAACTGATGGCAGCGCAGGCCGCTGGTGGTGGCCCGGCGCAGCGCCTCACCGGCGCGGCGCGGTTCGCCGGTGCTCAGGCACAGCAGCGTCGCGATGGAGACTGCGGTGCACGGCAGGAACCGATCGGTACCCGCATCGGCCTGCGCGGCCTGGATGAGCGCGGATACGGCTGCGGCGGTGCCGGTTTCGTGTTCGACGATGGTGCGTGCGAGTGCGGTCGCGATCAGCCGGGCGTGCGCGTTGGCTTCGGTAGGCGGCCACTGCGTCGCCGATTCGGACAGCTGCGCGGCGGCGGCCACCTCACCGGCGAGATACTGCACGGTCGCGCCGAGCGCCCAATCCGCGCCGACCCGATGTGCGCCGAGCCAGGAATACAGCTGGGCGGCGCGCCCGACCAGACCACGGCGGGTCAGCACTGCCGCGCAAATCCGCACGGCCGCAGCGAGTTCCGCGCCGGTGACACCGGGACGGGCCAGCACCGGCTCGGCAAGTCGTATGGCCGTATCGCCGTCACCGGTACATGCGGCCGCCTCCGCCCAGCGCAGCGCGATGACGTCCGGATCTGCCCCGGCCGCCGCCGCGGCGGCGTAGTAGCGCACCGCCTCGCGTCCGGCCTTTTCTGCTGCGGCACACAGGAATTCGGCAAGGCGCTGGTCCCGGACGCCGGATTCGGCGAGCAGCAGCGCGGTGTGATCGCGCAGCAGACCCGCATCCAGTCGCGCGTTGAGCAAGCGACGCTGCACGGCCACGAAGCGGCGGTCGCCGAGCAGAGTGCGCAGCGGTGCGACCGCGGGTTCGAGCAGCAGATCGGCATCGGTGACCAGCGCGCTAGCCCTGGCCCGGTCGATCAGATCTTGGGCCGCGGCGGTGTCCACGCCGAGGACCTCGGTGAGTTCGGTGGAGTCCAGGCCGGTGCCGGTGGTGGCGACGACCAGGGTCTCCAGCAGATCCGGTTCGAGATTGTCCAGGAGGGCGCGGGCCCACGCGGCGACGGAGTCGTCGACGGCGCGGATTCCGGCATCGAGGCGGGCCGAGCAGGCGGCGGTCAGCGCGGCGACCACGCCACCGCGGCTGCCCGCGGTCTGGCGATGGATGTGCTGGGCGACCGGGCGCGGCACCGCCATGCCCAATTCGCGGGCGAACGGTGCGATATCGGAGACGCCGAGCGCGCGCAGATCGGCTATCCGACCGCGGCGCGCGACGGTGTCGGCGAGTGTGCGCAGCTGCGGATCGTGCGGGCGCGGCTGGGTCGCGACAATGACCGTGAAGCGTCCGGATTCAATTGTCGCGCAGAGCGATTCGAGGTCCGATTGGCTCAGGGTGTGGGCGTTGTCGATGATCAGGGCCGGGCGCGGTTTTCGTGGGTGTGCGCCGTCGGTGCGGTGGATCGCATGCGCTCCGTTATCGGGGCGCTGGATGATGGTGGGTTTTTCGGTGGTTCGGGTTCGGTATCCGTCGCCGGTGGCGTGGGCCGCGCCGTTGCCGGTGAGCGCGTCATCGTGGTTGGGGCGCCGCCCGTCGGCGCGGGGGACGTCTGCCATCGCATGCGCTCCGTTAGCCGAGTTGGCTTGCGCTGCAAGGTGTTCGGGCATCACTGGATCATCCCGGAATGGGATGCCGTGGGCGCGCAGGCGGGCCCGGATCACCGAGAGGAGGGTGGATTTGCCGGAGCCGGAACGGCCCCTGATCAGATAGACGACCGGTTCCCGATCTGCGGAGTCCAATTCGCGGAAGATCTCGCGTGCGCAGGGCAGCGTGTCGAAGGCGATATCACCCATCATCTGCCTCCGGGGATCTTGGGCAGTGCGGATACGACGCCGCCGACGGTGTCGCCGACCGCATCGCCCAAGGTGTTCGTCGGCAGGGACGGCACGGTCGGAACCTGCACCTGCGTCGGCGGGGCCGGCTGCGGTTGTGGCGCGGGTTGGGTTTGCGTTACCGGAGCTTCCGCCGCGGGCTGGGTGGCCGGTGCCGGTTGGGCGGGAGCTGGTTGGCTCTGGGTGGACTGGCCGTCGGTGGACTCGGCTGCGGCAGGTTGACTGCTCGTGCCGGCGACGGTGCTCGTTGCGGCAGAAGCAGGTTGTCCTGCAGCGGGTTTCGATTTCGGACTGCCGACGGGCGAATCCTTCGCGGAGGTCGTCGCCGCGCCGGTGGAAGTGCCGCCATCGGTCGCCGCGACGACGGACGCGCCTGGCGTTGTTGTCGGATCGGAGCTCGCGGGTGGGGTCGGGCCGGACTGCGCGCCGGTGCCGATGGCGACGGTGCCCGTCGCGAGTGCGCCGAGCACCAGGGCCGCGCCCGCGATGATGGCGGCGCGTTGGCGGCCGCTGAGCCTGCGGCGTCGCTCGCTCGTGCCGGGCAGGGTCTTTTTGGGCTCGGTGTCATCGCGCGAAACGCCACCGCTGGCTACCGCACTGCTGGTCGGGCGGGTCGCGGACTTTTCGACCGGCCGCGGCACGGTGGGCAGTTCCTCGGTGCGTGCGTTGCTGCCCATGGCTGCCACCGGTGTGCGATCCACGGTGATCGACAACAGGTCCGCGGCCAGTTCCGCGGCGCCGAGCGCGCTGGTGAGCCGCGGCTGCGGCGCCGCGACCACGGGGAGTCCGAATTCGGTGGAGATCAACTCGGCTACCAGTGGGATCGCGCCGCCGCCGCCGGTGAGCAGCACTCTGCCGATATCACCGATATCGAGTCCGGCGCGATGTACCGCATCGCGGATGAGATCGAGCGAGGTCAGTAAAGGCCCGCGCAGTAGGTCCTCGAGTTCGTCGCGGACCAGTCGGATGTTTTCGGCGTGGTGATCGGCCGGGTTCAAACGGACCGGGACAACCGTCGCGGTATTTGTGGAAAGCTCTTCTTTCGCATATCGGCAGCGATCGCGCAATGCCGACAATTCCCGTTCCACCACCGGATCGAACGGATCGAAATCATTTCCACCCAAGGCGTTAGCCAGGACATAGCGCATGGCCAGCAGATCGAATTCGGCGCCGGCGACATCGGTAGTGCGCAATGGCGCGCCGAGCACGGCGGCCTGCGCGCCGGTGCGCACCACCGAGACGGTAAGGCCGGACGCGCCGAGGTCGTATACGACAACCGTGTCGTCGCCGAGCGGGCCGTGCGCGGCCTCCAGCCAGCGCACCGACGCGGTCGGCTCCGGAACCAAGGTCACCTCGCGCAGGCCCGCGCGATCCAGCGCGGCCCGCTGCACATCGACGGTATGTCGCGACCACCACGCCGGATGGCAGGCGACGATGGAATGCGCGGCACCGGCGCCGACCTCATCGATCAGACAGCCGACCGCGGTGGACACGAGATCCGCTGCGGAGTGGGCGGTTCCGTCCTCGGCGAGGATATCCACCGGATCACCGACCCGGGCGAGGAAGCCCTCGAGTACTACGTCACTCGAGTGCCTGCCGGTGGGTCGGGCACCGCTGCCGAATGCGGGCGCAGCATGCGGGGCGAGGCGCAACACACTCGGATGAGTGATGACAGAGTCGCCGGAGTGGCCCCTGTCATAGTCGCCGCCGTCCCCCGGGGTCGCCACGGCGACCGAATTCGACGCTCCGACAGTGATGCCGAGCGCCAGACGCTCTGTCATTCGAGAACCCCGTTCGAAAACTCTGTGGCCCGGTAGTCGCTGTTGTGTGGACAGGAAGGCGGAGTTGACCTGCCAGCCGCACCACTTCTGTCGGTTGCTGGGCGTCCGCCGTTACTTAGTCGGGGAAGTTGCGGGGAAATTCCCCTAACGGTTCGGGTGCCCCTAACCGGAACGTTCGGTGCGTAGTAGGGGTGCGCCCCGTTTCGGAGTAACGCCGGGCGTCCCTAGCGTGAAAAGCATTCCAACGACTGCGGATCGCGAGGGTCCGCTCATCCAGGAGATGATTTCGATGACACCCAACGCGATTCTGGAGTTCATTCTCAACCTGCTCCGTGACCACGAGGCGGCGGTGGGTTATTGCGCCAATCCCGGCCAGGCGCTGGCAGCTGCCGGTTTGCCCGCCGTGACGCCGGAGGACATCGCCGCCGTCGCCCCCATGGTCGCCGAATCGGCCCTGATCGCCGGCGGCTCGCAGCTGTCGGCGATTGTGGCGGCCGGTGGTGCTGGAGCCGCCGAGGCCGGGGCCGCCGCCGGTGCCAATACCGCCGCCGCGGTCGGACTCGGCGCGGCCGCCGATGCGGGCGTGGACCTCGGCACCGATATCGACCTCGGCGCCGATCTCGGCCTGGGTGCCGGGCTCAACGGCGCGATCGGAGCTGGCCTGCAGGCCGGCGCTGACCTCGGCGCCGGTCTCGGCAGCATTGTCGGCGCGGGCGCGGATCTGACCGCCGGTCTCGGCGGCGCCATCGGCGCCGGTGTGCAGGCCGTGACGAGTCTCGGTGGTGCGCTGGGGGGCGCGCTCGGTGCGGGTGCGCAGGCTGGTGCGGATCTGGCCACCGGCCTGGAGGGTGCGCTCGGTGCCGGAGCGCAGGTCGGCACGGGTCTGGCGGGAGCTCTTGGTGCGGGCCTGAACGGCGGCGCGCAGGTGATTTCTGGCTTGGAGACGGGTCTCGGTGGCGCAGTCGACGCGGGTGCCGACCTCGGTGCCGGGCTGAGCGGCGTCATCGGAGCGGGCACCCAATTGGGTGCTGACCTCGGCGGTGCCCTCGGCGCCGGTGCCCAAGCGGGCGCCGACCTGGGCGCTGGTCTTTCGGCCGGGCTCGGCGGCGCTGTCGGTGCGGGCGGCGAGCTCGGCGCTGGCCTCGGTGGTGTGGTGGATGCGGGTGCTCAGGCTGCGACGGGTCTTGGTGGTGCTTTTGGTGTGGGTGGTCAGGCGGGTGCGGATCTGGGTGCTGGTCTGGGTGGTGTGGTGGATGCGGGTGCCGAAGCTGCGACGGGTCTCGGGGCTGGTCTCGGTGGTGCGGTCGGCGCGGATCTCGGCGCTGGTCTCGGCGGCACGATCGACGCAGGCGCACATGCGATTTCTGGCTTGGAGACCGGCCTCGGTGGAGCACTCGACGGGGGTGCCGACCTTGGTGGCAGCCTGTCGACCGGTCTCGGCGGGGCAGTAGATGCCGGTGCCCAAGCCGGATCGGGCCTCGAAGCCGGCCTGTCCACCGGCCTCGGCGGCACACTGGACGCCGGCGCCCAGGCCTCGACCGGATTCTCCAGCGCAATCGGCACCGCAGCCGACGCGAACGCCGATTTGTCCACAGGTCTCACAGGCGCGGTGAACGCCGGCGCGCAAGCGGGTTCCGATCTGGGTGGCAGCGTATCCACCGGCCTGGGCGGCAGCTTGTCCACCGGTCTGGGTGGTGCTGTTGATGCCGGTGCGCAGGCGGCCGGTGGTTTGGAATCCGGGTTGTCCACCGGAATCGGTGGCGCGCTCGATGGTGGTGCGCACCTGGGCTCTGAGCTCGGTGGCAATCTGTCGACGGGGCTGGAGGGTGCGGCTGGTGCTGGTGCCGATCTCGGTGGCGGTTTGTCCACAGGCTTGGGTGGTGCTGTCGGCGCTGGGACGCAGGTCGGGGCTGACCTGGGTGGCGGTCTGTCGACGGGGCTGGAGGATGCGGCTGATGCTGGTGCACAGGCTGGTGCCGATCTGTCCACGGGGCTGAGCGGTGCTGTTGGCGGCGGTGCACAGGCTGGTGCTGACCTGGGTGGCGGTTTGTCCACGGGGTTGGGTGGTGCTGTTGATGCTGGGGCGCAGGCGGCCGGTGGTTTGGAATCCGGGTTGTCCACTGGAATTGGTGGTGCGCTCGGTGGTGGTGCGCAGTGGGGTTCTGAATTCGGCGGTGGTTTGTCGACTGGTCTGGAGGGGGCAGCAGGTGCCGGTGCACAGGCTGGTGCGGATCTGGGGGGTGGTTTGTCCACAGGGCTCGGCGGTGCGGTTGATGCAGGTGCTCAGGCGGCGAGCGGTCTGGAAGCGGGGCTGTCCACCGGGATTGGTGGGGCTGCGGGAGTTGGGGGTGGTTTGTCCACAGGGTTGAGCGGTGCTGTTGATGCTGGGGCGCAGGCGACATCCGGGATCGAGGGCGCTTTCGATGCGGGGGCACATGCGGGTAGTGGGCTCGGTGGTGGGCTGGAGGCTGGGCTGGGCGGTGCGCTGGATGCCGGTGCTGGGCTCGGTGGTGGGGTGTCGAGTGGGGCTTCGTCGGCGATCGGTACCGGTGCTCAGGTGACGACGGGACTGGAGTCGAGTTTGGCTACCGGTGCAGCGCTCGGTGCGGGTGCTGAGCTCGGTGGCGGGTTGTCGAGCACTCTGGGCGGTGCTCTCAACGGCGGCACGCAGGTTGGAGCGGATCTGGGTGACGCTGGGACGCACGCTACGTCCGGGTTCTCCAGCGCCATCGGTGGCGCGGCTGATCTGGGTGGCGGTTTGTCCACAGGCCTGGGTGGTGCGGTCGGCGCCGGGACGCAAGCCGGTGCGGGCCTGCCCACGGGCATCGGCGCTGGTGCACAGGCTGGTGGCGATCTCGGCGCGGGTCTGTCGTCGGGTGTGAGTGGTGCCGTTGGTGCTGGTGCGCATGCGGGTTCGGAGCTCGGTGCGGGTCTGTCGTCGGGTGTGAGTGGCGCGGTCGGTGCTGGTGCGCATGCGGGTTCGGAGCTCGGTGCGGGTCTGTCCACAGGCTTGAGCGGTGCTGCTGACGCCGGGGGCCATGCGGCGACCGGTTTGGAGACAGGGCTGTCAACCGGAGTCGGTGCGGCTACCGGGCTCGGCGGTAGTGCGTCGACCGGAGCACAGGGTGCCGTCGACGCCGGAACGCATCTGGGCACGGGGCTGGAGACCGGTCTTTCCAGCGGAATCAGCAGTGGCGTCCACGCCGGTAGCGGTCTGGAAACCGGTCTCGGCGGGGGCATCGACGGTGGTGCGCATGCCGGATCCGGTTTGGCGACAGGGCTGTCTACCGGTGTCGGTGGCACAGCGGATGCGGGCCTCGGACTCTCGTCGAGCGTCGACTCCACGGTGCACTCCGGCGCCGCGGCACAGACCAGCGCGAACGGCGCCGCGGATCTGGGCGGCCACGCCGGTTCCACACTGACCGGCGCCTCCTCGACCGTCGGGTCCACCGCGAATACCTGGTCGTCGCTGGACGTTTCCAACGCCTTCGGTTCCGGACTGGATAGTTCGGCGGGTTCGCATCTGGACACCTCGGTCACCGGCCACAGCGATTCCAGCCTCTTCACCGATACTCATGCAGGTACCGATCTGGCCGGACATGCCGGCGGCGATCTCGGCGGCGACGCCTTCCTGCACTAAGAGATATTCGTACGAAAGAGGTTCGATGGGGACACCCGCAGTGAATGCTCAACCGCCCGCGGTACCGATGCTGACGGTATTGGGTGAAACCATCGCCGCGGCGCGCGCCGCGGGTCGCAATGATCTGGTCGGTCGCCTGGAAATGGCGGCCGACCGGGTCCGCGATCCGCGTCGCCGCATCGTGATCGTCGGACACCTCGGTCAGGGCAAGAGCTGCTTCGTCAATGCCCTGTTGAATCTCGAGATCTGCCCGGTCGGCGATGACGCGACTACCGCGGTCCCCACCTTGCTCTCGCACGGCCCCGAACCGTATGCCGAACTGGTGCTGGCCGGTCCGAGCGGAACCGAGGAGGCGCGCGTTCCGGTACCGGTCGACGAGATCGGCATGATCACCGTCCACACACCGCAGGCCCACGGTCGTCGGGTGCTGCGCATCGAGATCCAACTTCCGAATCCGCTCCTCGCCGACGGCATAGTCCTGGTGGACACCCCCGGCGTTGGCGGACACGGAAGTGGTTATGCGGCAGGCGTACTCGGCCTGGTCGCGACCGCTGACGCGGTTCTGGTGCTTTCGGATGCCTCCACCGAACTCACCGAACCGGAGCTGACCTTCCTCCGGCAGGTCCGCGAACTGTGCCCGACCACCGCATTGCTGCTCACCAAGATCGACCTGTATCCGCATTGGCGCCAAGTGCACGAGGCAGATCAGGGTCATCTGGGCCGAGCCCGGGTCGAGGTGCCGATCATCCCGGTTTCCGCGGTACTGCGCAGGCACGCGATGCTGCTGCAGGACCAGCAGCTCGGCGTCGAATCGGGCTTCGGTGTGCTGTACCAGTTCCTGCGTGAACAGGTGGTGGCCCGCGACCAAGCCGCGACCCTGGTCGCGGTGGCGCACGACATCCAGTCGGCCGCAGAGCATTTGGCGCTCGCGCTCGGCAGTGAACTGGTCGCGCTGCGCGATCCCCGCCAGGGCGCGATGGCGGTGCGCGAGCTGCAGTTGGCGAAGACCACCGCCGAGGATCTGCATCGGCGCACCTCGGCCTGGCAGTTGACCCTCTCCGACGGCATCACCGACCTGGCCGGCGATGTCGATCACGATCTGCGCGAGCGTCTGCGCGAGATCGCCAGAACGGGTGAGGAATGGATCGATGAGCACGATCCGGGCCGCCATTGGGACCGGATTGCCGAATGGCTCACCGGCGATATCGACACCGCGCTGGGCGACAACCTGTTGTGGACGCATACCCGCGCCGTGGAACTCGCCGAGCGGGTCGCCGAGCATTTCACCGAGATCGGCATGGTCGAACTGCCGGATGTCAGCTCCGGCCTGCACACTGAGGACAGCCGCGCGGGCGGGGGCACCCTCGCCGATCTGGAGCCCGATATCGGCTTCGGCAGCAAGATTCTGATCGGCATGCGCGGCTCATACGGTGGCGTGTTGATGGTCGGGCTCGCGACCACCTTCGCTGGGTTGGCGATGCTCAATCCGATCTCGATCGGTGCCGGTGTCCTGGTGGGCGGCAAGGCTTTCCGCGATGACAAGCAGGCCAGACTGGCCCGCCGCCGCAACGAGGCCAAGGTCGCCATCCGGCGTTTCATCGACGACGTCGCTTTCCAGGCGGGCAAGGAATCCAAGGACCGCCTGCACCGCATCCATCGGGCGTTGCGCGATCACTACACCGGTGTCGCCGAACGCAGCCTGCGCTCCATCGACGATTCGCTGCGGGCCGCGCAGGAGGCGGCGAATATGGAAACGGCCCGCCGCACCGAGCGCTGCGCGGTGCTCGACCGGCAACTGCACATGGTCGCCGAGCTGCGACGCTATGCGGATGCTATGCAACCGGCCATCGCCGCGCCGCGGAAAGGGGCCGCCGGTACGGTAACCCCGTGAGAAGAGACGTGACCCGGCATGATGTTCGGCGTTCGCCCGGCATTGTCGCCGAGGCGCATCAGCTGGTCGCCGCGGCCAGACAGGCATTTCCCCGTGAGCCGCGACCGCGTGCGCTGTTGGCCGACTGTGCGCGCCGCCTGGATCAGCCGCTGCGAGTGGCGCTGGCGGGTTCGTTGAAGGCGGGCAAGTCGACCTTGCTCAACTCCCTGGTCGGTCAGGATATCGCTCCGACCGACGCGACCGAATGCACGCGCGTGGTCACCTGGTACCGCAACGGCTCGACCCCGAGCGTCACGGCTTATGCACCCGACGGCTCGACGGCGAATGTGGTGGTGCGCCGCGGCAGCGGCACGCACGGGCTCACCTTCGATCTGGAACGACTGAACTGGAATGCGCCGGGACCGCGCGAGGTCGACCATCTCGAGGTCGAGTGGCCCGCCGCCGCACTGGCGAACACCACCATCATCGACACCCCGGGGACATCGTCGCTGTCGCGGGAGGTGTCACTGCGCACCGCGCGACTGCTTACCCCCGGTGATGCCGACGGCGAGCACGGCGCGGCGGCCGTATCGGCTCCGGGCGCGGACGCCGTGGTCTATCTGCTGCGTCGGCTCGATGATGCCGATGTCCGGTTCCTCGAACAGGTCGGTGCCGGAACTGCTGGCGCGCAGGGCATTTCGGGTCCGCTGGGGGTTATCGGTGTGGTCTCGCGTGCCGACGAGATCGGCGCGGGCCGGATCGATGCCCTGCACTCCGCCCGCGACGTCGCAGCACGTTTCGCTGGTGAGTTGGAGCGAACGGGACTGTGTCAGGCGGTAATTCCGGTCGCCGGTCTGCTCGCATTCGCCGCGGCAACGCTGCGTCAGCAGGAATTCGCTGCCTTCGAGGCGCTGGCCCGGGTCCCGGTCGAGGAGTTGAGCGCCGCTTTGCTCTCGGCAGATCGTTTCGCGCGCGCTGATATTCCACTCCCGGTCCCGCCCGAACTCCGCGCCCAGCTCGCGGCACGTTTCGGCCTCTTCGGAATTCGCATGGCGGTCACACTGATCCGCCTCGGCGTGCGCGACTCCGCTGCGCTGGCAGCGGAATTGACCAACCGCAGCGGCGTGGACGAACTCCGCTCGGTCCTCGACGTCCAATTCGGCCAGCGCGCCGATCAACTCAAGGCTCACTCGGCCCTCACCGCCCTGGCGCGTGTGCTCACCGCATACCCTGGCACCTCCGCCGATCAGCTGCTACCCAGAGTTCGCACCCTGCTCGCCGACGTGCACGGTTTCGCTGAACTCCGCCTGCTCGGTCGCCTGCGCACCGATGAATTGGCCCTGCCCGCAGCGGATCTCGCCGAACTGCACCGCCTGATCGGCGGCTCCGGCGTCGCCCCGCATCTGCGACTCGGCTTGCCCTTCGGCACCGACCCCGCAGTCCAGCGCTCCCAGGCCATGGCCGCCGTGCGCAAATGGCGTGCCCGTGCCCGCCACCCGCTTGCCGATCAGTTCACCACAACCGCCTGCCTCACCGCAGCTCGCAGCGCCGAAGGAACTTTGAGCCTGCTGCCGGAATAGTCCCGCACCGAGCTGAGTCGAATGGCGGTTCAGTTCATCGAGGCGAGTCGAATGGTCGCTCCCGCAGCCACCATTTCAGCTGGTGATTCGGTGCAAGGCGGCAGCCAGGTCCTTTCCGGACGGCGCGTGGTCCGGATCGATCAGCACCTGGGCGGCAAGCCCCGTCAGTAGCGCCTGGTAGAGGGACCCGATTGCGCGCCCGCCGCTGGTATCGGATTCAGCGATGCCCTCGAAGAGCCGGGCCAACCCACGGCGAGCTTCGTCGAGACTTGCCGCCAACTGTTCGCGGGTCGCCTCGTCCTGACCCGATTGGGTAAGGATGTCGAAGGTCGCCGACCAGAGGCCGCGGTGCTCGGCAATCGATTCGAGCACCGCCGTCCAGTTCGCTTCGAAACGTTGCAGCGCAGTCGAAGGGCGCGGAGTTGTCGCTGGTCGGTGCATACATTCTGGCCGGTGAACTCGCGGCCGCGGGTGGTGATCACACCATCGCCTTCGCCCGCTACCGCGCGGAAATGCTCCCGATGGTGCGGGCCTGCCAGACCTTCGCCGAGGGCGTCGGCAAGTGGTATGCGCCGCCGAGTAATTCGATGATCCGCATGCGCAATCTCAATGTCCGCCTGCTGCCGTATCTGCCGTGGCGGGGACTGATCGGCGGTGCGCCGCAGAAGGTCGCCCGCACGGTCGTCGCCAAGGATTACGCGGTGTAGTCCCGGGTGTGGACCCGCGACCCATGGGTACGCCCCGGATATCCGAACCCAGGAGCATGCGATGACTCAAAAAGATGTGGTGAACGCTTTGCTGGACCGGGCGGGCACGGGCTACGCGGCCGAGGCCGGTATCAATTTGGCCGATAAACCCGCTCCACTATTCCAACTCCTCATGCTCGCCGAATTGCTCAGCACCCGGATCTCCGCCGATATCGCCGTCGCGGCGGGCAAGGAGCTGGTGAGCAGCGGATATCGCACCCCGAAGCGGGTCGCGGACGCCGACTGGCAGGAACTGGTCGACGCACTGGGGCGCGCCCATTACAAGCGGTATGACGAAAGTACGGCGTCGCGCTTGGGTGCGAACGCGTCGCGCGTGCTGGACCGCTACGGCGGCGATCTGCGCAAACTCGCCGACGAAGCCGAGCACTATCCGTCCCGTGCCGCCGAACTGCTGCAACAGTTCCAGGGCATCGGACCGACCGGCAGCGATATCTTCCTGCGTGAAGTCCAGGACGTATGGACCTGGGCCCGACCGCATTTCGACGAACGCGCGCTGAGCGGCGCCGAACGCGTCCGACTCCCGAAAGATCCGGACCGCCTGGCCGAACTCGCGCCGGAAAACCACACCGCCGATCTGGCCGCAGCGCTGGTCCGCGTCACATTGGACCGCCAGATCGCCGATGAGGTGCTCGCCGCGAGCTGAGGCTCAGGTGATCAGCATCCGCACCCGGAGACCGGCCGCGGCGATCATATTGACCAGCGCGTCCAGGCTGAACAGCTGCGTTCGGCCGCCCAGCAGGTCGGAGATCCGCGCGGTGGTGACGTCTAGGTGCTCGGCGGCGGCCTCCGGACTCCAGCCTTCGGCCGCGATCCGGTCGGTCAGTTCGAATATCAACTGCGACCGCAGCCGCATATTCTCGACGTCACCCCGGATGTCATCGATCGCATCCCACACGATGTCGAAGATCTTCTCGGCCATGCTTAGCCCACCTTCTCGAGCTGTTCGAGGACGTATGCGCGCTGCTGGTGTACAAGTGGAGAGACCGTGCCCATCGTCGCAGCAGGTGCGGCCAAACGGCGGCAACTCCGCCGAACCCGCGTATTTCCGGACCCGGCGAAGGAAGGTCGTGAGGTGATGTCGGACCGCGACGCGAAACCATTCGCCCAGGTGAGACTGGCCGCGGGAGCGCTATTCGTGCGCAGCGAGGACGTGCTGCTGGTCCATCCGGACGATCGGGGCGCTTGGGACATTCCGGGCGGCATTGTCGCGCGGGGCGAATCACCGGCAGCGGCCTGTCGTCGCGCGATCCGCGAAGAACTCGGCCTCGACCGCCCGCCGTGCCGATTGCTCGTGCACGACTGGGAGCAGAAACCCGCCGGCGACAAAATCCGCTACATCTTCGACTGCGGCGAACTCGGCGACGAATCGGTCATCCAACTGCGGGCGAAACTGGACCGCTGGCAGTGGGTCCGCGTCGACACCGTGGACACCTTCGCCGGACCCGAGCCGTCGCGCCGCATCTGGCAGGCCTTCCGTGCCCGGATGGAGGGCCACGCCGCCTACCTCGAACACGGCGCACCCGCGCTCAGCTACCCGGACACCGCCACGCCCTCGTGGCTCGATCGGCAGCCTGACCGCGACCGCCACCTCGGCTGAGCTTCAGGGCGTCGTCGCGGTACTGGCCGGGTCGATCAGGATCTTCGCGTGCTGTTCCGGATCGGCCAGCGCGCTGAACGCATTATCGATACCATCCAGCCCGACGGTGCCGGTGATCAAGCGAGCCGGGTCGACCTTCCCGTCGGCGATCATATGCAGCGCGTCGCGGAATTCACCGGGGTCGTAGCCGAAGGCGAAGCGGAGTTCGATCTCCTTGTTGATGGCCATCGCCGGTTGGAAGCGGTCGGTCTCCATGCAGACGCCGACCACGACCACGCGCGACAGCGGCGGCGCGGCCATCAGGATCTGATCGATAATGCCCGGCACACCAACGCATTCGAAGATTGCCGGGCCCGCCGGACCCGCATTGAGCGAATGCGCCAGCCGGAAGACGTACCACCACGGCAGATTCGGGACGCGGCGCAGCCGTTCCATGGTGTCGAAACCGAGGCTGAGAATGTCGGTGACACCATTGATCCGCCCGCGCTTCGGCGCTGCTGCCCAAGGGGATTCGGTCGCGGGATCGACGACGATATCGGCGCCGCAGCCGACGGCGAGTTCGCGGCGACGTGGTGAGAAGTCACTGGCGACAACGGTGCGCACGCCAGCCGCCTTCAGCATGCTTATAACGGCCAAACCGATAGGGCCGCAGCCGATTACGAAAGCCGTCTGCCCCTTGCCGACCCGCCCCTTGCGCACCGCGTGCCAGGCGACGGCCATCGGCTCGGTGAGTGCGGCATGTTCGGCCGAAACTCCGTTGGGGATCGGCATTGTCATGGACTCTTGCACCACCACCTGCTCGGCATATGCACCTGGCGCGGCCGTCGAGAGCCCGGTCAGCTGCGGTGCACCGTCGTGGCGCACGATCGGCAGTGCCACCACGGGCGTGCCCGTCCGCCAGCGTTTGCGGCAGCCCGGCCCGTAATCGACTATCTCGCCGCTGAATTCATGTCCGAGCACCACACTCTGCTCCGCGCGCATGAATTGGTCGTATCCGGTGCGTGCGGCCAATTCGGCCATCTCGTCGGCATGGGCGCGAGCATGCAGGTCGGACCCGCAAATGCCACATCGCGACACATTGATCAGCACCTGCCCACGCCCGGGCGTCGGTGTCGGCAACTCCTCCACCGAAAACTTGGTATTGGTGACGACGGCGGCCCTCATTGACGAACTCCTCGGATCGGCGGCGCGCGGTGGGCTCGAAGCTTCCCTTTGCCGCCACCCTACTGCCGCGTACGTCGAATCCAGCGAAAATCGCACGTCTGGATCAGACAGTTGCCTGTGCGAGTGCCTCGGCTTCGCGGCATGTGGAAGGGGGCCCAGGGGGTCGGGTGACGTCGGCACGGGATGGCGGCTCCCCGGGGACGGGGGAGCCGCCATCCCGCTACTACTGACGCTCCAGCATCGCAATGACCACTTCGTTCAGGTATTCCTCGATACCGCGCCCGCCGCGCTCGGCCTCGTGCACGGTGATGTGCTGGTCGGCGGCCTTCTGCTTCAGTGCCGCACGCGAATCCGGTTCCACGCCGCCGCCGATGATCAGATCGGTGATCTCGCCGGTATCGAGTACCCGAAACGCTTCGGCGTCGGCGACGACACCCACGGCTGCAAAACCATTGGCGCGCAACAACTTGGTCGCGGTGTCCACAATCTCCGGGCGACGGCCGATAGCAAGTACTTTCAACTCAGACTCCCGTCGGTACCAGTTCCAGAGGATCGTCGATTTCGTGCTGCTCGAGCCGTGCACTCCTGGGGAGTACGAGGAAGCCGAGGCACATGATGGCCAGCAGGCCGATCCCGTACCACAGCGTGTAGCGGAAGGTGTTGGCGAAATTCACCGCATTGGCCCGTTCGCCCGCATCGGTGAGCACCTGTGTCACAGCGTAATTGGCCGCATCGGAGCTCTGGCAACTGTCCGGGACGGCCGTAGGATCGATCTGCGCCGACCGATCACGAACGCAGGCAACGAAATTCGCGATGATCTGGTCCTGTACCGGTTCCGGAAGACCGATCGTCGAGAGTTCGGTGCGCACCTGCGGCGTGACCGCCTCGACCCCGCGTGCCGAATCATGGTCCAGCTGACCGAAGAACGCCACGCCGACCAATGCGACACCGAGCGCGGTGCCGAGCTGCTGACCGGTATTGAGCAGCCCGGACGCCGCCCCCGCCTCACGCGCGGGCACCTGACCGAGCAGCAGGTCGATGGTCGGTGCGACCACCATGCCGAATCCGGCACCTGTGATGATCAGTGGAATCACCATCTGCCACGACGCGATCGACGCACCGTAATGCGCGGCCAGCCATCCGTACAGCGCGAATCCACCGGCATTCACCACACCACCGGCGACCAGCACGATCCGCCCGAGCCGCGGCGCGAGCACGCTCACCGAAACTCCGGCCCCGATGCCTGCGCCGACCGCGAAGAAGACCGCCGTGAGCCCGGCCCGCATCGCCGACCAGCCCAGCCCGGCCTGCATGAACAGCGTCCAGATCAGGAAGAACCCGCCGAGCCCGATCCAGAACAGTAGCCAACTAGCGAGGCCGACGGTGAACGGACGGGACCGGAACAGCTCCAGATCGATCAGCGGTGATCCGACGGTCCGCGCCCGCCGTCGCTCGAAGGCGACGAATGCGCCGAAGATGACCGCGGTGCTCGCCATCATGATGAAAGTCCATGCGGGCCAACCCAATCGGCGGCCCTCGGTGAGCGGATAGGCCAGCAGGAGTACCGCGGAGATCGCCAGCACCATGCCGATGGGATCCAGTCGTGGTGCGGCCGCCGAGCGCGAATCCCGCATGACGATGGTCGCGGCGATGAGCGCCGCGATCCCGACCGGCACATTGACCAGGAAGATCGGTCGCCAGTCCAGATCGAACAGATTCCATTGCACCAGCAGTCCGCCGAGTGACAGTCCGACCGCCGAGGCCGAGCCGCCGACTCCGCTGTAGATGGCGATGGCCTTGGCGCGTTCCTGCTGCGGGAAGGTGGCACGGATGATGGCGAGGATCTGCGGAACCATCAGCGCCGCCATCGCGCCTTGGACGAACCGGGAGGTGATCAGCATGGTCGGGTCCGAGCTGAAGCCGCAGGCGGCCGAGGCCAGCGTGAATCCGGTCATGCCGATCAGGAAGATGCGCTTGCGGCCGTAGATATCGCCGAGCCGTCCGCCGGTGATCAGTACCGCGGCGAAGGCGAGCACGTAGGCCGAGATGATCCATTCGATCTGCGAATACTGGGCGCCCAGATCGGTCTGAATGCTCGGCACCGCGACATTGACGATGGTGACGTCGAGCAGATCCATGAAGCCCGCGGCGAGCACGACCGCGAAGGCGATCCAGCGGCGCGGGTCGAGTTGTGGGGGCGCATCCGCGCCTGGGGAAATGTCGGTATCCACGAGCAGGCTCTTTTCGAATCGGTGGAGTAGGGCGACACTTCAAACTATGCACATGAAGTGATTATCAATCAAGTGTGCAATCACTAAGAGTGCATTGACCGCGGTATGCTCGATGTGTGACCGATCCGACCTTCGTGCCGCTGTCCGAGCACCCTGCCTTCCTGTTCGGCCAGCTCGGATTCCATGTCGCTCAGCGCTTCGCCGACCTGCTCGCTCCGCTGGGCATCAGTCCGCGCCACTACGGCACGCTGCGGATCTTGCGTGCCAATGACGGCCAATCGCAGCAACAGTTGTGCGAGGCGCAGCGGATCCATCGCAATGTGATGGTCGGGCTGGTGGACGAACTGGAGAAGCGCGGACTCGTCGAGCGGCGCAAACATCCGACGGACCGGCGCGCGCACGCCGTCTACCTACTGCCCGCGGCGCATGAGCTACTCACCCGGGCCGAGGAGATCGTGACCGGATTGAATGCGGACATCACGGCTGCGCTCGATCCGGACGAGCGCGCCACCCTGGTCGACCTACTGCAGCGCACCGCGGCGGCGAACGGACTGATCCCCGGCATCCATCCGGGCTTGGCCCGCCAAGCGGACAAGTGCTGAGCTCAGATCAGCACGCCGGGATTGAGGATTCCGGCCGGATCCAGCGCGGATTTGGCGGCCCGCAGCGCATTCGCGAACGGGTCGGGACGCTGGCGGTCGTACCAGGGTCGGTGGTCCCGGCCCACCGCGTGATGGTGCGTGATGGTCCCGCCCGCGGCCGAGAGTGCCTCGGAGACAGCCGCTTTGATGTCATCCCACTGCGCTAGCGTGTTGCCCCAGCGACCGGCGGCGTAGATGCCGAAATAAGGTGCCGGACCGTCCGGATACACATGGGTGAAGCGGCAGGTCACCACGCCGGTAGCGCCGACTGATCGGATAGCCGCGTTCGCGGCCTCGGTCACCGCTGTCTTCAGATTGTCGAATTTATCCCAGGTGCAGGCGGTTTCGAAGGTTTCGGCGATCATCGACTGGGCGGCGAGGGCATCGCGCTGATAGGGCATCCGCAAGAACGACGAACGCCAGGTGTCGGCCGCGCCCGAACCTCCTCGGTGCTCGGTGGATTCGGTGTAGCGCGCGGGTTCGGGAAGGGTGCCGCCGTGGTCGGCGACCAGCTCGAGTGCGCGTTCCAGCCAGGTGCGCGTCGGATGATCGGCGGATTCGAATCCGAGTACCAGCACGCCGCCGCTCGTCGCGGCACCGGCATTGAGAAATGCCTCGGCCGGATCGAGCAGCCGGCAGTTGGTCGGGTACAGGCCGGATTGGGCGATGGCCCTGGTCGCGGCTACCGCTTGGGCGTATTCGTCGAAGTGCGCGGAAGCCGTTGCGCGCCAACGTGGCCGGTCCTGTAAGCGCATCCACGCCTCGGTGATTATTCCGAGTGTCCCCTCGGATCCGAGGAACATCCGGTCCGGCGACGGCCCCGCCCCCGAACCGGGCAGCCGCCTCGATTCGCTTGTGCCCGTTGGCGTCACCACCCGCATCGACTCGACCAGATCATCGATATGGGTGTACAGCGTCGCGAAATGTCCACCGGCCCTGGTGGCCAGCCAGCCGCCGAGCGTGGAGAATTCGAACGACTGCGGAAAATGCCGCAGCGTCAGATTCGCGCCGCGCAGTTGATCCTCCAGCGCCGGACCGAGGACTCCGGCCTGAATTCGCGCCGCTCGGCTGGTGCGATCGATCTCGAGCACCCGATCGAGACGGCCGAGGTCCAGACTGATCGCCCCCGCGAATTCGTCTGGCCCGGCAGCGCTCGGCGCAGCGGATGCGGCTCGGCTGGGCAATCTCGGCTCGACCCCGCCCACCACGGAAGTGCCACCACCGAATGGGATTACCGCGATATTCGCCCCGGCCGCCCAGTCGAGCACATCGACGATCTCGCTTTCCGTGCGCGGCCGAACGACCAGATCCGGCGCATTGCGCACCTCGCCGAGCAGATTGCGCACCACATCGCGAAATGCCTGACCGTGCGCGTGCGCGGCTCGATCGGCCGGATCCGCCGACACCGACTCGGCGAGCGAATCCGGCGCGGTCACTCGTGGTTCGGGAAGCCCGAGCGATTCGATCGACGGCGGTTCGTGTGGTGTGAGATCCGCACCGGGCAGCATCGCCGCGACCCGCGCGGTCAGCGCCGTCAGCTCCGCGCCGACGACCGCATCCTCGACATTCCCCCAGCCCCACCACGACCGCGTCTTCGTCGACACTTCCACTCCTCTCGGGGGATCGACGGCGATCGGCACCACCGTCGCCGCCATCCTCGTGGACCGCCGGATGCACGGGCAACCTGCACGGGGCGGATCCAGCGACTGTTGATCAGAAGTGGTCAACCGGCTCGCGCTCTCGGGCCTGACGAGAATGGCGGGCGACACCCCGTTCTCCCCGAATCGGGAATAGACCGCGTGGGCCGTCGGTTGAGCTGTTCGACAACATTGAGTGTGATCGGCTCAAGTTTCAGTTGACGCCCGGTGTCGAATGGGTGCAGGATTGAGCCGACCACGCTCAGCGTTGCTGGGACCGTGCTCCGTGAGGTGCTTGGGGCGAGGTCTCGTGGCACCCGACTCGGTTGTCCCGAGCGGATGTCGCAGAGCGGGTAGAGCGCCCGAAAACCGCGAATACCCAGCACCGACACAAGTAGTTACACCAACTAGGAGGAACCACCATGGCTCGTGCGGTCGGAATCGACCTCGGGACCACGAACTCGGTCGTCGCCGTTCTCGAAGGCGGCGAGCCGGTCGTCGTCGCGAACTCTGAAGGCTCGCGCACCACCCCATCGATCGTCGCGTTCGCCAAGAACGGAGAGGTTCTGACGGGTCAGCCCGCCAAGAACCAGGCGGTCACCAACGTCGACCGCACCATCCGCTCGGTCAAGCGCCACATCGGCACCGATTGGTCGGTGGCCATCGACGACAAGAAGTACACCGCGCAGGAGATCAGCGCGCGCGTGCTGATGAAGCTGAAGCGTGACGCCGAGTCCTACCTGGGCGAGGAGATCACCGACGCGGTCATCACCGTGCCCGCGTACTTCGAGGACTCGCAGCGTCAGGCCACCAAGGAGGCCGGTCAGATCGCCGGTCTGAACGTGCTGCGCATCGTCAACGAGCCCACCGCGGCCGCACTCGCGTACGGCCTGGACAAGGGCGACAAGGAACAGACCATCCTGGTCTTCGACCTCGGTGGCGGCACCTTCGACGTCTCGCTGCTAGAAATCGGCGAGGGCGTCGTCGAGGTCCGCGCCACCTCCGGTGACAACCACCTCGGTGGTGACGACTGGGACGAGCGCGTCGTGAGCTGGCTGGTCGACAAGTTCAAGGCCAGTGCGGGCATCGACCTGACCAAGGACAAGATGGCCATGCAGCGCCTGCGTGAGGCGGCTGAGAAGGCCAAGATCGAGCTGAGCTCCTCGCAGAGCACCTCGATCAACCTGCCCTACATCACCGTCGACGCCGACAAGAACCCGCTCTTCCTCGACGAGCAGCTGACCCGCGCCGAATTCCAGAAGATCACCTCGGACCTGCTCGACCGCACTCGCGCGCCGTTCCAGTCCGTGATCAAGGACGCGGGTATCAATGTCGCCGATATCGACCACGTCGTGCTCGTCGGTGGCTCGACCCGTATGCCCGCCGTCTCGGACCTGGTCCGCGAGCTGACCGGCGGCAAGGAGCCCAACAAGGGCGTGAACCCGGACGAGGTCGTCGCCGTCGGCGCCGCCCTGCAGGCCGGTGTGCTCAAGGGTGAGGTCAAGGACGTCCTGCTGCTCGATGTCACCCCGCTGTCGCTGGGTATCGAGACCAAGGGCGGCGTGATGACCAAGCTCATCGAGCGCAACACCACCATCCCGACCAAGCGCTCGGAGACCTTCACCACCGCCGATGACAACCAGCCATCGGTGCAGATCCAGGTGTTCCAGGGTGAGCGCGAGATCGCCTCGCACAACAAGCTGCTCGGCTCCTTCGAGCTGACCGGCATTCCGCCGGCCCCGCGCGGTGTGCCGCAGATCGAGGTCACCTTCGATATCGACGCCAACGGCATCGTGCACGTGACCGCGAAGGACAAGGGCACCGGCAAGGAGAACACGATCAAGATCCAGGACGGCTCCGGCCTGTCCAAGGAGGAGATCGACCGGATGGTCAAGGATGCCGAGGCGCACGCCGCCGAGGACAAGGCCCGCCGTGAGGAGGCCGAGACCCGCAACCAGGCCGAGTCGCTGGTGCACCAGACCGAGAAGTTCATCAAGGACAACGAGGACAAGGTCCCCGCGGACGTCAAGACCAAGGTCGAGGCGGCCATCTCCGAGGCCAACGAGGCGCTCAAGGGCACCGATATCGCGGCCGTGAAGTCCGCGGTGGAGAAGCTCGCGACCGAATCGCAGGCGTTGGGTCAGGCGATCTACGAGGCATCGGCCGCCGAGCAGGCCGCGTCCGGCAATGGCGCGGCGAGCTCCGCCAACGATGACCAGGTCGTGGATGCCGAGGTCGTGGACGAGCCGGTCGACACGGAGAAGAAGTGAGCGAGGGAAACTCCGAACAGGAGCCGATCACCTTCGTCGACAACCGCAAGATCGATCCGCAGGAGCGGAGCCAGCGGAGCGACCAGACGGCTCAGGCCGGTGAAATCCGGGAACCGGCGGCAGAACAGTCCGCCGCCGGGCCCGGTCCCGAAGCCGGGAACGGCACCGAACCCATCATCGGTTCCGATGGGGGCGCCGAGATCCTGGCCGAGGCCATCACCAAGGAGCTGGCCGAGCGCACCGCCGACTTGCAGCGGCTGACCGCCGAATACGCCAACTACCGGCGTCGGGTCGAGCGGGACCGGCAGGCCACCATCGATTCCGCCAAGGCGGCCGTGGTCTCCGATTTGCTCGGCGTACTCGACGATCTCGATCGTGCGCGGGCGCACGGCGATCTCGATACCGGACCGCTCAAGTCGGTCGCGGATAAGCTCGCCGACGCGCTGCACAAGCAGGGTCTGCAGGAGTTCGGTACGGAGGGTGAGCCTTTCGACCCGACCCTGCACGAGGCCGTGCAGCACGAGGGCTCCGGCCACGATCCGGTGATCGGCCTTGTCATGCGCAAGGGCTATCGGTTCGGCGATCGAGTGCTTCGGCACGCGCTGGTCGGGGTAACCGATGGCGTGGCCGATCTGGTCGAAGAAGAGGCATCGGATGCTGATGCCAATGCGAACAACCAATAAGAACCCGAGAGGAGGAGATGCCCGGTGAGCCAACGGGAGTGGATCGAAAAGGACTTCTACAAGGAACTGGGTGTCTCCTCCAGCGCCTCACAGGACGAGATCAAGAAGGCGTACCGCAAGCTCGCACGTGACCTGCATCCGGATGCCAATCCCGGCGATACCAAGGCCGAGGAGCGGTTCAAAACCGTCAGCGAGGCGCATGCCGTGCTGTCGGATCCGGCCAAGCGCAAGGAATACGACGAGACCCGAAAGCTGTTCGCCGGTGGCGGATACGGGCGTGGTGGTTTCACTCCCGGTGCGGGCGGCGGCTTCTCGCAGGACTTCAACATCGGCGACATCTTCGGTCAGGCGAATGCCGGCGACGGTGGCCTCGGTGACCTGCTCGGCGGCCTGTTCAACCGGGGCGGCACGCGCACCGCGCGCCGCCCGCGCCGCGGCGCCGATGTGGAGACCGAGACGACCCTCGGCTTCCGCGAGGCAGCGCAAGGTGTCACGGTTCCGCTGCGGATGACCAGTCCGTCGCCGTGTACGACCTGTCACGGCAGCGGCGCCAAGCCGGGGACAAGTCCACGAGTCTGCCCCGTCTGCAATGGAAACGGCGTGATCAGCCGCAACCAGGGCGCGTTCGGCTTCAGCGAGCCGTGCGACGAATGCCGTGGTACCGGTTCGATCATCGATGATCCGTGCGTCGACTGCCACGGCAGCGGCATCCAGAATCGGACCCGCACCATTACGGTGCGGATTCCCCCGGGTGTCAGCGATGGGCAGAAGATCCGGCTGGCCGGACAGGGCGAGGCCGGACTGCGTGGTGCGCCCTCGGGTGATCTCTATGTCACCGTGCACGTCAGCCAGGACAAGGTCTTCGGCCGCAACGGCGACGATCTGACCCTGGTGCTGCCGGTCAGTTACAGTGAATTGGTGTTGGGCACAACGGTTTCCGTGCCCACGCTGGAAGGGCGCGTCGGCGTCAAGGTGCCTGCGGGCACCGCGGACGGTCGCATCCTGCGGGTGCGCGGACGTGGCGTGCCCAAGCGCGGTCCCGGCGGCGGGGCGGGTGATCTGCTCGTCACCGTCAAGGTGGCCGTGCCGCAGAAGCTGGACGACAATGCCGCCGAGGCGCTCAAGCGCTATGCGGAGGCGGAGAAGACCAGTGGGTTCGATCCACGTGCGGGATGGGCAGGTGCGTGATGTCCGATAATCCGAAGCAGGCAGCCAGTGGGGCGTCGCGGGCGGAGTTCTTCATGATCTCAGTGGCGGCCCAGTTGGCGGGAATGCACGCGCAGACACTGCGTACGTATGACCGTCTCGGACTGGTTACACCGCAACGGACTTCGGGTGGCGGTCGACGTTATTCGGCACGGGACGTCGAACTGCTCCGCGAGGTGCAGCGGCTATCCCAGGACGAGGGCGTCAACCTGGCGGGCATCAAGCGCATCATCGAACTCACCAATCAGGTCGAGGAACTGCAACAGCGCGTCGCCGAGATGTCGGCCGAGCTGGACCGGCTGCGTGCGGGGTATCGCCCCGATCTAACGCCGCCGCAACGCAGTACCGCACTGGTGGTGTGGAAGCCGCGCAATAGGCGCTGATAAGCGCGAAAGGCTCCGGGAATCGGTTTCCGCCGACCCCGGAGCCTTTGTCATTCGCGCGGATAAGTAAATTTCCTTTGCGCATATCGGGTCGAGGCCTCGAATAACTGCCGGCAGTGCTCGAGCAAACTCCGGACTCGGGATTCGTTACCCGACAATCGGTTCGGCAGCCGATGGGTTCGGCACGCGGTTCGAGAGGATTGCTGGTGATGTGCCGAGCTGTGAAGTTTGCTGTGGCCCTTGATTCAGCAAACTATGTGCCGGATCCGCTCGTCGATTCCGTCGGTCGCCGGGTCTGCGGGCGCTCGCGGTTTGCCTGAGCCGGATGGGCGCACCCGTATCGCGGGTTGCCGCGCGATCGCTCCAAGATCCCGACTGGGATGAAATTTGCAAACCGGGCCTTCCGAATTCGGTGGTTATATGACGGATTTCGCCGTCGTGTTCGTTCTTTCGGTTTGTTTTCAAGGGTTTTCGTGGTGCGGAGCCTCGTTTCGAGGGAATTACATGCGTGATGTTTATGCGACTGATTCCGTAGCTGGCAAACCTCGCATACACTCGTTCGCATCGGCTGCTGTCGAGTGTCCCGCAGCACCTCACTCGCCGGCACAGGTTTGTGTTCGAGTGCAAAAGGGGTTGTGACACAAATGGATTCGCGGACCGTCGCATTGATAAGAACGACCTTCAAGGCGGTTGCTGCGGAGGAGGGGGGTTCGGCCAAGCTAGCCAGTTCGTTCTACGCGATCCTGTTCACGGACTATCCCGCCATCCGGGATTTCTTCCCCGCGGCGATGGATTCCCAGCGTGACAGATTGGTCAAAGCCATCTCCTATGCGTTGGATCGGCTGGAAGAGCCCAATGAGTTATTGCCATTCCTCGCCCAACTCGGGCGCGATCACCGCAAGTACGGGGTGCAGGCCGCGCATTACAACGCCGTGGCGACCTCGTTGAAGTCCGCGATGCGGATTTTCGCGGGCACCGAGATGTGGACCGACGAGGTCGACCGAGCCTGGGACGAGGGCCTGAAGATCATCGGCGACACCATGATCGGCGCGGCCGAACAGGAATCGACGCCGCCGGTCTGGAGCGGGACCGTCGTCGAGCGACGCGAGGTGCTGCGCAATCTTGCCGTAGTACGGCTGCAATTGAATCAGCCGATGCAATACGCGGCGGGCCAGTACATCAGCGTGCAGATCCCGGCCCGGCCGCGCATGTGGCGCTATCTGTCCCCAGCGGTGCCCGCGAATGCGAACGGGGAGATCGAATTCCACATCCGCGGAGTGCTCGGCGGCTGGGTCAGCCCAGCCATCGTCGGCCACACCAATATCGGAGACCAGTGGCTGCTCGGCTCACCGCTCGGCGGACTCGGCATACCACGCAATGTGAAACGCAAAATGCTGATGGTCGGTTGCGGTACCGGCATCGCACCCCTGCGCGCCCAGCTCATGGCGATGGCACAGCGGCGCGTCAATCCGCGGGTGCACCTGTTCGTCGGCGGCCATCACCCCTGTGACCTCTACGATCTCGAGATCCTGAGCCACCTGGCCACCGCCAATAAATGGCTCACCGTCACGCCGGTCACCGAGAGCGATGAAAATCCATGGTGGTACCTGGATTCCGGCGAACCGGAGCACACCTGGCCAGGACTGGAAGCTCGGTTGACCGGTCAGATCGGCAAGGTCGTCGCGAGCTACAGTTCCTGGTCCGACCGGGATGTGCAGATAGTCGGATCACCCTCGATGGTGCAGACCACCAAGTTCCGACTCATGGCAGCAGGCACGCAAACCAAGAACATCCGTCACGATCCGCTGTTCTGAGTTTTTGGCCGCGCCTGCGGCGCGGCGTGTTCGCGGCCCCCTGGTGTCTCGCGTCCGAGCCGTCGAGACTCGCGACTTCGTCGCATGCGCTTCGACGGCTCGGACG